>NZ_PUIA01000038.1 GCF_002967715.1 Blastopirellula marina
CTCTCCCTTTCGCCGCTGTCCCCTCGAAAGCAAGCTTTCTTGGTTCTCGCTCGACTTGCATGCCTAATCCATGCCGCCAACGTTCATTCTGAGCCAGGATCAAACCCTTCAATTAATATTTGCTTAAGCCCAGTGACCGAAGCCACCAAAGCATGTGAGCAAGTTAAAAATCTATGTGTTTGAACTAGCTACTAGTTTAAAAAGAAATTGAACTAGCTTGAGTCCAAATTTGTGATCGCCTCTTCAGGAATGCAAGCATTCTCAAAGAAGCACAACCACCATTGTTCTCAAACAGAGGTCACTACCAAATTGTCAAAGATCAAAAGCTTTCGCTTCTCCCTGTCGGCGTCAGTCGCTTCAGGTGAGACGGTATATCCTACTGCTTCTTGGTTTGGCGTCAAAGGGGCTGACGGGGTTTTTGTTTAGAAAAGATGAAATCAAGTTGTAAGATGCTGTGCTAAAACACATTACGGCGATGCAAATTCCTGTGGAACGTTCCCCTTTTCACTGCGGAAGGAGCTAGTGACCCTGTAAAGAGCGGCTCCGATCTAGTATTTTACGAGTGTCGGAGCACGTGTTTCGCTGAAGCGTAGAATTGATTGCCAGGTAAGTAAGGGCATAGGTGTCATGATGTGTCGTGGAGTTCGCGGGGCGACTACGGTTACTCACAACGATCGAGACGAGATCCTTGAAGCGACTCGACAGCTATTGGCCCTGATGATTCGACAGAATGGAATCGATCCGAAGGATGTAGCCAGCGCCATCTTTACGGTGACCAGCGATCTCGATGCTGAGTTTCCGGCTCTGGCGGCACGGCAGATTGGATGGATGGATGTTCCCCTGATCTGCACTCATGAAATTAGTGTTCCCGGCTCTTTACCATTATGTGTCCGGATTCTCTTGCACTGGAACACGGAAAAAGCTCAAGACGCAATCCATCATGTCTACGTGCGAGATGCCGTCCGACTGCGACCGGATTTGTGTCAGGTTCCCGAGATCGACTGGAAGGAACTTGAGCATTGGATTGAGAAGCAGATGGCAGGCATGAAGTAGGTTGTTGCTGTAACACCTTTTATGGAAAGGTGTTACAGCGATTCCGGGTCTCTGTTGCTAGTTTTGGATAGCTGCTGGATCCCGTGTTGCTTACGGCTCTCTCGATAACTCACACCCGCTCTGTTTGGGGTAAATGCTCGCTGTGCGGGCATTTTTTTTGGCTGACTCTCAATGCTTGGGGTGGAAAAAACCCTGTATTATCGCGGATAAACGCAGCAATTGTCTATGGTCTTCATGGGAAGTTAACGATACTATTGCTAACACCTCATCCTTAGTCGATTGACACGGCAGTTGCCCCACTGCCGGACATCCATATTTCACTCCAAAGTGGTGCAGGCAGGCACTAGGAAAGGAGGCTCGTATGCAGGATGTGATCGCGGGTTACTTCATTGTTGGTGTTATCAGCCTTGGCGGCTTCTTTGCCACAAGAGCCTGGACCAAGGGCTGGTCGGTATTCGCTCTGAATCAATTCGCGGTCGTTGTGGTTGCTGCCGTTGGGCTCTATACGGCATTCGTTTGGGAAAGTCTCTTCCTGACAGAGCTGTTGCCGTTCTCGAACTTGATCATTCTTAGTAACGCTTATCCATTGGCAGCGATGGTACTTGCAGCGATCGCATCCAACCGATTACGTGATCAGGGGTGGCGACGAGTCATTCCCATGAGCGGTCTGCTTGGAGCTGGTGTCTGGTCGTTGATCTATCCCTTAATGGGACAGGCACCAGAGTGTGATATGAACTGGGATTCCCAGGGTATTTGCTACCAGACGACGAACCAGACATGCACTGCAGCTTGTGCGGCCACGCTTCTGAACTACTACGACATTCCTACAACCGAAGAGGAGATGGCCGAGTTGTGTTTGACTCGGCAGGGAACGTCTTGGAAAGGGTTCTACCGAGGATTAAAGCTTAAAACGAAGGATACACACTACCGGGTGCGGATGGACTATCTCACCGCCGATGAACTGGCAGCCTCGCGCAGGCCGGTTGTACTGCGTGTTGGAAAGCAAGCCTGGTTTGGGGGTGGCAATGCCGCAGGTCTGCCAGACGGGTGGAAAGTGGGTGAGATTCACTCGGTTGTCTGTCTGGGGCAAATTCAAGGCTACTATGTCATTGCCGACCCTAACCCGGACATTGGCATCGAGTTCTGGAGCAAGGAAGAACTGCTAAAAGTCTGGGATGGCCATAGCGCTCGGCTTGAACGTGACTACGAAGGGCCACCGTTCAAAGACACGCGAAGTGGACTCGACAATATCCGAGTGCTTGCCAGGCGTTAAGTTTTCGCGGAGCAGCGAATCGATTGCGATTCGGTAATGAGATGGTCGACAGGCCGGTCGTGGGCATCGGCCGGGATCTCCGGGAAAATCTGGCAATCGAACGCCAGGCCAATCTTCAGGCAATCGCTTCGCAAGTTCGTCAGCAACCTATCGAAATAACCTTTGCCATAGCCGATCCGGTTGCCGTGCCGGTCGAACGCAACGCCAGGCACTACGATCGTATCTAGCATCTCGGGGGCAACGGTTTGCTCCGCTCGCAGCGTTGCGATTGGTTCCAGTATTCCAAATGCGCCCCGCTCAAGCTGCTGGGGATCGGTGAGTAGGAAGAGGCCCAGTTCCTGGTTTGTCAGGCAATAGGGAACCACGACCTGGTGGCCGTTGGCTAACACTTCTTCCAGGATGCGCGTCGTTTTGACTTCGTCGCGCACGCTCACATAGACTAGCCAGTAAGAGTCTTCTTGAATCGGGAATTCGGCAATAAGTCGGCTGCAAATGACTTCGCTTCGCCTTCCAGCATCACCTAGTTGCTGACGTCGTGCGATTGCCTGGCGGCGAATATCGTTCTTGTCTAGTGAGTTCATGTATGCCGTCAATTGTGTCAGCTAACCGAACAAGGCCATCGTCAGGGGTATGCCAGTGAACCAAGAATAGAGGCTTGCCACTGTTCGGGTAAGTGCGGACAGCAAGGACAAGATCGAAAGTCCAAACCCTATCCAACGAGCCTTGGAGCGTCGATGGGATAGCAGATAGACATTTGATATGACTGCGACAGCTGCGAGTAGCACACCAAGAATTGAGTAGTAGCAGGCAAGGTTCGCCAGCAAGGCGACGATAGAGCCGCCGATACTGGCGTAATCTACCGGAAGAGATTCGAAGAACCTTCTCATAGCCGGGACTGCCGCGAGTGGCGGAGTTGCAGTAGCCGCCGGTTCTGCTTCCACGCATTCTTCAGCAATGATTGCCGTAATGGGTTCGTCTTCTGCTTCATCCGGCGCGAGATAGATTGCAAGGACAGGAGCCCTGCGAATGGGCGGAACTTGCAGTAGAACCGTCTGACTGGAACTCGCCCCGTCAACTGCGGACGCTCTAACCGTTTCGCTGCGAATGAATGGCGTGCCACACTTCCAGCAGCGATTGACTGCCCCCATGAGCTCTTCACCGCAATTACTGCATATGACACTCATGGATGGGACCTAAGTTGAGGGGGGGTTCGAGTTAGGTGGTCGTGAACAGCATATAGATTCGCGCACAACGGCAATCTTGTGAAGTCACGTCAAACGGACTACTCTAAAAAGTTTACCGCGAATAGCCAAATATTCTCCTATTCATTGCCATCCTCCTGAAAAAAGCCGCAAATCGGCCTTTCCATCGTCAAGTGTTTTCAGGGGATCCCATTCGTATCGTGAGAAGCATGTTGAACTTGAAAAGCTTGAACATTCTGTCCTGTTCTTTGTTGGTCCTGGTATTGATTGGTATGGGCGGCTTGCCGCTGCTGGCCGAAGTACCGGAGCCAGAAGTTCCTCAACTCGCTCCGGCCTCAGATGAAGGTGAAAAGGCGATCTCTGGGTACAAAGTTCCTGAAGGGTTCACGATGAGCCTTTTTGCGGCCGAACCGATGACTGCGAATCCCGTGGCATTTTGTCTCGATGATTTCGGTCGCGTCTATGTGGCGGAAACCTATCGGCAGGGTCAGGGGGTCGAGGACAACCGGAATCACAACTATTGGCTGGTCGACGATCTCTCCGCGCAATCGGTGGCCGATCGTCGCGCCTACATTCTGAAGCATCATCCTGAAGCGGCTCAGAAATATACCCAGCACGACGATCGCATTCGCATGTTGGTGGATACTGACGGCGACGGCAAAGCAGACAATGACACGGTCTTTTCGGCCGGCTACAACGACGTGGTGGAAGGAACCGGGGCTGGTGTGTTGGCGCTCAACGGCAGTGTTTACTACACCAACATTCCGCATGTGTGGAAGCTGGAAGACGTTGATGGAGATGGTGTTGCAGACGAAAAGAAGTCCCTTAGTGAAGGGTACGGCGTTCGCTTTGCGTTTCGCGGTCACGACTTGCACGGCCTGACTTTGGGCCCCGACGGCAAGATCTATTTCAGTATTGGTGACCGTGGGTACAACATCGAAGTCAATGGAGCGAAGCTCAAAGATCCAGGCTCGGGTGCCGTGTTCCGCTGTAATCCTGATGGATCGAACCTGGAGGTCTTCTGCACGGGGCTACGCAATCCTCAGGAACTTGCATTCGATGATTTCGGCAACCTGTTTACTTGCGACAACAACTCGGACAGTGGTGACCAGGCCCGATGGATTTATCTGGTTAAGGATGGGCACACGGGCTGGAACATGGCTTACCAGTATCTCAGTGATCGCGGACCGTGGAACCGAGAGAAACTGTGGCATCCACACCACGAGGGACAAGCCGCTTATATCGTTCCGCCGATCGTCAACATTTCGGACGGACCGAGCGGGCTGGTCTATTACCCCGGTACCGGTTTTGGCAAGCAGTACGATGGCACGTTCTTTCTCTGTGACTTCCGTGGTGGTCCGGCGAATAGCGGTATCCGAACATTCCGCATGGAAGCCAAGGGTGCTGGTTATGGCCTGGTTGACTCCGCGGAGTTCCTCTGGAAATGTCTGGTGACCGACGTCGATTTCGGCCCTGATGGTGCCATGTATGTTAGCGACTGGGTCGATGGATGGACCGGGTTGAATAAGGGACGTATCTATCGCCTGACCAAAGACAATCCGGAAGACGCAAAGCTGATCGCCGAAGTGAAAGAGCTCTTGCCGAGTGACTTCACGGCCAAGTCGGATGACGAACTGAAGCAACTGCTGGGCCATGCCGATCGCCGCGTGCGGATGAAAGCACAGTTCGCACTAGCCGCTGGCGGCAAGCTTGATGTACTGAAGGCGGTCGCTGCTGATAGTGATCAATCGCAGTTTGCCCGTCTACATGCCATTTGGGGCATCGGACAAATTGCGGAAGGGGAAGCTAAGATCTCCGATCGCGTGAAATCGGTGGAACTGCTCTCGACGCAATTGGTGAAAGACAAAGACCCTGAAGTCCGGGCACAAGTTGGCCGAGTCCTGGGAGAGCTACGCGTGATCTATGGGCTTCCAGAATTACTGGAAGATGAGAACCCACGAGTTCAATACTTCGCCATGATCGGACTGGGCAATGCCGGACCGCATGGTGATCCGAATCAGGTAATCGATCGTGTCGCCGCGATTTTGGCTAAGAATGCGGATCAAGATCCAGTTTTGCGTCATGGCGGTATTATGGCGATGGCTGGCATGCGAAGTCTTCAGTCACTGGCTGATTTGGCCAATCATCCATCTCCCAGTGTTCGTATCGCAGCCGTGGTCGCTTTGCGGAGACTTGAGAGTCCGACCGTCGTGCGTTTCTTGACCGATGGGAATGAATTAGTCGTTCTGGAAGCGGTACGTGCGATTCACGATCTGCCGATGGAAGCCGCATTGCCACAGGCCGCTCGGTTGATTGATTCAGGCTGGAAGAACGATGCCCTGCTTCGCCGTGTGCTCAATGCGAACTTCCGCCTGGGTGACCAGGAGAACGCCGAAGCACTGGCTCGCTTCGCCGCTAGAAGTGACATGCCAGAGGCGATGCGATTGGAAGCGTTATCGATGCTGGAAGCCTGGGATAAGCCAGGTCAGCTAGATCGTGTGATCAACTTCTATCGCCCGCTGGAAGAACGGGACAATGCAGTTGCCAAAGAGGCTCTGGCCGGGGCTTTACCAAAACTATTGACCACTGACGAGGCGGTTCGCAACAAGGCGGCCAAGCTGGCTGCTTCATTCGGAATTAAAGAGGTTGCACCGGTGCTGATTGGTTTGGCCACCGATTCCAAGCAATCTGCCGAAACGAGAGCCGATGCGATCGCTGCGTTGGTCAGTGTCGATGCCGACAAGGCCATGCCGATTGTGCAAGAAGCCCTGAAGTCGGATCAGCCATTGGTCCGTGCCGTAGCACGCGATCAAGTGGCGAAGCTTACTCCGGATGCCGCGGCCAAGACGCTGGCGGAGGGAATTGCTTCGGATTCGACGATCGAACGTCAAAAGGCTTTGGCAACCTTGGGCAGCTTGAAGCCCGACGGTGCCGGGGAAATTGTTTCGGCCACGATGGATAGCCTGCTAGCCGGTAAGGTGCCTGAGGACACACGCCTGGATGTGATCGAAGCGGCAACTGCATTCAAAGACTCGGCAGAGGTTTCGTCGCTGCTCGAGAAGTACCGCTTGTCGCTGGATCCTGCTGATCCGCTGGCCGAATACCGTGTGGCACTTGCTGGTGGTGACTTCGAGCGAGGTCGCAAGATCTTCTTCGAGAAGACGGAAACGTCTTGCGTTCGCTGTCACCGTGCGATGGGAACCGGCGGCCGGGTTGGTCCGGAGTTGGATGCTTTGGGGCAGACGAAGACGCGTGAGTACCTCCTTGAAGCGGTCGTTCAGCCGAATGCCAAGATTGCCGAAGGTTTTGAGTCGATCCTGGTTCTGACGGTCGATGGTCAAACTTACTCAGGCGTTCTGAAAGAAGAAACGGACGAGGCCGTCAACCTGGTCGATGCCGACGGAAAGTTGATTACGATTCCTCAAGATGATATCGAGGGACGCAAGAGTGCCAAGAGTCCGATGCCTGAAGATATCTTCAAGCATCTGTCGAAGTCCGAACTGCGTGACCTGGTCGAGTTCCTGGCAAATCTCAAGAAGTCGGGGACAGCAGGTCACGAGTAATCATTTCGTACTGTTCTCGAAGAACTTCCACAGCTCGGCAGTGGCGTCGAGCTTGCTGGTGATGGGGCCAATCAAGCGAGGTGGTAGGTTGCGGCTGGCACCTGGCCATTGATGTCCGTGCCCTTTGAGATAAAGGACCGTTAGCTCAGGCCCTCGGTTTCGGGAAGGGTAGCGAACCTTTTTGATTTCTTCGTCATCCAAGATGGTCGTTGGATCCGTCTCGCAGTGAATCGCCTGGGCCCATTTCTTCATGAGATCGACAACTGGGGGTGTCGTACGCGTGCCCCAGGGAAGTGATGATTCTCCGCCATCCAGTGGTAGCACAGGATCTGCCGTTCCGAAGATGAAGAGTGTTGGTAGCGGTTTGGTTGGTTTCGGATCTTCCACGGCGACCATGCCGGCAACCGTACCGATGGCAGCGAGGCGATCGGCCATCTCGGCACCTAGGCGAAATGTCATGCCGCCCCCGTTGCTGTGCCCGGTGGCGAAGACGCGGCTCTTGTCGAAAGGAACCTTTTTCATAAGGTCGTCTAGCAGGGTGCTTATGAATGCCACGTCGTCGATCTTGGACCTCGGTGAGCCTTCGCGAAGTTGGCCGGAGTTCCATAGCTGTGGATTGGCTAGAAAGTTGCTCGGTAGCCGTGGCCTGGCCGGCAGGCCGTTGGGTGCGATGACGACAAAACCCTTTTCGTCGGCCAGTTTTGCCCAGTTGTCGTGATCTAAGATCGACTCGGCATCACCCCCTGCTCCATGCATGGCAATAACCAAAGGAGGAGGCATTTGGTCGTTGTACCCCTTGGGGATGTGAACCAACGCCGTCCGCGTGTATCCGTCGGACTCAAGAGCGATTTCGTACTGACCTGGTGTGGGTGGAGACGGAATCTCGGCTGCTTGGAAGTTATTGCCATTCCAGAGCAGCCAGCCAATCACTCCAACCAGGCAAAGCAGCACGAGCCAGCGGCGATTACGAAACATGGCAACCTCGCAGGGAAAACAGGTATTACGGTACCAAGTATTACCTGCGAAATGGTCTGTCGGTTTCGCGTGACTTATGTTTCCAGGATGACGCCACCATCGACTCGAATGGCGGCACCGTTGGTAGCACTGGAAAGGGGAGAGCAGTAATAGGCCGTCGTGTTAGCAACCTCTTCGACTTCGGCAAATCGTTGAATGAGCGAAGTCGGCCGGGCACTTTTGAAGAAGTCCTTCTCGAATTCTTCTTTCGATTGGTTCGCTTCCTGGGCCAGTTCTCCCACGAACTGAGAAACTCCTTCCGAGGCTGTCGGCCCCGGCAGGATCGCGTTCACGGTAACATGAGTGCCTTTGGTGAGTCGAGCGATCCCGTTGACCAGAGAGATGTTCGCCGCCTTGGTCATGCCGTAGTGAATCATCTCGGAGGGAATCTGGACACCACTTTCACTGGAGACAAACAGAACTCGTCCCCAATTTCGGGCGAGCATGCCAGGTAGAACGCCGCGTGTCAAGCGTACGCCTGACATCACGTTTACCTGGTAGAACCGCTCCCAATCCTCGTCGGGAATCTCAGTGAAGTCTTTGGGTTCAAAGATTCCAGCGTTGTTCACCAGAATGTCAATTTGCCCCGCCTTATCGAGCAGTTCGCTGCATCCCTGGGCCGTGGATACGTCAGCGGCAATGCCCCGTGCGCCGTGCCCGATTGACTGGGCCGCGGCCTGGGTGGATTCTTCGCTGCGTCCATTCACGATGACGTTCGCTCCTTCTTGGGCGAGTACTTGAGCAATTGCGTAGCCAATTCCTTTGGTTGAACCGGTAACCAGAGCATTCTTGTTCTTCAGTTGAAGATCCATGAGATCAGCTTTCTCGCAAGTGGTTTTCAGAATCATACAAAGTCAGAGCACGCTCTCGTTAAGCGGTTGGCTAAACCGTCTTAGATGCGTGGCTCGCATCACGGTTACAAGTCACTTGCCCGAAACTCAAAGCGTTTCCACGTAGTTTAACGCAACGATGTACTGCTCATCGAAGATAATACGATGGTGCAAGTTTCGGGCCGGACTGGCAATCTCCTGCAGGGCATCGGCTAGTGTGACGTACCGATCGAAGACTCTTCGAGTTTGCCAGGCGAAGTAAACGCATGAACTGGCTGAGGGGCAGCTTCGCTGTGATGGTTCTCTTCGCTGAGGATGGAACCAGGAGCGAAGAACTCGATAAAGCTGACCTTGATGGAGTAACCGACTGGAACCAGGAAGAGCACCAGGACGGTCGCGAAGATTTCCCCAAATGCAATACTCGTCGCCATTGGGATCAGAAGCTGTGCTTGAAGTGAAGTCTCCATCAACAGTGGTGAGAGCCCTCCCACAGTTGTGATCGTGGTTAGAAGCACAGGACGGAATCGTCGTGTGCCCGCTTCCAGCAGTGCCTGCTTTAGCGGCATGCCGGCGTGCACGCGTTGATTGATGAAGTCTACCAGCACGATCGAGTCGTTCACGACGATCCCGGTGAGAGCCACCAGGCCGAACATGCTGAAGAATGTAAGGGGTATGCCCATCATCGCATGCCCGGCAATCGCACCGATGGCTCCAAAAGGAATGATGGCCAAAATCAAAAGGGGCTGAAAGTACGATTTGAATTCAAAGGCTAGCAGCATAAACATGGCGACCAACGCGACAATAAAGCCATTGAACAGGCTGCCCATCGACTCCTGACGCTGTTCATTTTGTCCTTCCCAAGAGACACTGATGCCAGGATATTCTTTCAGAAGCTTCGGGATAAAATCTGCTTTGATGCCGGCAACGATCTCGACTTCGTTGCCGTGCTCGGGATCGACGTCTGCAGTGATTTTGATCGAACGCTTTTGCTTGACGCGATTAATCTCGGAGTAGCCACGGACGATGTCGACTTCCGCGAGTTCCGTGATGGGACGCTCGATGCCGTCGTTCAGGCGGATGCGAATGTCGTTGAACGACGCCAGGCGATGGCGATCTTCGTGCGGGTATCGCACCATGATTTTGACTTCATGGCGTCCTCGCTGCACGCGCATCACTTCCTGTCCGTAAAACGCGGCCCGGACGGTTTCGGCAAGGTCGGCGGTGCGTACGCCTAAAGCCTGAGCGTCTGGCTTGATACGGAAACGATATTCCCATTTGCCTGGGATCGAGTCATCGGCGATATCGATCAGGCCGGAGTAGGTTTCCATGTGGGCCTTGGTCTTTTCGATCGCTTCCTCCAGTTGATCCATATGATTGCCATCGGCCAGCAGGCGGAATTCAATCGGTGTCGCGCCAGGGCCCATCGCTTGCGAGGCAATCGTTAATGACTCGGCACCAGGTATTGGTCCCAATTCTTCTCGCCACGCCGCTACGATATCCATGCTGCTGATTTCACGCTGCTCGGTATCTTGCAGTTCGATCTCGACACTTCCGACATGGCTGCCGCTGGCCTCGCTGGCATTGGCCCCAGGAGGGCCACCATTGGAAACTTGCGAGCCGACCGTGCGAAATGATACCTGCCCCAGGCTCTCCCCTTCTGGAGAAAGCCGCTCGTTGATCGCCCAGAAGGCGTCTTCGATACGTTTAGTCCAATGCTGTGTGACACGCTCGGGCGTGCCGTCTGGGAACGTAACTTGCGCCTGGACCGTGTTGCCGTCGAGCTTCGGGAAAAACTCGATCGGTGTAATGCCGGAACGTACGATCGCAAAGGTAACCAGGATCGACGCCACGCCTGCCCCGCATACGATGATTCGGTTATGCAGAGCCCAGTACAGGCAGGGCTGATAAATGTTCTCGATGAACCATTCCAAAATCTTAGTGGTCGTATCGCTGGCCCAGTGAACGATCGGAAGCATCCACGCGAAGATAAAAAGCGCCCAGCCCAAGAACTTCATGAAGCCGTCGTTCTTGTGAGCCAGGTGGCATGGCAAGATCGTTAAGCACTCAAACAGCGAGGCAATCAAGATTGCGATAATCGCCATCGGCATCACGGCCATGAACTTGCCCATCACACCACTGACAAACAGCAACGGCATGAACGCCATGACCGTGGTGGCGGTCGAAGACGAAACAGAGCTCATCACTTCTGACGTGCCGTCAACAGCCGAATCCATAAGTGTCTTGCCCATGAGTCGATGGGAGTAAATGTTTTCTCCCACGACAATCGCGTCGTCCACGACAATACCCAAGGCCATCAGGAAGCCGAACATGGAGATCATGTTCATCGTTTCCCCTACGGCGAACAGATAGATGCCTGCGGCAAAGAGGGAGAACGGAATCCCCATGGAAACCCAGATAGCCAACTCGAGATCGAGGAACAGGATCAAAAGCACGAAGACGATAATCAAGCCATAGATCGCGTTCTCGATCAGCAAGTTCAATCGGCCGCGGACTTCGACCGACTGGTCGCTCCACGTCAGCATTTCGTAGCCGCTAGGCAGTTCTTTCTCGGCAACATACTTTTTGACTGCGTCGACCATCTTCAACAGGTCTTCGTCAGAGCTACGCGAGATGGTCAAGGCCATCGCTGGCTTGCCTTGGATATAAGCGCGAGAGGTCGTGTCGGCTAGTTCATCACGGACCGTTCCTAAATCGGAAATTTTCAGGACGGCACCATCCAGCTGGGTAATCACCGGAAGCTTGGCGATGGCGTCCCCAGTCGTGCGGCGATTGTTGCCCCGAAGTAAAACTTCCTGCGACTCGCCGCGAATGGTACCAGCTGGAAGTTCGCGGTTTTCTCGGCGGATGATCTCGGCCACGCTGTCCAGAGTCAGGCCATGCGATCGTAGAACCGATTCGTCGATCTCGACATCGATCTGGTATTCTCGGTTGTTGATGAAGTCGACTTGAGAGACACCGTCCAACTGAAGTAATTCATCGCGAACCCTTTCGGCGACCGCACGCAATTGCAGTTGGGCTTCTTCTGAGTCGAACTCAGGGCCAATCACACCTACACGAATGGCCGGACGCCGCGTGGTAACGCGGCGCACTTCGGCGTCTTCGGCTTCTTCCGGAAAGCTCGGAATACGATCGATCTCCGAGCGGACTTCGTCGAGGACGCGATCAGGGTTCAAGACCGAAGAATGCAATTCGATAACGACGCTGCCCACCCCTTCGGCGGCAACGGAAGTGACTTTCTTGATGCCATCAAGAGAACGCACCGCTTCTTCGATCTTCTGGCAAACCCCTTCTTCGACTTCCTGAGGCGCAGCTCCTGGGTAGGGGACCTGAACGAGGATGATGTCGAGGTCGAAATCGGGGAAGGTCTCGCGATGCATCCGAGAAAGGGACACGAAGCCAACCAGGATCGCGGCGACCATCAAGATATTCATGGCGGGCGTATTGGAAATCGCCCAGCGAACGAGTGATTTCATGGCTACTGAACCACCTCGACTTTCGCGCCATCGAACGGGGCCGACAGGGGCGAAACAACAACTTGTTCCCCAGGCTGTATCTTCCCTTCGCCGGCATACACCAACGCGTCGTCATCGCTGCTTACGGCAACCGAGATTTCTCGTCTTTGCAGCTTTCCGTCTTTGACCACCCACAGCCGATTGCCTGGGTAGACTGCTGGAACAGGAACCGAGACCAGCGGGCTTCGTGGATTAACGTGCACATCGACGTGAACGTACATCCCCACCATAAGTGTCGGGACCTCGGCTAACGTGTCGACATCGCCGTCGTCGGTCACTCGTTGAACGTGAAGTGGGTTCTCGACTTGAACGCGACACGGAATCATGCGGGTTTGTTGGTCGATCTGACCGCCATCGTAGCGGGTCAGCTTTCCGTCCCACAGATAGGTTTCATTGCCAATCCGATAACTCACGGTAACGGGCGTTTCCGGCAACTCGTAGGCCCCCCGCTTTTTTGCTTCGGTGGAGCCTGTCGATGACTCCCATAGCCACTTCATCTGATGGGCTTGCAGGCTGCATTTAATTTCGAGCTTCGAGGTGTCGCGGATCGAACAGATGACCGTCCCTTTTTGCAGATAGCTGTCTTGCTCGACATTGTCCTCGACAACTACTCCATCGATGGGCGAAGCGATTGTCGTACGACTGAGTTGCAATTGGGCCGCCGAGATTTCTGCTTTTGTGCGATCGCGTACGTTTTCCAGTCGCGTCTTGGTCGCTTTAAGCAGAGCGAATTGATCACGCTGAGATTGCAGGGTAGTTTTCGCCGTTAGCTCTGCTCGCAGGGCGTCATCCAGACTCGATTCGGTGGTGGCGTTGCGGCTAACGAGACTGCGGATTCGGTCGGTCGATCGTGTTTGAATTACGAGGTTCTCCGAAGCCAGTTCGATCTGTCCTTCGGCCGCGGCAATTTGAACATCCATCTCGGCGATGTTGTCTTCGGCCTGTTCCAGGTCCTCTTGCAGGCGTTCCAATTCCAAGTCATAGTCGCGACGGTCAATCAAAACGATCGGTTCCTTCGCAGAGACTGTCCGGCCGATGCGCAGCTTGTCCGATTTTTCGATGACCCGGCCAGCAACTTCCGCAGCCAGTTGAATTTCGCGATAGGGAACAACAACTCCGTCCACTTGGAAAGTAATTCCCGAGTCGTGTGGTTGAACCGTTTGAGTCTCGACGAGACGGATGTCCTCCGGCGGCGGCTGATCCGACTCTGTTTTCGCTTTCCCCAAGAAAATAACAGTCGCAATACCCCCTCCCACCAAACAGAGGGAGATGAGTGATTTCAGGACGAGTTTTAAAATGCCGGTAAACTTCGACATATTTCGTTCTCAAGTGCGAGGACGGAAGAGTTGCCAAATTGTTTAGCTACGTTAGTATTAAACACGTGTTTAATTCGATGGTATCGCCGCCTTCTTAAAAAAACAATCGTAACACCCGAAAATTCATGAGTTCGTCACCGCCGGATGCCAAACAGCGCCTGTTGGAAGCAGCCATTCAGGAATTTGCCCTGCATGGCTACGACCACGGTACGGTTCGCCGTATCTGCGGTAAGGCAGACGTGAACGTGAACGCCGTGAAGTATTACTTCGAGGATAAGAAGGGGTTGTACATCGAAGCGGTGAAGGAAGCGCACCGGGCCAGGCATCGATCGATGGCCCCCAGCGGCTTTATTCCCCCGGGGGATAGCCCCGAAATTGCCCCAGAAATCCGGCTGCAGGGGTTCATTCGCCAAATGGTCGCCATGGCCATGTCCGCCCAGGACCGCATTGATCACAAGCACTTGCTGATCTTTCGTGAAATGGCCGACCCTTCCGAGGCGACCCAGGACATCGTTCACGAATTTATTCGTCCTCACTTCGAGCGATTGAACGACATCTTGAAGCAACTTCTGCCTGAGGAAACGCCGGAAGGGGATCGCCATATGTTCGCTTTCAGCGTTGTGGGGCAGTGTATGCATTACAAAATGGCTGGACCGATCATCAATATGCTCGTCTCTCCGCAGGAACTTCAGGCCTTAACGGCCGATCGCGTGGCCGAGCACATCTATCAGGTTATTACCGCCGCGATCCAACAAAGAAAACAAGCAGATTCCGCTTGATTTTAAGCCGACGATGCTTCACGCTGCTGGCAGTTGCCTATCTCTTCTTCGCTCGGGAGTTCAAGCATGCGACGACTTGTCAGCGTTGGAATCCTCTTCATGATGTCCATTTCCGCCCTGGCCGATGATTGGCCGCAGTGGCGTGGCCCGAACCGCGACGGTGTTTGGCGTGAACGAGGTATCTTGCGGGAATTTCCCGAGGAAGGTCTACAGCCCGAGTGGACCGTGCCGATCGGGGCCGGCTATAGCGGACCTGTCGTTGCCGATGGTTATGTCTACGTAACCGATCGTATTGTCGAGCCAGAGCAGAAGGAACGTGTGCACTGTGTCGATCTGGCTAACGGTAAAAAGCTGTGGAGCTTCGAGTATCCGTGTCCCTATGCCAACATTGGGTATACGGCAGGACCGCGGGCCTGTCCCCTGGTCGACGACTCGAATCTTTACACCTTAGGCTCGATGGGACATCTGCACTGTCTGGATGCCATCACAGGGGACAAGATCTGGTCTCGCGATCTGCAAAAGGACTACAAGATTCGGATGCCAAACTGGGGTATCGCCGCGGCACCACTCATTTGGCGTGATCTGTTGATACTGCAAATTGGTGGGTCTGAAGGTGCCTGTGTTATTGCACTGGATAAAGAAAGCGGCGAAGAAGAGTGGCGGGCACTCAACGATCGTGCGTGCTATGCGTCCCCCATCATGATCGAGCAAGCAGGCCGCCCGACCGTGCTCGTTTGGACAGGCGATAGTGTCGCCGCGCTCGATCCGAAGGATGGGGACGTTCGTTGGCGATATCCTTGGGCCCCGAAGAACATGCCGATCGGTGTCGCGACGCCGGTTGTTCAGGGAGACCGCGTGTTTCTTACATCATTTTACGATGGGGCGTTAATGCTTCGGATTAAGCCTGACGAGTTTGGCTATGAAGTCCTTTGGCATCGCGTTGGCCGCTCGGAAAACGACACCGATGGGCTGCATTCCATCATCAGTACCCCTGTCTTTGAGGGAGACTACATCTACGGTGTGGATAGCTACGGCCAGTTTCGCTGCCTGGATGCTTCCAACGGCGATCGCGTGTGGGAAGATCAAACGGCCGTTCCAAAAGCACGCTGGAGCACGATCCACTTTGTGAAACATGGAGACCGATACTTCATGTTCAACGAGCGGGGGGAACTGATTATCGCTCGGCTGTCTCCCGACGGTTTCGAAGAAATCGATCGAACAAAGATCCTCAGTCCAACCCGCGATCAGCTCTCGCGCCGCGACGGTGTGTGCTGGTCGCATCCCGCCTTTGCCGAAAAGTGCGTGATTGCTCGCAGCGACGATCAGTTAGTTTGTATAAGTCTCGAGGACTAATTTCGGCTACCAGGATCGCGCGTCATTGACCGCTTGTTCCAGGATCGCAACGACCGTGTTCGGATCGTATGGCTTCCGGACATAGAAGCGAGCGCCACTGCGACGAATCTGGCGTACCGTATCTTCGCAGCCGTTGGCGCTGAGGATGATGATTGGAATCTGGCTGGTTTGCTCCGCATCGGTCAACTGAGAGCAAACCTCAAGGCCGTTGGAGTCAGGCAGATTTACATCCAGAAGAATCGCCATCGGGCGTTCTTTAAGGGCAAGCCGGACGCATTCGTTTCCTCGGTGTGTAATGATCGGGTCGAAGCCACGCTTCTTGACAAAGTGAGCTAGAGCATCACAGATATCTGGCTCGTCATCGCAAATGAGAACTTCACCACGGACTTCAAAGTCGGTGAGTTCTTCCATTTGGGGAATGGCATCCGCAATCATTATCTTGGCCCTTGTTTGCGTTTCGCCGGTGCGTACAGTCCATCGTGCACCTAAGCATTCCCTATAGCGAGACGTTGTCAAAACGCAACGGTTGCGAAAAGACAACGTTTTTCACAGGGGCCAGCCGCATAACCGTTAAAGTCGAAGGGTCAGCGGTTTTTCCAGTCGATGTCATTCAGCTGGCACAGTGCCAGTTCCAAAGCATGCGTGCCCAGTCGACCGTGTCCTTGAGCCTTGACGGCCAGGTAAAGCTGTTCGCCCAAGGCCAGGCCAGGAAGTGCGATTCCCATTTTGCGAGCTTCGGACAAAGCGATGCCCATGTCCTTGATGAAGTGTTCGACAAAGAAGCCAGGATCGAAGTTGTTGTCGATAATGCGCGGTCCCAGATTGGTAAGCGACCAACTGCCGGCCGCACCTGACCCGACACTTTTCAGAACGGTTTCCAAATCGAGACCTGCCTTGTAGCCGTAAAGCAGCGCTTCGCAGACACCGATCATGCCGGTTGCGATCAGCGTTTGATTTACCATCTTGGTGTGCTGCCCTGCCCCAGGCCCTCCTTGGCGGACGATTGTCTTGCCCATCGCTTCCCAGCAAGGATTCAAGGCCGTAACGACTTCCTCTTCTCCGCCGATCATGATCGAAAGCCGCGCCTCTTTCGCCCCAATGTCACCACCGGAGACGGGTGCATCAACGCTGTAAACGCCTTGGGCTTTGGTGGTCTCAGCGATCTCGACGGCCAGGGTCGGTTCGCTGGTCGTCATATCGACGATGATGTTGCCTGGCTTGCTGCCGGCGAGAACGCCTTCTTCGCCAAGAATCACACTCCGCACATCCGCCGGAAAGCCAACGATCGTGAAGACGACGTCACTCGCCTCGGCAACTTGCTTAGGGGTGTCGGCCCACTGGGCTCCCTTGTTGAGAAGACCAGCAGCTTTGTCCTTGGTGCGATTGTAAACCGTTGCCGAGAAGCCCTTGTCGATCAGATGCCCACACATACTGGTACCCATAACGCCGGTGCCGATCCAGCCGATCTTGGTTTTACCGGGAACAATCTCGATGCTTGGCATGATACAGGCCTTACCTAAGGAGGGATTGGGCGAACTCGTTCGCAGTGCGAGGTGATGCTGTGCAACGCGAATTGTAACACAGTATGCCCAATCACTTTAGACCCGGGGCTCGGCGTATCAAGAGACCGCCCGGACGCAATGCATGAGACTACTCAGGCTTCTGCAGAACAATAAACGCGTAACTGGTCAGCGCCGAGATGGGATACTTGCTCAGGAAACGTGCTTTGGTCTTTTCCAGCGAATCGATCCACGGAAGACGTTTCCGATAGTAGCTGTGACCGAAGAAACCATCGTATTTCAGGACCTGGTAACCAATCGATTCAAATCGTCGAACCATGCTCATCGATGGGCCGCGACTCCAGCTGTAGTACGCGCGGAACTTATCGTGTTGATGTTTGTCGCGAGGTTCCATGACTGCCAGGATCCGTTCGCTCACGAATTCCGGCATCAGCCAATTCACCAGAAACGGCAGAGCATACAATGTCGAGAAGCAGTGGGCGGTCACGCCACCTGGCTTGAGCATCGAGAAGATGTTCTCGTAGTACTGCTTGCCGTTCTGAACGTGTTCGTTCACCATTCGGCTGTAGATCAAATCGTACGCTCCGTGGACATTCTCAGGAATTCCTTCCTGGCAGGCGTCAAGCTGTAGCGTCTCGTAGGCCGGATCTGCTTTCGAGAGTTCTTCGGCACTGATATCGTTGGTTGTGTAGGTGAATGGTGCCTCGCGAACGTACTCGACCGGAAGGGTCGGATTGGCACCAGAGCCGATTTCCAAAATCGATGTCGGCCGATAAGTATCGATCAGCTCGCGAAGCCGATTTTCTGCACGTTTCCAGGCAGGGAATGCGTCGACGGTATGGAAAGCAATTGGACTGGATACCATGTCGGTGCCCGATCGATGACGTGAGATGGGATGGCCATTGGTGATCTTGCCGACAACAACTGCCGACAAAAGAGACTCGATCCAGATTAATTGGCCGATGATCAGGCTCAAGCGGCAAAATTTCTGATGCCGGTCAGCACTCGTCCGAAATCTAAAGAAGGCCGCATGATCGATACAGTCAGGACAACCGATCGCAGAAGATCGGTTCGGGCAGAGCAAATATGGGATCGTCTGACGCTACGTTACCGGCGTGGAATCTTCGGGCGGCTCATGATTTCGCCCAGAATGAAAGCGTTGCGTACCTGGCCGGGGTCGCGGAACATGGCAGCGATCGAAGCCCCGGCACCCGTCGGCGTATGAGAAGCATCGGAGTCGTAGTTGTAGTTCTCTGATTCTTCGTATTGATGTTCCTGGTGGACCATCACGTCGGTAGCATAAGGCTGACGCTCGGCCGGCTTATTGGCTTCTGGATGAGCGGCATCAATCTTCGATTCGAGATGATGATCTTTCAGCGTTTCGTGGGCCGATTCCGCTTGGACGAACTCTTCTTCATCGTGGTCCTCGACCGACTGAGCCGGCACCCGCGATGACGAGGTATTCCCGCCACTGCGACTTTGTTCCAGAAAGTCTTGGATTTCGCGTTCGAGGTCCGACTGAGGTTCTCGCCTGCGACGTTGTCCGCGATCGTCTTGCACGGCTTTCCCTCCTAACAATTGAAGCAAATAGGGACCGACCATAAAGACCACCACGATGCCGATACGGATCAGCAATTCAATGGCATCGACGTCGGCTAGTAGGTTCCAAAATCCCACGAATGATTTCCCAATTGGTGGGGCTTACTTATTCGATGTTGTACCGGTGCCGCTTGAAAGGGCAATCGACTTTCGCATGTCGGTATCGGCCTGAACGTTTCGTAGCGAGTAGTAATCCATGATGCTCAAGCGGCCATTACGAAACGCTTCCGAAATAGCTTTGGGAACTTCCGATTCTGCATCGACAACAGCCGATCGGGCATTCTCAATTTCAGCCAGGTTTTCCCGCTCTTCGGCCACGGCCATTGCCCGGCGACCTTCGGCACGTGCGCGGGCAACTTGCGTGTCGGCTTCGGCCTGGTCGGCTTGCAGTCGGGCACCAATGTTTTCACCCACGTCGATATCGGCGATATCGATCGAGACAATCTCGAACGCCGTATTGGCATCCAAGCGTCGTGACAGTACGGCCTTGGAGATCAGGTCGGGGTTTTCTAGCACGTCGGAGTGCAGTTCGGCGGAACCGATCGCACTGACGATGCCCTCCCCGACACGACCAATGATCGTTTCTTCGGTGGCACCACCAATCAGCCGCTGCAAGTTGGCTCGCACGGTTACTCGCGCTTTGACTTTCAACTGGATGCCGTTTTTGGCCATCGCATCCAGCGAAGTTCGTTTGGCATTGCGTGGCGGGCAGTCGATCACTTTCGGGTAAACACTCGTCTGGACGGCTTCCAGAACATCGCGTCCCGCCAGATCGATCGCCGTCGCTTCGCGAAAGGTCAATTGAATTGTCTTGGCTTTGTTGGCCGCAATCATTGCTTTGATGACCTGAGGCACATTGCCACCGGCCAGGTAGTGCGCTTCGAGCGCCTTGGTAGTGATCCCGGAAGAATCGCCTAGCCCTGCCTGAACGGCCATGATCTTGCTGCGAACGATCATCTTGGCGTTCACATTTCGGAACGACATGCCTAGCAGGTCGAAGATTGTGATGCCGGCCCCAGTCCAGATCGATTGAATCCAGAGGCGGAAGTAAAACGCGAAGATCCCGATAATGATCAACATCACCAGCCCGGCGGCCAGCATGCCGATGATCATCACGTTGGCCCACCAGTTGGCAAGCAGAGCTATTTCAACAATGTTTTGCATGGGATATTCTTCTACCGCGATGGCGTAGGTATTGATTCAGCCACCAGTTATGCCATTCTGACCGCGAAAGTCAAGCAAAGGGATCGTCTTCGAAGATTTCGTCGTTGCGAGTCGTCAGTGATTCTGTCGGCGATTCTTCGGCGGCCGGCTCGGGTGCGGCCTCGGTTTCATCGACTTTGGTTACCAGGACTCGATTCCCTTCGACTTCCACCACCTCGATCAAATCCCCTCGGTCGGCCGCTGGGCCCACGATAATCACATCCCAGCGATTACCGTCGATCTCGGCGACGCCACTGGGTAGCAGGTTGCTGCGAGCGATCCCGCGGCGACCGACCAGTTCGGTATGGCCGAAGCTTTCGTGCGAATCGACGTATTCGTCCGTGGCCGAATCGAGCAAGATCATACGCCCCATGGGGGTGTGGGGCCAGACGCGGATCGCGATGCCAATCATCACCGGAACGGTAACCACCGTCGCCGCAAGGAATGCCGTGCCCACCGCGATGTCACACTTCAGGTAAGCGTATACGACTGCCCCAATCAGCAGCACAGCGGCGATGAATCCCAAGACGCCTCCCGAAGGGATAAACATCTCAAGAACAATCAGCGCCAATCCTGAGAGAAGCAGAATTAAGGCGATGGTGATCGGTGACATAAACAATCCCTCGTAAGCCGAGCGAATGAACTACTGCGATGCCGAGCGAACGATGGCATAGTTGCCGCGCACTTGGACGACGACAACCTTGTCTCCTTTTTCAATCATATCACCATCGGAAGTGACACTCACGATCTCGTGTCCGATTTTCGCTTTGCCACTTGGCCTCAGTGGCGTGAGGGCCAGGCCCGTATTGCCAACCAGATGCGTCAGGTCGACGATCGTTTCTCGGCGGCGAATTTCTTCCATGGCTTCGTCATCGGGTGCATCGAGCATCGTTTGATTCAAGAACGGTGTCCTCGGCAGAACGTGCTTCGCAAAGAAAGCCGCGGCGATCATCCCGGAGAAGATGACCAGGATCGTTCCCAGCGAGTAAGGCACCTGGTCGAGTTCGTAGTCGGTCGATGGCCAGATGAACGTCTGCATGGCCAGAACGATCCCGGCAATGAACATCGCGCCACCACCCAGGCCGAAGATACCGAAGCCTGGCAGAACCAGAAGTTCCAGCAAGATAAAGAACAGCCCACCGATAATCAGCATCGCTTCCAGCCAACCGGCAGTGCCGTTGAGGAAGCGGCTCCAGAAGAAGAGCCCCAAGCACATCGCAGCCACGAAACCAGGAACACCGACGCCAGGTGCTTTGAACTCGCTGATCAACGCAATCACGCCAATAAACAGGCAGAACATGGCCAGACCAGGACTCGCCAGGATTTCGATGAACTGATGAGCCCAGTTCTGCTTGGGGATTTCAAGTTCGTCCGGCAAGCCATACCGCCGGGTCACATCCGATACGCTGGTTGCTTCGGAGTCGGCCACGCCCCAGTCGAGTGCTTTGGTGCCGGTTAATTGTAAAGGTATGCCTGCCTGGGTAACTTCCGGCCCTTGCTTCCACTGTTTTGCATCCTGGAGTTCGCGTGCTTCACGCTCGCTGAGGTACTTGGTGAGGGTTGTCCCAGGGCGTTCGTAGCGAAAGACCTTCAAGTCGGGGTCGTTCATCGCGCCCCAGATCGACCACGACCGGTTGGCCTCGATCGAAATCTTTGCCAGGTAGTTCTCCAGGTCCGCCCGGCCTTGCTCGGTGTACTGGTAAATACCCTCTCCGCCGAGACGGGCATTTGGGGAGACGGCAATTTCGTCGCAGGCCATCGCAATCAGCGAGGCATTAGAGGTTGCCTCTTCCGTGACCAAGGCCACCGTATGCACGGTATCAGGCAAGCCGAGCAGGAAGTTGACCATGTTCTCGCAAGCAACTGGATCACCCCCACGCGACTTGAGTTCGATTAGCATGAAGTTCACGCCACGCGTGACGGCATCTTGCATCGAAAGCGAAGTCCGCTGAACCATCCGGTTGGAGATCTCGCCGTCCATGACGAAGCGAGCCGCTTTCCAGTCGCGGTTGAGCCCCAAGTCTTGGGTGATCTGGTTTTCAGGGATCTCTAAGAGAGCTGCCAACTGGCGATAGTTTTCGCTCACGTGGCTGATCAACTGTAAGTCTTGCCGCAACTTGTTGGCGGTGAAAAGTGCCATCTGTCCGCGCGGCACGAGTTTCTCGGAAGTGGCGACCTGCCCATCGTTCTTGAGCTGGGCATACTCCTCGCCATTGACGAAGCGGCGATCGTTGACGCGATAGACTTCTAAGCTCGGGTCGAGCATGCCGAGTGCCAGTTGCGGCGGCAGCACGTTGCGGAAGCCGGCGATCTCTTCGTAAGCGTGACGCATTGTGTTGGAAATCGAGCCTTCGTCGATCCCGGCGTTGCCAAGCTCGGCGTCGGGGTGCATCACGATCTGTTCGCAGGCCAAGGGAATCAGGACCGCATGCCCTTCGATTGGGCCTTTCAGGTACGCGACCGTCTTCAGCCGGGTGGCCTCTTTGGAGGTGAGGAAGCGTGCAATCGCCAGGCTGCGTTCAAACTCGCTGCCGCGCGACTGGCCTTCGGGGCCCCCATCCAGTTCAAGGATCACGACCGGGCGTTCGTCCTTATCGGTCAATCGAGAGAGAAGCTTCTGAAGGCTTTGCTTGACATCCGTATCAACGGTACCGGTAATCGGCAACGCAACCTTCAGGCGAACACCAGCAAGCTTGGGGGCCGCTCCTGCGTTGGCCTGGTCCTCTTTCTCAGCGGCCAGTTCGTCCTGTTGAGACAGCACTGCCGAGGGGGAGACCATGACCAGAGCCAGGAGCAGAAAAGCTTCTGCCCACCAGATCCAGGTGCCGCGAGCTTTCAACATCCGGGGACCTATCTACGTAGGAAGTGGACACTAGAAATAGCGTTCCTATTTTTAAGACAACTGAATTATAGCGCGAGACGAAACAGGGCAAAAGAAAATCCACCTTTCCGATTCATGAAGGAATCGAGAAGGTGGATATTGTGCGAATTAAGGCGATTTGGGCGATATAGCTACTAGCGAGGCATCGCTTGATTGGGGCGAACGGCGTTGGCCGGCCCCTGCCCTGGTTGCTGAGCACCTGGCGTTTGCTGAACCACTCGCTGCCAGCCGGCAGGCAATTGCGGCTGATAGAACGAGCGTTTGAACATCGCTTGCAGGTTCGCCGTCAGACCACCGGCTTCGTACGTCTTGCGATCGGAAAACTGATAAACCGTTCGCGAGTAGTTGGGCATGTTCGGCGGCGTGGCATTGGGATTGTATTCCCGATCGAACACCGAGATGGCGAACGGCAGGAACTCTTCGCGGTCGATCAGGATATCGATGTAACGGTACTCAGAGGCATCCTGAGGTCGCTTTGGCCAGGCTTCCAGCCAATACTCGTTCGGGTTGTTCCCTTGGTAAGGAGAAACGCGAAGGTAGAAGCGATCCTTGATCTCGTCCTTTTTGGCACCAAACAAAAACGGCAGTGGGCCGTTGGTGATTGCCTGCCCTTGCTGTTCCGGCGGTAGCGGCCAGATCTTCAACTGCTTGGCAGCGACATCAAACTCGAAGATCGAAGCACCGTCGCACACCCAATGCTCAAGGACTTCGGCGGGGCGAAAGTCGTAAGTTGCCGGCTTGCCGGCTTCTTTGGGGGGCGTGTAATGCTGAATCGATTCGACTTTGAACAGCCCCTTGTCAGGCTGCTCGTACTTGATGATGCCTTTGCTGTAGGTCTTGTGGGTATCGGCAGGGCCGAAGACCGAATCGTATTCCCAACGCTCGAAGTTGGCTTCGTAGTGATTGACCTTCTTGCTGCGGAATTCCCAGAACTGCAGGATGTCGTCGATGTACTTCTGTTCCTGAGGAGTTACCTGGAACGGAGCTGGCATCTGACCCTGGCCTGCTTGGGCCTGACCGCCAACCATGCCGGGTTGAAGATTCTGCTGCGGATTGACCTGCTGCCCATTTTGAGCCAGTCCGAGAGGTTGGCCGGTGTTGCCTTGGGCCAGGACAAAGCTGTTGCTGCTGACGAGGCCAACCATGGCCATGCACGCCGCGAGGAAGATTCCATTCTTCATCGAGGATTTCCGCTTTTGAGGGGGACCAAACACGGCTGAGATGCCCCAGCCGATGGGGAAACGAGCCTGGATCGTATCACATTGCCTGCATGCGACCTAGATCGAATCTTCGCGCGGAGCTAGCAGATGATAAAGCTCGTCAAAATGGGTCGCAGAATGTGTGGCGTGCTCATTTCCCTCAACGGTTGCCGGATTCTTCCCTTCGGTGAAAAGGACGCTCGGGCAGCCGGCATTGAGGGCCGACTGAATGTCGAGCTCGTAGTCTCCCACCATCACGACCTCGTCGACGGTCATCTGCCAGCGGCGGCAAATCTCGAGAATCGCCCACGGATCAGGCTTGTGGGGCCCATCATCCCGGCAGATGACGATGTCGAAGTAGTGGCCGATGTTCAAAAATTTCAGCGTGCGCCGGGTGTTCTCGGTGCTGTTCCGCGTGACGATCGCCATTGGCCGGCCTTCCCTAGCCAACGCTTGTAGCAGCCGATCGGCACCGTCGATCAATGAGGCCCGCTTCGCCCCTTCGAGTTCGTGACGATGAAGAATCACTTCTTTGGCCGCGCGGTCGGCTTGGGAGAGTTCGGCTAACTGCTCTAAGATAGGAATGCCCGGCCGCAGCCCCATCTCGGCCCGCATCGCGGTAAAGTCGAGTCCCGAATCAACCAGGGTCCCGTCCATATCGAAGATGATGCCTTTGAGGTGGGAGAGTGCAGTCATGGTACGTTATTGTGCTCGGTATGGATGCTGGACTAAAAATCATGCCCCCTCACCCTAGCCCTCTCCCCGCAGGGGCGAGAGAACATGAATGAGAAAGGAACGCTTGTGGAAGTCGCCGTCTTTGGAACGAAATCATACGACCGTCAGTTTCTACTGGCCGCAGCCGACGGGACCGATATCGAGTGGACTTTCATCGAACCCCGGTTGACCGAGACCACGGCACCGCTGGCCTCCCCCTTCGAGGCCATTTGCTGCTTTGTCAACGACGAGATTTCCTCCGCCGTGCTGCAAAAGCTGTCCGAAGGGAGGACCAAGCTGATTGCCATGCGTTGTGCTGGGTACAACAACGTCGACCTGCCCGTAGCCCACGAACTGGGAATCCAGGTTGCCCGGGTGCCGGCTTACAGCCCCTATGCGGTGGCCGAGCATGCCGTCGGCTTAATCCTGACGCTCAACCGCAAATATCACAAGGCGTACAACCGCGTCCGTGAAGGGGATTTTTCGCTCTCTGGCCTCTTGGGCTTCGATTTGCATGGCAAAACGGTTGGCGTGATCGGTACCGGTAAGATCGGGCAGATCTTTGCCAGGATCATGCATGGGTTCGGGTGCGATCTGCTCGCCTTCGACGTGCACGAGGCCGAAGATTGCCGAAAATGGGGGGTGAAGTACAAGCCGCTCGATGAAGTTCTTGCGCAAAGCGACATTATCTCGCTGCACTGTCCTCTGCTGCCTGCGACCCGGCATTTGATCGGTGAAGCGGCGATCGGCAAGCTGAAACCAGGAGCCATGATCATCAACACCAGCCGCGGGGGCCTGATCAATACCATGGCCGCGATCAATGGTTTGAAATCAGGCCAAATCGGTTCGCTGGGGATCGACGTCTACGAGGAAGAAGCGGAACTGTTCTTCGAGGACAAGTCTCAGTCGGTCATTCAAGACGACGTATTTGCCCGGCTGGTGACCTTCCCGAATGTCCTCGTCACTGGGCATCAAGGCTTCTTCACGCAAAACGCATTAGAAGCCATCGCCCAGGTAACCGTTCAGAATCTGAACGAGTTCGCGGCTGGAGAAGAGCTGACGAATGAGGTCAAGGTTTCTTAATCTGGTTGGAATTAGAGCGTCACGCTCGCCAACTTCAGGATCGCCTCGAACTCTTTCTTCTTCACCGGCTGAACTGAGAGACGCGAGCCTTTTCGCATCAGTTCCATATCAGCCAATGCCTTCACGCCGGTAAGTTGGTCGCGGCCGAGTGGTTCGGGGAACTTCTTTTTCAGCTGGATATCGACCATGAACCAGCGTGGGTTCTCGATGGTGCTTTTCGGGTCGAAGTGGTGATCGTTCTTGTCCCACGAGGTGAAGTCGGGATAGCTTTCCTTAACGACCTCGGCCACACCCACGATCGATGGAGGGTTGGCGTTGGAGTGGTAGAAGAGAACCAGGTCTCCTTTTTTCATGTCGTCCCGCATGAAATTCCGAGCCTGGTAATTGCGAACGCCGGACCAGAAAGTCGTCTTCTTCTTTTCTTTCGCCAGGTCATCGATGGAGTACGATTCCGGCTCCGTTTTCATCAACCAGTAATTCATCGTTCGGTGCTATCACTTGGGGATTGGGCTGCCAGCGACGGCAATTTTCATGTTTCATCCAGAACCGTTAGAATAAACGACTCGGCCATCGTTTGTCATGGGGCGTAAGTCGAGGTTGACTTGTCGTCGCGAATCCGAGAAAACCTCGCACCCTACTTACTAGCGGATCCAACCAGAGCTGTCGGAATTGAGAAGCAGGACGCAAATAAGCGACGAAGTCTTAGCCATTCCCATGTTTATGGCAACGGTGGCTATTCTTGCGTTTTTTGCTCTCACGGTTCAAGAGTACATGACGCGGGAAGAGCATCTTTCGGTCTTCCGGCTTATGGCCTTTTTCTGGCTGACATTGGCCATGTATCCCATCTTCTGGACCGAATCGCTGTGGCATTTTGCGATCGATAGCCCTCGCAAGTGGGAAACTCTCTACGCGTGCGTTTTGCCGCCGCTACGTCTCGCCCGGCGAGATATGCAAGACGGCTCGCGAATGTGGCTGCCCATTTTGGGGTGGCGACAGATTGACGAAGACCTGCATGAAGAAGTTGAACGCGATCTTAGCGTGCCGATGATCATCGTCGCGGTGATGATTCTTCCTCTGCTGGCGATCGACTTCGTGTGGGCAGCACAACTGGAGCGTTCGCGGGCACTGCAAGCCATCGTCGAAACGGGCTACAGCATTACCTGGCTGGCCTTCACGATGGAATTCATCGTGATGTTCTCGATCGTCGACAAAAAGATGCTGTACTTAAAGACGCACTGGGTCGACCTGCTTATCATTTGTTTGCCGCTGGTCGCTTTTCTCCGGGCCTTCCGTGTGACGTAAATAGTGCGTCTACAACATGTAACCCGTGCGACGCGTGTATACCGCATGCGTGGTCTGGCCCTGCGTGTATGGCGAGGGCTGTTGGCGATGGACGTGATCAGTCGTCTGGCTCGCATGACGCCAGAGGCAAAGATTGAAACGCTGCAAAAGCTGATTCAGGAGAAGAAGCGCGAGATCGAAAACCTCGAAGAAGAGATCGCCGAACTCGAGCTGCAGATCAAGCCGCCCAAGCAAAGCGAGGCCGCCAAGAACCTCCGCGAAGGAGAGGCGGCCTAGTTGGTTTTCATGAACATAGGATGCGGCTTCGGGCAGCACCCGAGTTGCTTACTTCTTTTCTTTCAGCGGCGACTTGTCGAGTTCTTCCTCGCCGTCTAACTGACGCAGCCGTACGCTACGGTACCAGACCGGGTCGCCGTGGTCTTGCAGTTTTAGCTTCGCTCCGCGGGAATCGAGCTTGGCACCGCGTACTCTGAGCTTTTCTACTTGCTGCGCAAGATCGGGATTGGTGTAGTCGATGTCGACAACCTTCTCGCCGTTGAGCCAATGCTGGATGACGGTTCCCTGGCAAACGATTCGGCCGGTGTTCCATTGCCCCGGCTCTTTGGTTGCGTCGTGCGAAGGGGCGATGCAGTAGTAGAGGGACGCGGCACTCGTGTCAGGCGTCTTGCCGTCGCGATGTCGCTGGTTGTCGAGAATCTGGTACTCGTACTGGCCAGGCCGATAGTAAACGCCACTGTTGCTGCCTGGGGCGACTTTCCACTCGAAGCGTAGCTCGAAGTCGTCTGGGACAGGCTTCACATCATAGACGATATCCCCCCCTTTGCCTGTTCGCTCGATGATGCCGTCGTTGGCTTTCCAGTTGCCGTTATGCTTCCAGCCTTCGAGGCCAGTACCGTTGAAGAGAAGCTGGAAGCCTTGGGCCTTCTCGTCGGCCGTCAGTTGATTGGGTTCGTCGGCGCATAGTAGGGCCGTCGAGGCACACGAAAGGATCAGAGCGAGGCACAAGCTGAGTCGATGCATGGGTGGGACCTTCCAGGAGTGAGTTGAGAGTAGGCGTCACTTGGGACGACTCGCAATGCCTCACGAAGCTCCCAAATGCATTAGCTCATCGTATGTTCTACGAAAAGCGCTTTCAACTTACGAGTGATCGGGCCAGGCTTGCCATCGCCGATTTCACGGTCGTCGACCTTCACCACGCCAATCACTTCGGCGGCCGTTCCGGTCATGAAGCACTCGTCAGCCACGTAGACATCGTGGCGTGTCATCGTCTTCTCGAAGGTCGGAATACCAGCTTCACGAGCCAGTTCCAGCACCACGTCCCGGGTAACCCCTTCCAGAATACCGGCATCGGTTGGTGGCGTTAGCAGGTTGCCGTCGCGGACGATGAAGATATTGTCCGCCGTACACTCGGAAACTTCCCCCTTGTGATTCAGCATCAGGGCTTCCAGGCAACCGGCGTTGCTGGCTTCGATCTTGGCCATGATGTTGTTCAGGTAGTTCAGCGACTTGATCCGCGGCGACAGGGCTGCCGGATGATTGCGGATGGTCGAGGCCGTGATGATGGCCAGACCGTTGTCGTAGAACTCTTGAGGGTAGAGCTTGATCTTGTCGACGATGATGATTACCTGCGGATTCTCGGTGCGCTCGGGGCCGAGGCCCAAGGTGCCGGCACCTCGCGTGATCACCAGGCGAATGTACCCGTCGGTGAATTCGCTCTGCTTGACCGTCTCCAGGCAGGCTTCGGTCAGGTCTGCCGACGTCATCGGGATTTTCAGGCAAATGGCCTTTGCCGAGTCATAAAGACGGCGGATATGCTGTTCTAGGCGGAAGATCTTTCCGTTGTAAATTCGCAGGCCCTCAAACACCCCGTCCCCATACAGTAGGCCATGATCGAAAACGCTGACCATTGCTTCGTTGGGGGCGAAAAACTTCCCGTTGATATAGACTTTCGCAGACATGGGTATCTTACTGGGAGATTCGGTGTGAGGGGTGGAAACTCGCATTATACCCTAATCCTATGAACTTGCCCTAGAGCCCTCTTAGGGGCTCCCAGATGGGAGTTAGTAAACTTCATGCTCCCTGCCAGACAGTCGAATGAGGGCGAGGTTCAGGACCTGCTATGCGAATTGCGTGAAAGAGTTGTATCGGCCCGAGAGGGGGGGATCTAAATGATGTTGATAGATTTACGGATCTCGGCCTGAACGACGTCGACAGCTTGGGTTCCGTCAACCTCGACGACCAGTTCCTTACGGCGGAAGATCTCGAGCACGGGCTTGGTTTTCTCGTGGTATTCGGCCAAACGATTGGCCAGAACTTCTTCCGTATCGTCGGCCCGACGGATCAGCTTTCCGCCGCAGATATCGCACCGACCTTCGATTTTCGGGCGGTGATCGATCACGTTGAAGTCGACCCCGCAATCTTCACACAACCGGCGAGCGAGGACGCGTTTTTTGATCACCTCGTCCGGCACCACGATATGGACGACCGCGTCGATGTCGTAGCTTTCCAGGAAAAACGCGGCCTGATTGGCATTCCGCGGAAAGCCGTCGAGGATGAAGCCGAAGTTCCAGTCATGCTCTTGCAGTCGACGCTGGACGATTTCTTCAACGATTTCGTCATCGACCAGCTTACCGGCGTTTAGAATACGCTTGATCTTCGCCGCTAACTTGGTGTGGTTCTTGATGTTCCATCGCAAGATGTCCCCGACACCGATGTGGGTCAGATCCAGATGCTGTTCTAATAGTTTGGCCTGAGTTCCTTTACCGGAACCCTGTACGCCCATGAACACATACTTGTGCATGGCGACGTCCTTGCGAAATCAATCTAGTCGTGGGGTATTTTCTAAGACAAGTCGTCGATTGTAGTACTTAACCGGCCCCAGCGGAATTGGCAAACGCGGGAAATGTGGGTGGGGTTGGTTCTGTCGGCGGCAACGCCGTTGCTCCTGAAAGCAATCGGCGGTTCACCTGGTAACGCAGGACCAACGCTTAAATTTGCTGTCGCCATGGACCTACCCTCGAAAATTGGATTTGCCGGAAGCCTGCTGGTGATGATCAGTCTCGTCTTACCCAGCGTCAAGCATGGAAGTCCTATGCTGGGCTTGCAGTGTGCCGGCCTAGCCGCGGTAGTGGCGGTGACCCCTGGCCCCGAATATGATCCCGATCCTTCCGATGTGATCTATTGCCGTATCGCCTGGCTGGCCAATCTTTTTGCGATGGTTGTGATGGTCATTTCGCTTCTGGACGAGAAAACATTTCAAAGTGGAACGATCGGAGCATTCGTCGTACTGCTACTGTGCCTATTTTTCCTACTGATGAAAGATCATCCAGGCGTCTCTGAGCGATACGTCGGCTACTATCTGTGGCTGGCAGGTCTGCTACTGATGGGATGCAGTGGCGTGGTGAGGGTGATCGAAAACAAGCAAAGTATCTTCGGATCGGCAAACCAGTAGACTGGAACTACTTATCTGTGTTTTTAGCCCCGCAAACGCGGATTCTAATTCCTTCTTTGCACGCACCACGACGAGGACAACAAGGTGCCTTAGCGACACGATCAGCAGCGAGAGATAAAGTCGACGCACGATGCCAACACCGCTACTTATTCACGCCAATCATTTTGATTGCGTCTTCGGCCATCTTGTTCGACTTTTCGAGGAAGTCGGGCGCGAACTCTTTCGTCTTTCCCAGGTCGACTCGGATCGATTGGAGAAAGTTCAGGGCAATGTTTTCGTTCACACCGTGGGGAGTCAGGCTGACTGTGCCGGCACCGGCGTGAGTACGGAAGTCGCCGGCGTTTTGGAAACGTGTCACACCTACTTTAGCCGCCAGGTTGTGGGGGCGAAGTAGCGAGACGAGATCGTTCATGAACGCGTTCTCCTGACGCCCACCGCCACCGTTGGTATAGCGAAGTCCCAAGGGCCAGGCTGGCGATGGGGAGGCCAACGAGTAAACGCGAACATATTTCAGGGCTGCGGAACCGAAGACGCGTTCGATAATGAACAGGGCATTCGAAGTGATCAGATTCCCTTGGCTGTGGGCAACAATCAACGTGTTGCGGCCGTAGTTATTCGCGACTTCTTTAAACAGCGTAACGGTTGCCTGATTCCAGACGAATGAACCTTTGATTGTTTCGTCAACGATTTTCTGAACCTCGTCATCCCGAAGGGTCTTGCCAGGAACGAGCTTGCGGTTTCCAAATACCCGGGCACTGGCATTTTGCGTGTAGTCCAACAGGCACTGCCCAAGGTCCAAAATGGCCCCATTCGACTGGTTGTAAACACCTTGAACTGGGTGCTCGCAAAGAATGGAAAGCAGTGATGCCGTCAGGGCATGATCTTTGGCGCTGTTGCGAATCCCGTTGACATAATACAGCCGAGGCGTGTTGGCCGGAATGTTCAACAAATTGTACGTGTTGACATCTCCGTCCTTGCTGGGGACCGCAGGAATCGTAGGAGCCATCGCTAGCCTTCCTCGGAAGAAGTTAGATTTTGGAGATAAGAATGGGCGCTTAGCATGGTTAACGGGCAAGCCACGGCTGGGTTGCGAAGAATCAGCGAGAATTGATGAAATTAATTCAGGTTCCCCCTTCGTGTTGCTCGGGCTCGCACAGTCAGCCCTAGTATTGACCTGACGAAACCGGACGGCAGTTCTCTTACTGGCCGAAATGCTGCTTCAAAAATGCGAGCGTCTTGTTGTTCGACCAGGCATGCCCTCCTTCGAAGAAGTCGGCATCGACGTTCTCCGGCTGTCCGAGCACCTGGTACACCTTTTGAAGCCGAGCATATTCCTTCCGGGCACCATCGATCGGGAAGATTCGATCATCGATCCCGTTAATCAGCAGCACCGGCCGCGGAGCGTATAACGCGACGACATCGGCCATCTCCCCTTCCCGCATGATGCCAGGCAGTGTGTTGCAGATGCAGTGATGCATCGCGTAGATCGACGTGCGATACTCGGAGAAGGCCCCGGCGATCATCGCCAGCTTGACCCGCTCGTCCAGGATCGGCAGGTACATCGTCAGTGTTCCGCCTCCTGATAGCCCGCACGCACCGATCCGGGTTGCATCGACTTGGTCCTGTGTTTCCAGAAAGTCGATCACTCGCATCGCATCCCAGCAGCGAATTCCTTGCGGGGTCATCCCCATCAGGAAAGCGTTCATCGTCGTTTCGTGGCAGCTGCGCGGTGGATACTTGATGCCGAAGTCTTGCCGCCCAACCGTTTCGTTCCAGCCGCGTACGACGATCGCCGCAGTGATGTAGCCATGCTCGGCCATAAACACCGCGTAATCGAGAGCACTCTCGTCGGTCTTCTTCTTTTGTTCCGGCGTTTCGTTCAGGCGAATGTAGGGGGCGATGCCACTGTGCCCGTGCAGACAGACAATCGCCGGCGTCTTCCCTTGCAACTCATGCGGTACGAAGTAATAAACGGGAGCCCAATAGTTGCGCTCGGTCCGCACGTAGATCTTATGCCGCGTGAACTTCTCGAACTTCTCTTCTTCCGTCCACTTCACTTCCAGCGGAACAGCCTCCGGCATTTCACCCAGCAGGTCGACAACCGTTGCCTGCATCTTCTTGTGCCACGCTTCATGCTGCTGGGGCGTCGTGGCGCTGTACATCTGGGCCGGTGTTACTTGTTGGCCGAGAAGATTGAAGCTGTGGGTGACATTGTTATCTTGAGGGGCATCCTCAGCGAAGATGAGCCCTGGGAAAAGAAACAGCGTCAAATAAGCAGCAGCGAAGCGAATGATAGTCATCGGTAGGATCTCTGGCAGGAGGGAAGGCAGGGTAGCAGCTATAATAGCTTCTCAGCTTTGCGACGCGAAATAAAGTCGCCCGTTCAATTATCCTCACAATTGTGCAGCGAAGAACGTGCAACTCTGGTCGATACAAACCGATGAGATGGCGGAAAAGCTCTTTCGCGAAGGCCGCTTGATTGCTGACCCTCAGCTTGAATGTGAGGTTTTCGAACGATCGTACCGATGGATGGTCAGGCAGATGGCAAAGCGGAGTTTGCACTGCCAGTACCCGGTCTGGGCCTGGTATCGCCACTGCAACGGCAGGCCTCGTCCTGACCTTAGGGCGACCGGGCACCTCCCGCCTGGAACACACGGCGTTCTCTTGCAGCTAAACGTCGAATCCCATCGGGTACTTCTATCGCAGTTTGAGCTTTGGCACTGCGTGCTGAACAATTCGCATCTGTCGCGTTCGGAAGCAGACAACAAAAGAGTAGAACGGCGAGAGGAACGAGGTGAAGTCACACAGAAGGAGATCGAAGCGAGCTGGGAGAATATCTTCGATTTAAAATTTGGTGACTATCGGTATTGGGGGAAGCTTGAAGAGCGATACATTCAAGCCTGCTTGCCTTTGCTTGAGCTTTCGGATGTCGTGAAAACAACTCACTTCAAAGCTCGATAGAAAAAATGCCCACGCTTCTGACGTGGGCATTCGAGTGAACTTCGTGATTCAGTCACCGCATTAAAGCAGTTCGCTGGCAATATCAGCCAGTTCCGAGCGTTCGCCTTTCTCGAGCGAGATATGTGCGTACAGATCTTGCCCTTTCATGCGGTTGATCATGTACGACAATCCGTTCGACAGGCTATCCAGGTACGGATGGTCGATCTGGTTGATGTCACCGGTGAAGACGACCTTCGTTCCTTCGCCTGCCCGGGTGATGATGGTTTTCACCTCGTGCGGGGTCAGGTTCTGCGCTTCGTCGACAATCATATACATCCGCTGCAAGCTGCGTCCGCGGATGTAGGCCAGTGGCGTGATGACCAGCTTTTCCTGCTCCAGCATACGCGTAATACGCTGGGCCTCTTTATCGGTGTCGTTGAATTGATGCCGAATCACCGAGAGGTTATCGAACAGCGGCTGCATGTAGGGATCCATCTTGGCCGAGATGTCGCCAGGCAAGTAGCCGAGGTCTCGGTTGGATAGTGGAACCACCGGTCGAGCCAGCAAGATCTGACGATAGGCCGACGAGCAGGCCAGTGCCGAGGAAAGTGCGAGCAGCGTTTTACCGGTGCCTGCCTTGCCGGCCAGCGTGACCAACTTGATGTTGTCGTCCATTAAAGCCTTGATGGCAAAGACCTGTTCGGCGTTGCGAGGCTTGATGCCGTACGGGCTGTACTTTTCAATTCGCCGCAAGACTTGATCTTCGCGATTGAAGGTCGCCAGGACCGACTTCGAGCCGTTTCGCAGGACAAAGTTTTCGTTGGCGATCGGGTCGCTTACTTCCGGAAAGTCTTCCAGGTGAACGTTGCCAGAGTCTTGGTAGAAACGATCGATTTGTTCGGTCGTGATGTTTTCAAGGATGCGGCGTCCCGAGTAGAGACTATCAAAGCTCTCGATTTTGTCGTTGATGTAATCTTGGGCTTGAAGGCCGAGGCTCTTCGCTTTCATCCGCAAGTTCACGTCTTTGGTGATCAGAATCACGCGACGATCTTTGACGTAGCGTTGCAGATGAAGGGCCGTATTCAGAATGCGATTGTCAGGCGAGTCGTGAAGAAAAACTTGATGCAATCGAGCGTCAAGTTCGTTTGTGATGATGACTCGGAGGCGGCCTTGTTCTTCGCCGAGGTTGGCTCCTTCTTCCGAGAGAAGATCGCCGGTCATCTGGTCGATCTGGCGAAGAAATTCGCGGGCCTGGAAATTGATGTCCTCGTTACCCTTTTTGAATCTATCCAGTTCTTCGAGGACGGTGATGGGCAAGGCCACATCGTGTTCCTCAAAGTTTTGGAACGATCTTGCGTCGTGCAAGATAACATTGGTGTCGAGAACAAAAAGCTTCAACTGGGTCTGCACCAACTGACTAATCATGCGTTCTCCGTTTGCACGGGACCATGGGCACGCGAGAATGAAATGCCGAGTCGAAGGGCAACTGTGCGTCCCTTTTGGTCACAATCCATTGCTTAGCTGGATTGTGACCGAGGTACCATCCTGGGAAAAGCCCGCTTTTCCCATTTTCAGGAAAATAGGCGGATTGCAGGAAATGGCCACCTCTGAGTATTTCCGTGCTTCAAGCCATTATACCCCAGGGGACATATCCCTGTTTCTCAGGTTCGTACCGTTTTAGCATTTAGATGTTTTGCGCCAGTGACGTAACGTGTACTTGCGAGAAACTTTGCGGAACCTTCGCCAGAACTTTGCCTCTCGGGAAAGTCTACCCAGGTGGACAGCACAAAGATCGAAAAACTCCGTTCTTTGAGTTGCCGCCAATCAGGGGCAGTGCCTACAATCGTTCATAACATGGAAGCGGTTTCGCGGATGGTTGCGAGATCCAAGTCGTGCACCTTTTGAGACGAAAGGTTCTCAATGGATTATGCGTCGATTCTGGCTCGTTACATCGGCAGGGAAGTTTATGTATCGACATTTGGCCACGTTCGCTTACGTGGAGAATTGGCCGCAGTTTACGAAGACTGCGTCCGTCTAATTAATGCCTCGACTTCGCAAGAGTCTGAGGATGCTCCCTGGTCTAGTTCGGTGACAGACTTTGGTGACGATGGACCCCAAACGGATGGCTCGGAGGCCTTGGTCCATTTCCATCACATTGTCGCGATACGCTGTGCGGATGAAGAACTGCTAGACGTTCCGGTGCTGCCGGATTTTCATGCAGAAACGCCGGTATCAATCGTCGAGAGTGAGCCTGTACCCATCCCAGAGAGCACGGCCGAACCTTGGGAAGCGTTTCTCGAGGTCGACCGTTTGACCCTGGAATTAGGGCAAAAGCTGGTCAAGTTCGTTCACCCTGAGTCGACCGACATCATGCAGCGAACCTCAGCGATTCGCTGTCACCTGGCCGACTCGCTGGGGATCGTGATTCCCCGACTGCGCCTGCGTGATTCGCTCGATCTGGGGGATCAGGAATATCGGATCCTCATCGATCAAAACGAGGTCGCTCGCGGGCGACTGGGGCCAGGGCAGTACCTGGCACTCGACATGGGGACCTCCAGCGGAACGCTGCAAGGTGTTCGCGGGATAGACCCAACGTTCGGCGGCCCTGGTATTTGGATCACCTCGGATCAGCAGCAGGAAGCCGAACAGCTTGGTTATTTGGTTATCGATCCTTCGATGCTGGTGATCACGCATCTCCAGGAAACATTGCGCCGTCACGCCCACGAGATATTGACGCTGGGTGACGTGCGGGAACTGCTGGAACGTTTGCGCGATCGCTCGCCAGGCGAGTTCGACGAGATCCGTTCCAGCCCGATGACAGTGTCCATGTTGCACGCTGTTTTGCGGCGACTACTGGAAGAAGGGGAGTCAATCAAGAACTTCTCCCGCATTGTCGAGATCCTGGCCCTGCACGGACACCGCAGCCAAGAGGTCGAGGCGTTGGTAGCGATGGTTCGCGTACGACTCGGTCGACAGTTAGTACAGCGTTACATCGATTCCGATGGTAAGGTCCATGCGATCGGTCTCGACCGAGACCTGGAAGCCCCGCTGCTGCAGATGAGCGACGAGGATGCCGGTCGGCACGTGCGCGGTTGGCTGGAACGCCTGGTCGACGTGCTGCGTGAATCGTTTCAGCGGCTCGACGAGCAACAACGGCCGGTCGCGGTCATTGTTTCGTCCGACCTGCGGAACCGCCTGTGGCAGATCTTGTCTCCACATTTCCCGCAGATAACGGTCCTTAGCCTGGCTGAAATTCCGCGGGGGAATGACATCTACTGGCAGATGATCGTCTCGCCCGAAGAAGTCGGAGCATTGGAGGCAACCGTCAAACGCAATCCGCATCCGGCGGTGGCGAAGGACACCACCTATCGACCTGCCAAAACCAAGATGGCCGAGCATATGGCGGAAGAGTTACCGCCGCGACGGCCACGTTAACGCAACGAAAGTAACTCCGTAGGATGGCTGCCGACGATATGTCGGTGGCCATCTTTTGTTTCTTGAACGGCTAGTCTTCCAGAGCCTTGTGCTGCTTACTGTCTGGTACCACGTAGGAGTCAACGATTTCCGACTTGCCAGGTGAACTGGTGTAGGTGTGGGTTTCGCCGTCGACGGTGGTCGTGGCCTGGATATGGAACTTCGACTTGGCCCAATTGAGAAACCGCTTCTTCATCCACTCGCGGCAGGGAGGAATCAGCAGCAGGAAGCCTAGCCCGTCGGTTAAAAGGCCCGGCGTCATCAGCAAGGCACCTGCCGCGAAGATCATCGCCGCATCGGCCATCGCGCTGCCAGGCATCTGTCCCTTGGCCATCTGCGTTTGAATCTTCTGCCAGGTCGAAAATCCCTGGCTACGTGCCAACAGCGTCCCCAGGATGCCGGTAAACAGCACGATCCCCAGCGTGACGACTAACCCTTCGTACTGGGCCAGCCACAGCAGCAGGGTGAGTTCCACTAGCGGAACGGTGACAAAGAGAACAAGGAGTATGGCAAAAACTTGAATGGTTCTAATCCGTGTTGAAAGAGGGAGATCGCCTAGGGGAATGATAACACGCAGTTATTCGTCGCCAATCTCGGATGCTTAGAAACGAAGTTGCCCCATCGCTTCCACCAACGTGTCCAGGTGCTGCCGCGTATGCCCCGCAGAAAGACTGACCCGCAAGAGACACTCGCCGTCCGGCACCGAAGGGGGGCGAATTCCCGGGACCAGCATCCCTCGCTCGAAGAGCTTCGCCGAAAGGTCCATCGCCAGCGACTCCGTTCCTACGATCACGGGAATGATCTGACTGTGGCTATCCCCCAAGCTCCATCCTTGCCCGCGCAGAGCGTCCCGCAGAAACTCAGCACTGGCCATCAGTTTCTGGCGTCGTTCAGGCTCCTTCTGCACGATCTGCAGCGAGGCCAGCATGGCTGCCGCATTGGCCGCGGGGGCCGCCGTCGAAAAGACATACGGCCGCGAGCGATTCACCAGGTAATCGATCAATATCTGGCTCCCCACCACAAAGCCGCCGTGTCCACCCAGGGCCTTGCTGAACGTCCCGACACGCACCGGCACGCGGTCTTCGACACCGAACTGCTCGCACAGCCCATGTCCATGTTCGCCGAACACGCCGGTCGCATGCGCTTCGTCGACCATCAGCATTGCTTCGTACTTTTCGGCCAGGTCGACCAGTTCATTCAGCGGAGCGATCGTGCCGTCCATGCTGAATAGGGTATCGGTTACGATCAAACGCCGCCTGAACGTGCCGCACTGCTTCAGCAGGTTCTCCAGGTAGTTCACATCGCGATGGGGGTAAACGCGAACGGTCGCTTTGGAAAGCCGCGTACCGTCGATGATACTGGCATGGTTCTTTTCGTCGCTGAGAATGACGTCTCCGCGGTCGGTCAACGCGTCGATCGTACCGGCGTTGGCCGCAAACCCGCTTGAGAACGTTAGCGCTGCCTCGGTACCTTCGAACCGGGCCAACTCCACTTCGAGCCGGGCCTGCTCGCTTCCGCGCCCCGTGATCAGTGGGCTGGCACCACTGCCCCATCCTTCCGACGCAATCGCTGCCTGGGCCGCATCGCGCACGCGCGGATCGGCGGCCAGGTCGAGGTAATCGTTGCTGCCGAAGTTGATCAGCTGCTGCTCTTTCCAGGCAACCGTTGCGCCCTGTTGGGTCGAACGCACGTGGATCGCCCGCCGCCGCTCCATCGCATGGAGCAGATCAAGTTGTTCGGGAATCCAGGCCAAGGGGTCAAACATGAGGTTCTCGCGAAATAGGGGTCTACACTTATTATTTCGCAAGCAGGCCTAACGCTCAAACGGGCTTGACCCTACTTGAGCAGTTGCTTCTTCAGATAGTCGACCAGGTCGAGCTTGACGGTGCCGTTTTCCAGCTCTTTGGCGATCGCCTTGTTTGCCTCGCGGACGAGCTTTTCTTCCTTCTTGGCCAGCTTCTTGGCGAGCGTTCCTTCCAGTTGTTCGCCGATTTGCTCGGCCACTTCCCCATGCGCCTTGCCGATACGGTGAACGTAGAACCGCTCAAGTTCGATCTGCCCTCCGGTGACTGTGGGGGTTAGCTCGGCGGATGTCACCAGGCTCGACATGTCCCATTTGCTGTCAAGCTGCACATCCAGGTGAATCTTGACCGTCGCTTCGGTTACCACGCTCACGCCAAGAAGCCGCACGCCGCGGACCCACTGTTGGTACTCGGCTTCCCCTTGAAACTCGACCCGGGCATGAATCTGGCAGGTCGATCGCGTTGGGCCGACGCTCAGATTCTCGATCCAGATCCGCACATGCTGATTCGGGTCTTCGATATGTCCCAGGTAGCGGACCCAGTCTCCATGGTTCTTCGCTTCACGCACCCGTTCCAGCTTTAAGCTGTCCCACTTGCCACGGACTTTGAGGCGTTTGGTAAACTCGTGCGTGCTTCCCCAGTCTGATTCATCTTTGAACGACGTCGGTAGCGACCGGCGGACAGCATCTTCCAGAATGGGGGAAAGGATCTTCTCGAAGTCGGCCTGAGGTGCCGCTGCTAGCAGCGAGGGAACGAGTAAGCAGATGCCTGAAACAAGCAGCGGCAACGTTCTCCAATTTCGCGGTAACATGGGCCTCTCCCCAAGAAGGTGTGGACACTAAGACTGTTTATCGCAATTTTCTCGATTTGGTTCGCACGAATTCTCTAAAGTCGGACGAACCGGATTGGCACGGTTTTGCGAATTCTTCTAAGATTCCGTCCAAATTCTCGTACGCATCCCCTCTCTATCGTGGTTTCGCGAATGAACGGACTCATTCCAAACATCGGTCGACTTCTTGCCTGTGCTGTTTCGTGGGCCTGCTTGAACGTGCTAGCGTCGCCGGTCCAGGCCGAGGTGCCAGGGACCTGGTATTTGGATGCCCAACTGAATGACGTGAACTTTGTGGACGATCGTCATGGGGTTGCCGTTGGCGATCATGGGGCAATCTGGCATACCGATGACGGCGGAAGTGAGTGGAAGCAAATCCCCTCTGGCACCGATGCCCATCTGGCGAGTGTCTACTTCACCGACCCGCGACATGGTTGGGCGGTGGGCGGCTATCAACAGCCGTACAGCAGCCAAACGCGTGGTGTTGTGCTGACAACCAGCGATGGAGGGATGTCGTGGAATACGATGCCAGAGCAGTCCTTGCCGAAGCTGACCGGCGTGCGGTTTGAAGATACCCGCCATGGCTGGGCCGTCGGTCATGGCTCGCACATGTTTCCGACCGGGTTGTTTGAAACCAGCGACGGGGGCCGCAGTTGGCGAAGTTTGCCAGGTACTCAGAACACCCGTTTTCAAAAGTTTGCCGTGCTGCCTGGTGGTGAACTCCTTCTGGCAGGCGTTAGTGGGAATCTCTCGCTGGCCGATCGCGGCGGAATTCGCAAGCCGACGATCCTTGTCGACCCGCTACGAGACATGCAAGATGTTGTGGTTGCCGGTGCCAAAGACGCAACAGCAGTTGGGGAAGGGGGACTGATCCTTAATTCCAATAACGCTGGTGCGTCGTGGGAAGTCATTCTTCCCGGCCCGCTGCCGCAAACCAATCGCCAGGTCGACTTCTGCGCGGTCGAACGCTTAGGAAAGCATGTGTGGATTGCCGGCGATCCCGGTAGCTTTGTGCTGCATTCCAGTGATGGAGGGCAAACGTTCCAGACGCAAAAGCTTCCCACGACGGCCTCCATTCGGGCCATGTTCTTTCGCAGCGAAACAACCGGCTGGGCAGTCGGCTCTCTAGGTACCATCCTACACACCAAAGACGGCGGTCAAACGTGGACGGTCCAGCGACAAGGGGGCCAACGCCTGGCCCTGCTGGGCATCTTTCACGATGCCTCGGTCATCCCTTATGAGCTGGTGAGTCACCACGCCGGATCGCAAGGCTACTTTACTGGCATGGAAGTCATTAACCGTCCCATGCCACAAACGGGTAAAACTCGTCCGCCACTCGAAGATGCTCTGCTTCACAGTGGTGCGAACTTCGGTCACACGGCCTGGCAATTTCCGGCCTACGATGCACAGCTCAAGTTGACCGGTGATCAAATGGCCAAGACCTGGGATGCCGCCAACGACGGCCAGGGGCTTGCCGCTGCCGAAAACTACCTGGTGCAGCGCATTCGCCAATGGAAGCCCACCGTCGTTCTGACCGATTACGCCGATCCGACCGGCAAAGATCCCCTGGCCTACATGATCAATCAGTTGGTGCTACGAGCCGTCGAGAAAGCAGGCGACGCCGATAGCTTTCCCCAGCATCAGTCCGAGCTGGGGCTTGCTCCATGGACCGTGCCCCGGGTGTGCAGTGTCGTGCCAGAAGGTAAGAACGGTTCGATCACGCTGAATGCAACACAAATCTCGCCGCAACTGGCGATGTCCCTTTCCGAGCACGCTGGTGTTTCGCGTGGTATTGCTACAGGTCAGCTGGTTGAAAAGCCATCGACGTTGGAATTGAAAGTCTTGCGGTCGTCGGGGCTGATCGAAGGTCGCTTGAGCGATATTTTCACCAATCTTTCGGTGCCTGCCGGCAAAGGGGCACGACGACCGCCGCAGCAGATGTCGCTGGTCGACCTGGCTCAACTGCAGCGAGCGGCACAGAAACGCCGGAATATGTTCGAGATGATCAATCATGCCGTCAAAGATGAACAGCGCGGGGCGTTATTGCTAGGGCAAATGTTGAAGCTGTCGGAGGACTTGCCGCCGGCACGCAGCGTTGAAGTCCTTTCCCACCTGGCCGAGAAAGCTAACGAAAGCGGCAACCTTTCTCTTGCGGCGGATATGCATCATCAAATTGTCAGTACCTTTCCCACTCACGTCCTGGCCGAGCGTTCCGCCGCATGGCTTCTCGCTTACTACGCGAGCAGCGAGATTCAGTTCCTCAATCGAAATAGCGTGGAATTCGCGACTCCGACGGCTCCTCGGGAAATGCCAGAAGACGCAGAAGACGTGGAAGCAAGTGAAGTCGCTACTGTGTCGTTCGATAATCCCACCAACTACCGCCACCCGACCAAATCGCCGGAGCGTGCTGAGAAGCTGATTGCCGAACTGAATCAAAACATGCCGCAGGTCCTAGCCGACCCATCGCTGGCGTTCTTACTGGAACGATTACATGCCGAGCAAGGACATTCGCGGCAGGGAGAATCGTACATCCGTCGTCTGTTGAACCTGGGACAGGAAAATGCCTGGTGCCGCCGAGCCCAGTGGGAGTTGGTTCTCGGCCGCGGTAACAGCCGTGTCGATGCGCCGGTTGTGACCGCCAATTACGATGACTCTAAGCCCGTGCTCGACGGCCGCTTGAACGATCGCGTTTGGCAAACCGGCAAGCCGGTCGACTTCCAGGCCGGTACCCTTTCGCCGGAAGCAGGGGCCCCACCGGCTGCCATGATTGTCGGCTTTGACGAGGAATATCTCTATCTCGCGATTCGCTGTATGAAGTCGAAGAACTTCCGTTACGAAGCCCCCGGGCAACGCCCGCGCGAGCGTGACGCCGAACTGCAAACGAGCGATCGCGTGCACATCTATCTCGATCTCGATCGCGATTACGCCACGTCGTACTGTTTGTCGGTCGACTATCGCGGACGTACTGCCGATTCCCTCTCAGGCAACCTGGCCTGGAACCCCAACTGGTATGTTGCCGCCGATCAGGATGCAGCGACCTGGACCGTCGAGGCGGCCATTCCTTTCAAGGAACTATCGGGGCAGCTACTCAAGCCGGGCGATACCTGGGGGATGGCCGTCCAGCGGGTAATCGTCAGCGAAGGTACTGAGGCGTGGCCTTCCAGTGCCCTGTATGAAATGGGACCGAGCGAGTTCGGTCTCTTGCAATTTCAGTAAATCAGCTTAGAACGGTGCGAGTTGAAACAAGCGTAGTTCTCTCGCAAGTGGCACAAGCGTGGTATATCTGATCGGAATCGATGAAGCAGGTTACGGCCCCAATATCGGGCCGCTGGTCATCGGTGGTACCGTCTGGCAGCTCGATGAACGTCACGTCGATCTGGCGGAAGTCGAGTTGTACGACCTGCTGAAAGATGCCATCGCTCGCAAGCCCGGTCGCAAGCATCTGGCGATTGCTGACTCGAAAGTCGTCTACGGCAAACGCGATGATCTCTCGCTGTTGGAAGAAGCGGTTCTCTCCACCGGCGATTCCCTCAACCACGTCCACCCCATCTGGCATGGCTGCTGCGAGCCAGACCTGGGTGATGACACGCCGCAAGGCCTCGCCCCGTGGTATATCGGCTGGGAGCATACCAGCCCACTTCACGCCGCCAAGGAGACAATCGCCGAGCGAACCTCGCAGTTCACCACCGCTTGTGCGTCGTGCGGAGTTTCACTGGCCCAGGTACGAAGTGTCTTTCTGACCGAGAAAGCGTACAACGAGCGCCTCGACCGAATTGGCAACAAAAGCACCGTGCTCTCGCACGCATCGCTCGGGCTGGTACGGCGGCTACTCGAAGAGATCAAAGCCTCATCCCCCCAGGCTGTACGCATCGTTTGCGACAAGCACGGTGGGCGAGACTATTACGCCGGTCTCTTGCAGCACTTCTTTCCTGAGACTTGGTGGCAGATTCAGGAAGAGTCACGCGGCGTCAGTCGCTACACCGGCGAGGTCGGTCCCTTGGACGTATCCATCGAGTTTCGCTCCAAAGGGGAATGCTTCCTCCCCACGGCCCTGGCCTCGATCTATGCCAAGTTCCACCGCGAAGTCGCCATGCGGGCCATTAATGCTTACTGGGCCAAGCATGTGCCAGGAATTACCGAGACCGCAGGGTACCCGGTCGATGCGGCTCGTTTCGCCAGCGAGACTGAGGGCGCTCGCGCGCAGCAGAAGATACCGTGGGAAACTTTCTGGCGACTCAAGTAATGGAAGCGAACCGCTCGTTGTCGATCTGGGTCCAGGGGAATAAAATAACGAAAGTATGCGAAAAATAGACGGCGACCCAAACCGTTGCTTTCCCCCCAACAGAATCACAGGTTCATGGCCACTTTCGACGTGGAATCGCAATTGGATGTCGAGCGCATCCGGGCCGATTTCCCCATTCTGAATCAGGTTGACGAAGAACAGCATCCCCTTGTTTACCTCGACAATGGTGCCAGTAGCCAGCGTCCGGCCTCGGTGGTTAACTGCCTAAGTGATGTCTATACAAAGCATTACGCTAATGTGCACCGGGGGGCACACCGGCTCAGTGGCGAGTCGACCGATCTGTTTGAAGAGGCTCGTCGGGCCGTCCAGCGGTTTCTCGGGGCGGCGTCCGAGAACGAAGTCATCTTCACCAGCGGCACTACCATGGGCATCAACCTGGTGGCCCGCAGTTGGGGCGATGCCAACGTCACCGCAGGCGACGAGATTCTGCTGACCGAGATGGAACACCACTCGAATCTCGTCCCTTGGCAGCAGTTGGCTCAGCGAACCGGGGCCACGATCCGTGCGATTCCGGTCACCGACGATGGCCAGCTGGATCTCGATTCCTTGCCGGCGCTACTTACCGAACGAACCAAGATGGTGGCCTTCGCGGCCGTTTCGAACGTGCTGGGGACCATCAACCCGGTGGCTCAGATCACCGAGGCGGCCCATGCCGTGGGGGGCAAGGTGCTGATCGACGCAGCCCAGGCCGTGCCGCACGAAGCGATCGATGTGGGTACCTGGGATGCGGATTTCGTGGCATTCAGTGGCCATAAAATGCTGGGACCATCAGGCGTGGGTGTGCTGTACGGCAAGCAGTCGCTGTTGGAAGAGATGCCGCCGTTTTTAGGTGGAGGAAGCATGATCGATATCGTTGAAATCGATCGATTCACGCCTGCCATGTTGCCGGCCAAGTTTGAAGCCGGTACCCCTCCCATTGCCGACGCAATCGCCATGAAGCCGGCGATTGAATACCTGGAGCAGGTCGGCCTGGCTCGCATTCTGCAGCACGAGCAATCACTGGCCGCTTACGCGCACGAGTTGTTAGCCGATGTGCCGGGGCTGAAGATCTTGGGGCCCGATGTCAGTAAGAAGGCGGGCATCGTCAGCTTTGTGATCGATGGCCTGGCTGCCAGCGATATCGCGACATTTCTCGATGGACGCGGGATTGCCGTTCGCGAGGGGCATCATTGCACCCTGCCGCTGCATAAAAAGCTAGGCATCAGCGCGAGCGTGCGGGCCAGTTTTTATCTGTATAACACGCGCGAAGAGGTTGAAAAGCTGGCCGATGCAGTACGGACGACGGTCGAATTTTTCGGCTAAACCGTATCACAGGTCACCAGACGTTCGGCTGTAAATCCGCTAGACTGGTCGTTAGACACGATCATTACCGCGGTTTTTTTTTCGGACAGGATATCAGGCAAATGTCTCAGAAAGACTACACCCGACGCGACTTTCATAAGCTTTCGGCGGCTGCCCTCAGTGGCATGCTCGCGGCCGGTACCATCGGTTGTGGTGCGCAGCCCGATGCCCAGACGACCAGTGACACTCCAGCCGAAGGGGAAGGGACCTCGACCGTCGCCAAGCATGCTTGCCGCGGCTTGAACGAGTGCAAAGGTCAAGGGGCCAAAGGGACCAACGAGTGTGCTGGTGCTGGAGCGTGTGCGACCGTCGAATCTCACATTTGCGGCGGACACAATAAGTGCAAAGGGCAAGGGGGTTGCGGCCAGACGCCTGGCGCAAACGAGTGTGCCGGTAAAGGTGGTTGTCACGTGCCGATGACTGGTGGTATGTGGAAGAAGGCCCGCGAACTGTTTGAAGAGCGGATGAAAGAGAAGGGTGTCGAACTGAGCCCTGCTCCGGAACCGGCTGCCTAAGACCAAGATCGCCTGGCTTACTCTGGGAAGCGATAATGCCACAGCCACGGCTTGGCCATGAAAACTTGGGACTGGGGGTCGGACTTCGCGCCCCCCATTTCCCCTATATCTTAAAGCACTGGCCGGCAGTCGACTGGTTCGAGATCATCTCCGAGAACTACATCGACTCGCAAGGACGCCCTCGGTATGTCCTAGACCAGATTGCCGAACGCTACCAGGTGGTGATGCATGGCGTGTCCCTCTCGATCGGCAGCACCGATCCGCTCGACTTCGATTACCTGGCCAAGCTGAAGTCTCTGTCTCAATCGATCGGTGCCCGGTGGATCTCCGATCATGTTTGCTGGACCGGCGTTTCCGGAAAGAATACGCATGACCTACTGCCGATTCCCTACAACGAAGAGACTCTTCAGCACGTCGCCCAGCGCGTTCGCCAGGTGCAAGAGTTTCTCGAACGGCCCCTGATCCTGGAAGATCCCAGCAGCTACGTTACCTTCGCCGCGTCGACCATGACGGAGTGGGAATACCTCACCGCGTTAACCCAAGAGACAGGCTGCGGACTGCTGCTCGACGTGAATAACGTTTACGTGTCGGCTGTAAATCACGACTTTGATCCGGTCGAGTACATCGAGAACCTCCCGTGGGAGAGCATCGTCCAGTTTCACTTGGCGGGGCACACCAACATGGGCGATTACTGCATCGATACGCACGACGGCCACGTGATCGACCCGGTTTGGAAGCTATATCGCCTGGCCCACGAGCGAACCGGCGGTGTGTCGACTCTCTTGGAATGGGACGCCAATATCCCTGACTTCCCCACGCTTCATGCCGAAGTTCTCAAGGCGAAGAAGTTTATTCAGGGGGAAACGATCATCACTGATGAAACCGGCAATGATCGTCACACTACTCTGCCCCACCCCGCGCATCGTATTGAGCACGAAGTGAACTAGCGCGATGACCGACCGCAAACCAAGCGTGCCTGACTTACCGGTGCTGCAGAAGTGGATGCAGTCGGTGATTACCCATGTCGACGGCGTGGTCGCAGGGATTCATTCACCGGAGTCCCAACAGCACGTCGCCGTCGATGCGTCGCAGATCGAATCGGTCGTCACCCCCAGCGAGCGGCGAACAAGCGTGCAGCGATTAGAGGTGTACGCCCACGCGTACTATGCTCGGCTGATCGAGTGCTTGAAGTCAATTTACCCGCTGTTTGCCAAAACGGTCGGGGACGAACTATTCGATCAGTTCGCGGTCACCTATCTGCAGCAGTATCCGTCGCAGTCGTACACGCTGAACCGCCTGGGAGACCGGTTTCCTGAATTCCTGGAAGAGACGAGCCCGACCTACAGAACGGATCAGTGGAGTTTTGAGGATTTCCTGGTGGGTTTGGCAGTCGTTGAGCGTTCCATCGACTTGATCTTCGACGGGCCTGGCTTTGAGGGGCAAGAAGCCGTTTCTCCCGTCCAGATGGAAGGTATTTCTCCCGAGAGCTTCGCCGAGGCGACGTTCGAGGTTGTGCCTTGTCTACGGCTGCATGCCTTCCCTTTTCCCGTGAACGACTTCATCACGGCGGTGAAGCGGGACGCCCAGTCGCCCATTCCTGAGTTTGAACCCAGTTGGCTGGCACTCACGCGGAGGGATTTCATCGTCCGCCGCGTACCCCTTTCGCGACTGGAGTATCACATCCTTTACGGACTAGTTGAAGGAGCGACTGTCGCACAATCCATCGGTGGGGCACTGATAGAGGTTGAGCAGCCGGACAACCTTCAGGCAGATCTAGCAGCGGCTTTCGCAAAATTTGCCTCTGAGCAGTTCTTTCTGGCAATTGATGTCCAGTCGGAGCGAACAGCAGGATAGGCAAATTATTACCCTTTGCCTGGGATCTTCACCAACACATAAACGTTCCCCGTCCCGATCCCGAGAATGGGTAAATCTTATGTAAGAAGCGAGGAAATGGAGGGGGAATGGGGGGCACTGTGGCTTGTGATTGGCCCAAGAGCCCCTACAATCAGTGAGTTACCTTGGGGTTCTGATTCTAGAGCTCCATGTATTGGCAGGGTTACCCATCCGGTTTCCCCCATCCTTGCCTGATCTAGTTCTTTGAGGGCCGCAATGGCATTGGTTAGCTGGGTTCGAGGTCGTGTTTTTAACTTCGTTCACCGTAACAACTTAGTGTATAATACTTGCTGGGAAGACCCCCGCTTGGACCGGGTCGCCCTTGAGATTCAACCCCACCACAATGTGATGGTCATCACGTCGGCAGGTTGCAACGCGCTAGACTATGTGCTGGCCGGGGCAAATCATGTTTACGCGGTCGACATGAATCCACGGCAAAATGCCCTGTTGGATCTCAAAAAGTCAGCCATCCAGAACCTGGAGTATGAAGACTTCTTCTCCATGTTCGGCAAAGGCCAACTTCTCGACTTCAAGGAAACTTACAAGTCGAAACTGCGTGGTTCGCTGCCCGAATGGTCTCGCAGTTACTGGGATCGGAAGATCAAGTACTTCCGCCCTCGTAAGAAGCGAAGCTTCTACTTCCGCGGAACGTCTGGTGCGTTCGCCAAGGTGGTGAACATGTACGTCGAGAACGTCCTGCGGATGCGACCGCTGGTTCTCGATCTGCTGGATGCCAAGAGCTTGGAAGAGCAGAAAGAGATCTTCGAGATCATCGATCGCAAGCTGTGGACAGGCCCACTCAAGTTTGCCATGAGCCGCGACACCACCTGGAGCCTGGTGGGCGTGCCGCGTGCTCAGCGCGAACACTTGGAGAAGCAATACTCCAATGGTATCGTCGACTTCGTGCAAGACAACATGCGAGCCGTCTTCGCCGAACTGCCTATCCAGGACAACTACTTCTGGCGCGTGTACGTGACCGGCCAATACACCGAAGCCTGCTGTCCAGAGTACCTCAAGCCGGAGAACTTCCAGAAGTTGAAGGACGGCCTGGTACACAAGGTCAGCACCCATACCGATTCAGTGCAGCATTTCCTCGAAAAGCACGAGGGGCACCCGATTCATCGCCTGGTGCTGCTGGATCACCAGGACTGGCTGACTGACAAGCTTTACTTCGCCCTGGTCAACGAATGGCAGGCCATTGCTAATCGGATGGAAGGGGAAACCGATGCCCGCATCATCTGGCGAACTGGCGGTTTGAACACCGACTTCATCGATGAAGTCGAGATCACCCACAAAGGCCAGAAGATTCAGGTCGGCGAACTGTTGACCTACAACCAGCCACTAGCCGACGAGCTTCACGTCAAAGATCGCGTGCACACCTACGGGGCGTTCCGCATCGCGGACATCGCTGCCTAAGTTTGAGTCCACGCTAATCTTGAGGAGCATCGGATGAGTCTGGCTTCAGATCTGAAAGTCTTGTATCACTTGGCCGTGAAGCCGGTGAAGGGAGACAACCACGCAGAGCGTTTAGACAGCTTCTATAGCGGTCAGGCCGGCGCGTACGATGACTTCCGCAAACGCCTGCTCAAAGGGCGGGAAGAAATGTACCGCTCGATCGAGCCCCAGCAGGATGCCGTGTGGGTCGACATGGGGGGCGGAACCGGATCGAATCTTGAATTCATTTCCGATCGCATCGGCACGCTGAAACATGCCTACGTGGTCGACCTGGCTTCGTCGCTGCTCAAGGTGTGCGACGACCGCATCAAGGAGCGTGGCTGGAACAACGTGAAGACCGTTGAGGCCGACGCCACTACCTGGACGCCGGACGAAGGTTACGCGGACGTCGTGACGTTTTCTTACTCACTGACGATGATTCCCGATTGGTTCGCAGCTATCGATAACGCGCTGCGAATCTTGAAGCCCGGCGGAACGATCGGCGTGGTCGATTTTTACGTCTCGCGTAAGTTCCCCGACGAGTCCCTCAAGCGTCATCCGTGGTTCACGCGTAGTTTCTGGCCAGTGTGGTTCGCGTCGGACAATGTCTTTCCGTCGCGCGATCATGTCCCCTATTTGAGGCGACACTTCGAAACCACCAAGCTGGAAGAGAACCGGGCCAAGGTTCCCTACTTGCTGTGGTTCAAGACACCCTATTACATCTTCACTGGCACCAAGCGTGAAGCGTAGGTCGGCACGATAGCCAAATGGAACTTCCACAAACGAAATAGGCAAGCCCATGGCGAAATCGGTTCTCTCACCATCCTTCCTGTTTCAGTATTCGGTCCCACTGAATTACCGCGAGAAGATCTGGCAGCAAAAGCCGCTGGAATACTCGGAAGAGTACCGGGTGCGCGGGTTCGGAGAGCTCGACAGCCGCAAGCAGTTTGCCGATGTTCGTGGTGGCTGGAACGAACGTGGTGTTTCTTTCTCCGTACTGGTCACGGGTAAACGGCAACCGGTATGGTGTCGAGAAAGTCGCGTCGACGAGAGTGACGGATTTCAGTTGTGGATCGATACCAGGGCCACGCACAACGTGCACCGCGCGACCCGGTTTTGTCATCGCTTCGCTTTTCTGCCCATTGGTGCCGGCCCCAGCTACCGCGATCCCGTTGGCGATCAGCTACTGATCAACCGTGCGAGAGAGAACGCCAACCCGGTCCGCCCTGGCGACTTGCGCGTTCGAGGAACGTTAACCAAAGATGGCTACTTGCTCGAGTGCTGCGTGCCGGCGACCAGCCTGACCGGGTACGATCCCAGCGAGTACGACAAGCTCGGATTCTTCTACGCCGTGATGGACCGCGAACTAGGCTGGCAGACGCAAAGCGTCAACACGCAGTTCCCCATCGACGAAGACCCGAGCATCTGGACAACCCTCGAGCTGGTTCGTTAGTAGTCTCGCAAGATCTCGACAGCGGCATTCTTGCCGCACGCCCCCATCACACCACCGCCAGGGTGGCTGGCGGCTCCGCACAGGTACAGTCCTTTTACCGGAGTGCGATGATCAGCCCAGCCTGGGATCGGTCGCATGGCGAAGAGCTGATTGAAGTTCATCGCCCCTTGCATGATGTTGCCTCCAGTCAGCCCGTATACTCGTTCGAGATCGAGCGGCGAGAGGACCTGGCGATGGATGACGGCCCCTGGCACGTTCGGAGCATACTGGCCAATCTTGGCGATGCAGCGATCGGCAAACGATTCCTTGATGTCGTCCCAGTTTGCGTCCCGCAGCTTGTAAGGGGCGTACTGTACAAAGATCGACAGAATGTGTTGCCCTTCCGGGGCGATCGTTTTGTCGACCGAGGTGGGCATCGTCATTTCGAGAATAGGTTCTTCGCTCGCGCGGCCATACTTGGCGTCGTCGTACGCGCGTTCGATGTAGTCCATCGTGGGCGAGATGTGCATCGTGCCGCGATGAATCGGGCTCAGGCCTGATTCGGGGTACGCCGTGAACTGTGGCGGTTCAGCCAGGGCGAGGTTGATCTTTGCCGAAGCGGAAGCGTAATCGATGTTCGAGATAGCCCGCAGGAAATCGGCCGGCAGTTGATCTGGCGAAAGGAACTTGCGGAACGTCAGGTTGGCGTCCACGCTCGAAGCCACTACTTTGGCTTCGTAGTTTGTTCCATCTTCGAGTTCGACCCCTTGCGTCTTTCCTTCGCTGGTGTGGATCTTGGCGACCGGTGCTTCACGAACGATCGTTACCCCCAGTTCTTCGCAGGTCTTGGCTAGTGAAGCGGCAATGCCCCCCATACCTCCTTCGACGAAACCCCATACGCCCCGCTTGCCGCCGGCTTCGCCCATCACGTGATGCAGTAGCACGTAGGCGGTACCTGGTGCCGAGATTGACGCGAACGCGCCGATGATCGCATCGGTAGCCAGAGTGGCTCGTAGAGGTTCACTCTCAAACCAGCGCTCGAGGATTGGCCGGGCCGCGCCGGAAAGGAGCTCGATCGCTTCGGGGATCTCTCCGCCAAGTTTGCCAAACGTCTGGTAGAAGTTCCACAGACGTGATGTGTCGCGAATCTTTTTGGTCAGCGAGACGTTGCGCCATTCTTTGGGCATCGGCAGCGGGTCAGGAGCGGTCTTCATCAGGATCGGTTCGACGACCGCGGCAATGCGCTCGAGCAGTTCGTTGTACTTCGGATACTGTTCGGCGTCGTGCTGGCTGAACTTGGCGATTTCCTTCGTGTTGCTGGCGACATCGTGCCCCAGCAGCAGGTAGCGTCCATCGTCGGTAGGGGTGAACGAGGCAGGATCGCGTGGCAGGATCTTCAGGCCGTTCTGCTTCAGCTTCAGATCACGAATTATCTCCGGCAGAAGCAAGCTGACCACGTAAGAGGCGGTCGAGACCTTGAAGCCAGGCCATAGTTCTTCGCTGGTCGAGCACCCTCCCAGCACGTGCCGACGTTCGAGCACCGCGACTTTTTTGCCGGACTTAGCCAGATACGCGGCGGTAATCAAGCCGTTGTGTCCCGCGCCGATTACAACGCAATCAAAGTGCCCGCCACCGGATGCCATACCTTAACCAATCCTTGCTGAGGGAAGTCTGCGACTGAGGGATATCAATCTAGACTTCGCCACAAGCAGGCGGAAAAGTTTACCGGGGCATCAGCAATCGAATCGATCGGTATAACCCTGATAAGCGAGTCAGGCCTGGGATTACCTGAGATCGGGAATATCGGTGATGCCGGTGAGCCGCGTAAACTCTTGCAGACGTTGCTGCGACGTGACCTTCTCGATCGAGTCGGTCATGTTTGCGTTGGCCAGTTTAAACCACTGAGCCGCGCGGCCGAGAAACTTATTGCGTTCGGCACCAGGTGGACTGCTGATACCAATTTCCCACCACCCTTCAGCAATCTTGAATTGGACACGAGGATCAATCGGTGCGGTCAATTCCGTCTCGGCCAGGTACTCGAACCGATCGTCGTTGCTTCGCAGCAGGAACGGGAATCCCTTTTCCCAGTCGTTGCGATGAACGCACCAGAACTTGCCAACCATTAAGTTACCTGCCTCGTCGAGCGAAGGAACTTCGAGCGAGAGGAAACGGGCCTGAATGGCATCGTAGTCCTTACGCGAGGCCTTGATGCGTTCTTTCAGTTGATCCAGTTCGGCAATGACTTTCTGATCGTTTTGGCTGGCGGCAAAGCGAGTGCCAATCTGAATCAGTTCGTTCATCGCCTCGTAGTTGTTCTCTTGTTCGGCACGTTCCAGAACGGACTTAGCCACCTCGCGAAACTCGGGAAGCTCGTGCGCTGGAATCTTTTGCAGGTTCTCTGCCCCGAAGCGTACGGTGTACAAATCGGAACTGAAGCTGTCGACTTGGAACGTCTCTTGCAGCTTATCGAACGCGTCTTTCAACAGCACGGGGTTCTTGGCCAGGATGGCGAAGCGATAGGCGATCTGCAGAGCTGCACATTGTTTGGCCGGATCGTTCTTCAAATATTCCGCATGCTGAAGGAGCTTCGTGGCGATCTCTTCCTTCTTCTTGTCCTGGTCAGCCGCACGAGCTTCGTTCTGGAATAGGCGTCGCAATTCAAGCGTCGCGCTGTCGATTTCAACGCGCGAGGGAAGCGGCAACTTGTTAGGGTCGAGATCGTTTCGCGATAAGGCAGCACCAGGCTCGGTGGAAGTCATCGAGGTTTCGACCGGGCTATTCGTGCCGTTGGTGGTGCCAAGCTTCTGAGGAGTGCTTGTGGCAATTTCACCCAGGCTGATCGGGTTACTGACGATGAATAGTCGGTTGAGGTGATCGTTGCTGATCACGGGGAATTCGTGAACGACACCATCCCCAGTAATCGCTAAGAAGCGGCTGTCCGGCCAGCCTGTGATGGCCATAGCGGGGTCTAGCGGATCGAACGCCAGATCATCGGGCTTGGTCCAAACCACGCGATGGGCCGGATCGGCGACTTCCACCACCACGACTGAATTGTGCAGGCCTCGCGGACTGAGCGAGCTTACTGGGTTCGCTCGGCGATCATTCGCAGCACACGTGGGGCCAGTCATGAACACGAAGTTCGTGCGATCGTCCGGTGTTTCCGGCGTCATGAACGCGTATGGCTTTTCGCCTGACAGCTTGATGTTGTGCGGGCTATCCCACGGTTCATCCAGTTTGAACTTGTTGTACAGATCGGTGTAACCGAGATACGGAAGCAAGTGGACTCGCCAGCTTAGCAATTGTCGTCCACTTTTGTCGGTAGGGGAAGCGGCGGGGATTGTTTGGTTATCCGCAATCTGCTGGGCCAGAGCCTGGCCGAGAATGTGCAGAACGGCTTTTGATCGCGCTTTGGTATGGGCTCGATCACCTTGGACCGGCTGAAGCTTGAAACCTTCGAGGATCGCAAATCGATCGCGGGCACCGGGGATCTGTGTCGTCGAAGTCTCGGTTGGTGTGACCGACGCAACCTCGGTTGTGGCCGCCGGGGTTACCGGGGCCATCGGTTCTGCCGCAGGCTCTGGTTGGGGAGTTGGATCTGGCGTTGGTTTCTCGACTGGTTTCGTTTCAGCAGCCGGAGCAGGAGCGGCGGGCTTGGTTTCCGCAGGCTTCTTTGCGGCAGGTGGCGTTGGCTTGGGTTCTTCCGCAGCAGGCTTCTTGGCAGGGGCCTCCGCTGGTTTTTCTTCGTCGTTACCCGAATTTCGCTTGAAATCGAATCGGGCCAGCTTGCTCGACGGGGAATCTCCCCCGCAACCGCCGCAGCCGGTCATCCCCAAACAGACAAACGCTACAAAAACCCACGAAGCCAGTTGCTTCGAATTTGCCCAAATCATAGAGCCAAAAGTCATCGCGAACCGTAGGAGTCAGGTTGATCGGTCCAGCGGACCATCAACGGGTTTCTAGAACCATCCGCTCCTTTAATCGCGGATGGGACAATGCATCAGGCGTGTATTGTAGACGACTTCCCCGGCTGCCAATTGTGGCGAAAATGCAATTAGCGCATTCTTCATCTGCTCGCAACAAACCCATCGCAAATGGGCTTGTCGCCGGTCAATTTCCGGTCCACAACCTTCCCAGTTGCAGCCCCAGCACGATCGCACCGACCCCCAGGGTAACGTTCAGCAGGACGTTCGCCGCTGCCAGGTAGAACTTTCCGTACGGTGCATCCTGATACAGCAGCACCGTCTCGAAACCAAAGGTCGAAAACGTCGTGAACGATCCGAGCAAGCCCGAGAGGAGCACCGTACGCCAGAAAGCCGGAAGGATTTCGTGGTGGTGCCCCAGGTATCCCAGGAAGCCGAATACTAAACACCCCAGCACGTTCACCGCTAACGTGCCGATCGGGAAACGCACCGAGTCGAATTCAGGCGAATAGCCTTGAAGGAACGAGCCCACGTAGACGCGCCCCAACGCACCCAATGCTCCGAAAAGTGCGATGGTCAGGATGAGGATAACTTTGGTCATGCGTCTTTCCCTAACAGCGTTCTGCGATACGACTTCAGCTTACGTGACAGCCTCGCTACGGGCCAGGGTAATCAGCATCGAAGGGGGCAAGTCGGTCAGCCCACTGTGACGCAGCATGTTGATGGCCTGGGCGGTGGTGTAATGGGCATGCGTCGCCACGTGCAGAAGGACATCCATAGCCTGGCTACCGATGCGTTGCCCCTGGTAGCTACTGGAACTTTTGCGATAGATGGTTTGCGTCAGGTCCTCTGGCGTCAGCGAGTTGAGATATGCACTCCAGCGCTGATCGAGTTTCTGCCAACGCTCGATCAGCATCGTTCGTGACGTTGCGGCTCCCTCTCCTTCCTGATTGCCAGGCAGCTTTCCGGCGACATCGCCCGGGGCAATCGCATCGTCTGTTCCTTGCAGCGCCGCCAGCCAAACGAATTCGGCGGCATACATGTGGCAAATCGTTTTCCAAAGGGTCTCTTGCCCAATTTCGTGGGGCTGATGCAACTGCTCTTCGCTAAGATGGCCGCAGGCTTCCAGCAGGTGATGGGTGGCCCAGACGCGATGCTGGTGCAGACGCAAGATCGGAGTGACGGCATTCATGGGGGATGTTCCTGTCGATGAAAAAAGCGGCCCTGGAAACCAGGACCGCTTTAAGATATTCGATCGTTGCGAATCGTTCGACGTTATTTGTCGTCGAGAATATCAACGGCCTTGAAGGCCTGGCCTTCCAGCATCGACAAGCTGGCACCGCCGCCGGTCGAAACGTGGGTGACTTTGTCGTCCAGGCCGAACTGGCCGATCGCAGCGGCACTGTCACCACCACCGATGATGCTGATCGCATCCGACTCCGCAATGGCTTCGGCGACGGCCTTGGTACCGGCGTCGAACGGAGGCATTTCGAACACGCCCATCGGACCATTCCAGACAACCGTTTGGGCGTCCTTCACCAGGTCGGCGTAGAGCTTGGCCGTTTCTGGACCGACGTCGAGACCTTCGTATTCGTCCGGAATCTCGCCTGCCTTGACAACCAGCTTGTTGCAGTCGCCACTGAAGTCATCGCCGCAATGGGTGTCGACCGGCAGAACCAGCTTGTCGCCGCCAGCTGCGATCAATTCTTTGGCCAGTTCAACCTTGTCCTTTTCGACCAGGCTCTTGCCAACCTTGCCACCCTGGGCCAGCGAGAATGTGTAAGCCATGGCCCCACCGATGAGCACTTTATCGCAGATGCCCAGCAGGTTCTTGATGACCATGATCTTGTCGGAAACCTTGGCACCACCCAGGATCGCGACGAACGGACGCTTGGGGTTGCCGATGGCGTCGGACAGGTAGGTGATTTCCTTTTCAACCAGGAAACCAACAACCTTCGGCTTGCCGTCCATCGCTTCCGGCACGGCAACCATCGAGGCATCGGTGCGGTGGCAGGTACCAAACGCGTCGTTGCAGTAGATGTCGGCAAACGCGGCGAGCTTGCCAGCGAACGCGGCGTCACCTTTCTTTTCGCCCTTTTCAAAGCGAAGGTTTTCCAGCACCACGACACCACCATCGGTCAGGGCAGCAACCTTGGCGGCCGCATCGTCACCCACCGTATCCGAGGCGAAAGCAACTTCTTTGCCCAGCAATTCACCCAGGCGAACCGCGGCAGGCTTCAGGCTGTAAGCCGAGTTGTCTTCGCCTGGCTCAGGACGGCCCAGGTGGCTCATCAGGATCAACTGACCGCCACGATCGACAACCGATTTGATCGAAGGAAGGGCCATTTCGATGCGACGATCGTCCGTGATCTTGTCACCGTCCAGCGGGACGTTAAAGTCAACCCGCATTAGGACTTTCTTGCCACTAACGTCTACGTCGGCGATCGATAGCTTTGCCATGGGGGATTCAAGCTCCGAGTAAGGATCTTCAAATTTGTGCGTTGAAACCGCCAATGTAACGCTTCAGTGGGCCTTGCAAAAGGTGCCGCCCCAGGGGCAGGCGTTTACGACGTTTTCGTCCGCAGTAACCGCAGGCTATTGGCAATCACTGCCAGCGAAACGCCTGTGTCGGCCAGAATGGCCAGCCATAGGTTGGAAAAGCCGACCATCGTCAGAACGATAAAGATCACCTTGATCGCCAGGGCCGCAAAGATATTCTGCCGGATCAGGCGCAATGTTTTTCGGCCATGAGCAATCAGCCACGGCAGCTTCTCGATCTCGTCCGACATCAGCGCGACGTCGGCCGTTTCGATCGCCGTATCACTTCCCATCGCACCCATGGCAATCCCCACGTCTGCCGCGGCCAGCGCGGGACCGTCGTTGATGCCGTCGCCAACCATGGCCACCAGTTTGTGGTCGTGCCGCAGACGCGTGACCGCTTCGATCTTGTCTTCTGGCAACTGCTCGGCCTTCCAGGCATCGACTCCAACTTCCTCGGCAACTTGCTGAACCACGTTTGTTCGGTCGCCAGAAATGAGTTCGACCTGCGCGACCCCCAGGCGGTGCAGCGACGCGACCGCATGAGCTGCCGTTTCTCGTAGCTGATCTTGCAAGTGCAAGGTTGCCAGAATCTGATTCCCTTGTCCCAGGACCACCGCATTGACGCCCGTATTGGCAACGGCGGCTTCAATACCGGCGACGTCCGCGCCTTGTTCGGTCGCGAGACGTGTGCTGCCGAGCCAGAACGTTTGCCCGTCGGTTTGCCCAGAGATGCCGCGTCCGGGAATTTCTTCGACCTGGGCAAACTCCGCCGGGATTCCCTGGTGTTGTTCGACGTAATTCAGAATCGCTTTGGCGATGGGATGCGTGCTGTGGTTCTGCACCCCAGCGGCCAGGGCCAAGGCTCGTTCTTCGGTGATATCTCCCAAGCACTGTACGCTTATCACCGATGGCATCCCGGTGGTCAGCGTCCCGGTCTTGTCGAGCACAACCGCTTTGACTTTGGCGATCGTTTCCAGCGAAAGGCCTCCTTTGACCAGCACCCCATTGCGTGCGGCCGCCGTCAAAGCGGACACAATGCTGACCGGTGTCGAGATCACCAGCGCACACGGGCACGCGATAACCAGCAGGACGAGCCCGTTGTAGAACCAGGTCGTCGCCGATTCGACTGACCAGCCAATGATCGTCGGAGGAATCACCATCACGGCCACCGCCAGCAGCATCATCGTGGGAGTGTACCAGCGGGCAAACTGATCGACCCACTGTTCGCTTGGGGCGCGGCGCTGGTAGGCCTGATCGATCAGCCGCACGATCCGGTTCAAAAGCGTGGATCCGGAGGTCCCTTCCACACGGAACTCGATGCTTCCGCTGCCGTTGATGGTGCCTGCGTAAACGGGATCGCCAGGTTCTTTTTCAACCGGGACCGACTCACCGGTGATCGGCGCTTGATCGATCGCGGAAACCCCTTGAACGACGGTACCATCCAAGGGAATACGTTCGCCGGGACGCACAAGGCAGATGTTACCGTTCTCGATTTCATCGGTCGCGACTTCTTCGATCCCCTCTTCTGTTTTCACTCGCGCGACGTCTGGGGCCAGCGACATGAGCGATTGGATCGAACGCCGGGCCTTGGCGACACTGCGCTGTTCGAGGACTTCCGACAACGTGAACAGGAACGTCACCATCGCCGCTTCGAAGAAGTCCCCCAGGACAATTGCACCGATAACCGCGACTGTCATCAGCAAATTCATATCGGCGGAAAACCGCAGGACCGATTTCAAAGCTTTGGGGGCGATCCAGCGAAGGCCCAGGGAAATTGAAATCAGGTATAGCAGGATCGACAGGACTGAGATCGAATGCACCCCGTCCCCATGCCCGAAGAGTGCCGCGAGCCCGCCGGACTCCCAGGCCTGAATCACCACCGCCACCAACAGAAACGCACCACTGCGAACCAAGGCCCGCTCGCGTTTGTAGTTATGCCGTACCGGCTCTTCTGCCGCCGTCGCCTGGGGCGTCTCGATCACTTCCTGAGCTGTCATGCCCAGCGAACGGACCGCTTCCAACAACCGTTTGACGTTCCAGTGTTCGGCGTCGTACTGTACGTCCATCCGCCCCCGCATGACGTCGAAGTCGAGCTTCTCTATCCCTGGCTTCTCGGCTAGGCCGTCCTTGAGAATTCGTACTTCTTCCGCGCAGTCGAGTTCGGCAACCTGAAGGATGACCGACGAGAACCGGGCAGATGAGTCGTCCTGAGCTTGGTGTGTCATCCGGATCTACTTGGGTGATAGGGCTTTAGGAAAACGGATGTACCCGAATGGTAGCGTTGAAAAGCCCGCGGTCAAAGCCCTTGTAACCACTTGGCATCTAAGCAGTTGGCGTCTAAGCTGAAACGTTTCCCCCGAACGTGTGAATGCGTACCGGGGACAACCCTTTGTTGTGGAACCCAAATCCATGCTGTTGCTGGCGATCTATTGCCTACTGATCATCGCTGCCTCCCTGCTGGGAGGGTGGCTGCCAGTGGTCATCCGCCTGACGCATACCCGCATGCAGATGATGATGAGCGCCGTCGGTGGTCTGATGCTGGGGGTGGGTATTCTGCACATGCTGCCGCACGGGATAGCCGAGTGCAACTCGCTCGACTGGGCGATGGGCAGTTTGCTGGTGGGCTTGATAACGACCTTCTTCCTGATGCGGCTATTTCACTTTCACGAACATGCCCCCATCGAAAACGAATACCCCGGCACGACCGCTGGCGATCATAAGCACGGCGGCCACTTGCATTGTGATCATGAACATGATCATCCTGGACACGCGCATGGGCACAATCATTCGCATAATGCCCCTGACTCGAAGATGCGCTGGCTGGGGGTCTTCATGGGCCTATCGCTGCATACTCTGTTAGATGGCATCGCGTTGGCCGCTGGCGTTTCAGCGGCCGCCCATCACAATTCGGCTTTCATGGGGCTCTTGGGGCTGGGTGTCTTTCTGGGGATCTTCCTGCACAAGCCGCTCGACGCGTTGTCGATCACTTTCATCATGCGTCAAAGCAAGTGGCCGGTGAGCGTCATCAATATCGTCAATCTGGGATACGCGTTGATGTGCCCTCTGGGCGTGCTGGTATTCTTCGCTGGCTACAACGGATTCGATGCCGACAAGCAGTTCATGGTAGGCCTGGCCCTCTGTTTTTCGGCAGGTGTCTTCCTGTGTATCTCGCTGGCCGACATCTTGCCGGAAGTACAGTTCCACTCGCACGACAAGGTTAAGCTCTCGCTGGTCATGCTGCTGGGGGTTGCGGTGGCCTACCTGATCGGTTTCGCCGAGCCAGGGGGTCTGCACGACCACAGTAAACCGCCGCAAGACCAATCCGCGGAAGTCACCGAACCGTAGCAGCTATGGCGTGCGTGGAATCCGGGCATCGGCTCCGTGGCGTGTTCTTGGTTTGGGGGAAACCGGCACGTTAATGAACCAGTTCAGCAAAAGCCCCAAAACGAAGCCCACGATCAGCATCGTGAAAAACGGAACTGGGGCGTTGGCCGTCTCCCACCCATGCTGTAGCGACGACCCAAAGATGGTTGCCAGGGTGACCATCGGGAAGAAGAACGCGGCCAGAATGTTCAAGCGATGTGCCGAGACCGCCATGCGGTGGCTGCTGGCCGCTTGTTGTTCGGTGCGTTGGGCGATCAAAAAGTCGAGTTCGTTCTTCGCTTCGTTGTACAGCAGTTCGGCCGAGCGTTCCAAGTCGTAGCTGCGATCGCGGAAGTTAATCATCGTTCGGTCGTTGCCTGATAGCTCGCGGGCCGACTGTAGCGTGCTGTGCAAGTTTCGCGTTGCCCTGAGCAGCGGACCGAGTTCGCTGATCACGCGAAAGTACTCTTCGCTCGACTGGGCATCGTTCTCCGCTTTCTCGAGCTTGGCGATCGCGGCGTTGTACTCTTCCAGATGCTTGATCATCGACGACGGTCCCTGACCCAGATCGCTGCTTTGTAGCGTCCCGGCCGGGTTGCGCCAAAAGTAACGTCCGCCACGAACACGTTCGCCATGGCGTGGTGGCCGATGCGTGACAATTAACAAGTGTCCATCTGCTTGCATGACACGCTGGCGACCCGGTCCGTCTCCCAATCGCTGGTGAAAGATCTGGGGTACTTCCCAACTCATCGGCAATGGTGATGCGGTGCTCATCGGACAGATGCTCTCCAGGTTGGATCGAAATGCAAAAGCGCATGGGGCTATATGCAAATGGCGCTTCGCTATAGATCTCAAAAAATAGCGAAAATTCGTCCCGAATCCATAAAAACTTCGCCTGAATCGTGCGGAATCTTGCCACGGTCGATCGTTTCAACCAAAATCAACTGCATAATTTTCGTGTCCCGCCGACGTAGTGCTATTCTCTACGATCTGTCGGTCCCCCCCACAGACACGAATCCATCCCCGAACAAGAAGACATTCGTACTTCGAAAAGGAAAACTCATGTTGAAGCGTTTGGCCGCAGGTGCCCTGGTTTGTTTGATGTTGTCCGCTGTCGCTACCGCCGCCGAAGGCGAGTGGAAGTCGCTGATGGACGGCAAGTCGTTCGAAGGTTGGAAGATCAGCGAAAACCCTGATTCGTGGAAGATCGAAGACGGTGCGTTCGTCGCCAAGGGTGATCGCAGCCACCTCTTCTATGTCGGCGAAGACAAGCCGTTCAAGAACTTCGAATTCAAAGCTAAGGTCAAGACCAACGAGAACAGCAACGGTGGCATCTACTTCCACACCAAGTTCCAAGACACCGGCTGGCCAAAGTATGGCTTCGAAGCCCAGGTGAACAACACCCACAAGGATCCGAAGAAGACCGGTGGTATCTACTCGGTCAAAGACGTCATGAACAACTCGCCAGCCAAAGACGGCGAATGGTTCGACTATTACATCAAGGTTGATGGCAAGCACATCGTGACCAAGATCAACGGTAAGGTCGCTGCCGACTACACCGAACCAGACGACGCCCAACCAGGCAAAGATTTCACTCGCGTCCTGGACAAGGGTACCTTCGCCCTGCAAGCCCACGATCCAGGCAGCACCGTCTGGTTCAAGGACATCCAGGTTCGTCGTCTGGACGACTAGTTTTCATACATAAGAACAAAACGAGAACGGCCGCGACACAATCGCGGCCGTTTTTGTTTCTTGGTGTTTTGATGGTAGAGGCGTAGGCTCTATTGGAACAGCCACGGGCTAGATGCCATGCCAACTTGGACGAACGTGAGGCACCCAGTTACTTCATCTCCGGCGACGTGTACACACAGGCGAAGTCGATGCCACGAAACGCATAGAAGGCGTCGCGCAGCGTGTCCGTAACGAACACGCCTGAGACCGAGCCCCCTTGTTGACCTGCTGGGCTAGATTCCGGTTGCGGGATAAGAAAGCAGGGAGGAAGATTCTCTGGCGAATCAAAATCGTACTTGCGAACCTCAATGATGTTGTCTCCGGGCGAACGTTGCCGATAGACTGCCTGGGCGCCCAAGGTGACGACGCTCGTTGGATGAAACAGGTACATCGCCCCCAGCGGTTCGACTTGTACTGGCAGCCACTCGGCATGGTCACCACAGATCGGATCGAGCTTTGATTTCGCCTTCTCAGAAAAGAGCAACTCCATCGGAGTCGGTAGTACGTCGCAGACCGCGCCTTCTCCTTCAACCGAAAAGATCAAGTCGGACGGCCACTGACTGAGAACCGACCCTACACATGATTGCGGCGTGTGCATCAGAGTCCGGCCTGCGTTGACAAGCTGACCGTAGTAGTCGGAACGAGCGTTATACTCGGGATGGATACGAAAGACCTTCATGACGGATCTCTTGGCGGGGTTGCGAACCTGGCGGAGAAGAGTCCGTCATGCTATCGCGAGCCAGCAAGACTCGCTACTACGTAAACTCCGCCGAGTCCGCTTCCACCGATCTCCGTAGCGTATGCGGGAAGTCAGGGATCGCGCTGCGAACGCGTGTCCAGGTCGGCATCTCGTGAGCCATTACCGGATTCTCGAAGAACTCTTGTCCGCACTGCGTGATCATGCGGGCAAAGCCTTCGACGGAATGCTCTTCGATATGGCGATCGAACTCCAGGCCGTTGATCACCGCGTCGGCATGGTACTGACGAATGGCATCCTGGGCATCACGCAGGTAGGCCGATTCCAGCGTGTTGAACATCCCCATGCTGAAGACAATGCCGCGGCTCGATAGCGTGCGGTAGATGCTGTGCAAGATGTCGGCGGTCATCTTCATTAGGCCGCGGTTGGCATCGTCCAGCGAGATCGGCTGATGCTTGTGTTCGTACGGGTGTCCCAGGTCGATCTGACAAATACGCTTGGGAGCCGTGTTGCGAAAGACCTCCGCCAGCGTTCCCACTTCCAGGCCCCAATCGCTCGGGATGCGATTGGCACGCACCAGCGTCGATGTCACGGCGAACTCGCCAGAAAGCGGATAGCGGAAGCTATTCAAGAAGATCAGGAAGTCATCGTTCCCCAGCACGCGAATCAGCGAACGCAACAGGGGTGTCACCAGCAAGCGAACCACTCGCCCGTGCATGCGATCGGTGACACGGGCATAGTACGCTTTGCAAAAGTCGAAGTCGAAACCGCGGTGGGCCATTGGCAAGCATAGCCGCATCAGCATGTCGCGGTGGTAGTTCACGATGTCGCAGTCGTGCAGCGCCATTGCTTTGATTTCAGGATCGGCCAGTAGATAACCAAACGCCGTCCAAACGGCGCGTCCCTTTCCGGGGACCGAAACGTTAAAGCCTGCGTCGGTCAGTTGTTGAAACGACGCCTGGCCGCGCGGACCATCGTTCCAGAGTACGCGGCACATGTTACCGAGCTTGGAAGTGAGTCGGCGACACTCGCGGTAGTCCTCGACATCAGGTGCGCGGTTCAGCACCACGACGACTGTCTTAAGGAATTTTGTTCCTTCCAGTTGATCCATAATGGTCGAGAACGCCGGGGCACGCATGTCGCTGGCAGTCACCGGTAGGATCAGCCCCATCGGATATTCGCTAGTAGCATCTTCGAGCGTGCGTTCCAACTGTTCGGAACCAAGCGTTCCGAAATCGTGTAGCGTTGATATGGGGCCAAGTTGAATGAAGTCGGACAAGTTCGTGTCTCCTTGCCGGGGACGATTGACGGGGGAGAGGGACCGCTACGATCTCGCTGCAAGATAGCTACTCGTCAGGCTCGGTGAGCCACACGATTTGATAGGGATCGAGCGTGATACCGTGTGACTCGACCACGTATTGATCGCTGATCAGATCGTAGGTCAACGGCTGTAATTTGGGATTGCTCAATGGCAGACCTTGCAATTTATCGGTCAGGTTTGCCAGAACGAGAATCGTTTGCGAGCGATCGGGCGACGTTCGCTTGAATCCAAAGATCGCTTTATTCCCGGTGTGAAAAACTTCGCTCGGCCCGTCGGGATGAAATGCCGACTGCTCGATGCGTTTGGCGATCAGGTTCTGATAGCCATGGAAGATGCGGTTCTGCAGCGTCTCGTGCTGGCTGATCTGGTTTTCGAGTTCCAGTCGCTCGTACTTGCGGCGATTGATCCGCCGGGGAATGCCGCTTTCTTCGACGCCGCCTAAGTGATTCTGGGTACCGACCAGGCTGTGGAAGTAAATGCCGGGGATTCCCTTCATGGCCAGCATGATGGCCTGCGATGCCAGGAACCGCACGGCATGATGCTCGGGGCCGAAGCCCTCCGGCTCACCCAGAGCATCGACATAGGTAATGTTCAATTCGTACGGCTTCTGCGAACCGTCCGGCATCGTTCGCATACCGACCAGGCCTCCGCGAGCCTGGGTGGCGTGTACCAGCTTGTCGAGTCGCTCCTGCGATACCAGCCCTTCCAGCGGTCGCACGCCGATGCCATCGTGCGAGGCGGTGAAGTTGAAGTAGGTGGTGCCGGTGGGGATATCGTACAGCGACTCCATCCACTGGCTGAGGGTCGATGCGTCTTCGTTCAAGTACGCATCCAGCAGCAGCGGCGGCAGGCTGAACTGATAGACCATGTGCGCTTCGTCGGCCAGGCCAAAGTAGCTGATGTTCTCGGCATGCGGCACATTCGTTTCGGTCAGCAGCAGCACGTGCGGGGCGACCATCTCGGTAACGGTTCGCCACAACTTGACCGCCTCGTGGGTTTCGTTCAGGTGCAAACAACTGGTGCCGATCGTCTTCCACAGAAACGCGATCGCATCCAGACGAACCACCCGAGCCCCATTCTGCACATAAAACAGCAGCACGTCGGTCATCGCCAGCAAGACTTCCGGACTGCCGTAATTCAGGTCGACCTGATCGGCACTGAACGTCGTCCAGACATGCTTCTTACCAGTCGAGGACTCGTAGGGCGACAACAGCGGCAGTGCCCGCGGCCGGACGACCTGACTGAGGTCGGTACTCGGGTCGACATCGATGAAGTACTCATCGTACGGCTTCTCGCCTTGGAGATACTTCTGGAACCACTGGCACTTCTGCGAGCAGTGATTGGCGACCATGTCGAAGGCCAGGTTGAACTCTTCGGCTAGCGAGTGCAGGTCGTCCCAAGTTCCGGAGTTGGGATCGACCTGGTAGTAGTCGACCACCGAGAAACCGTCGTCCGATGTGTATGGGAAGAACGGCAGCAGGTGAACCGTATTGAGCAGGTGCTGATAGCCATGATGGACCAGAAAGTCCTTGAGGATGGCTAGTGGTTTCTTGTCGGGGCCGTAGATCTGGTCGGCGTAGGTGATCAGGACGATGTCGGTTTCGTCCCAGCCGGTTCGCTTGGGCTCGGGGATCTTCGTGGAATACGACTCGATCAACTCAACCAGACGCGGCAGAACATCGGTAGCAGCGGCCTCGCCATACATGCGGGTCAGGTGCTGCTGAAGCGTTTCGTGTTGTTCTGTCGTGCCGATCATGGAACCTCCCTATCCGACGGTCGCGTCTCGGGCAACGAGCGCGACACGTCCTATAAATCATCCATCCCGGTGAAGTTGGTCACCAGGGCTCGCAGTTTGCGTTTAAGTACCGAGTAACTGAAAAAGCGTTTGCCGAGTTCGAAGTTGTGTTCGACCACTTCCTGGCGATACGCTTCGTCTTCCATCAGGTTGCGTACTTGGGTGACGACGTCCTTGGTCAGATACCCATCCATCGTCACCACCTTAAAGCCCTTGGGCTCGATGTCGGTAACAAAGATCGAGTAACGATTCACCAGGACTGGCTTTTTGAAGTAAAACGCTTCGATCAGTGCGTTACCAAATCCTTCGTACAGGCTCGGGTAACTGATGAAGTCGGCTGCGGCGTAACAATCGCCCAGCGTATAGATCTTGCGTCCTTCGCGGTCGGTGCCCCGCACTTCTCCGACACGATCGGCCACGAAACGCAGATCGACGTTTTGACGCTCGGCCATCTCTTGCAGGGCATTCATATATTCATCCCCTTCGTCGCCAGACTCGTGCGTGACCACCAGCTTGTACTTGGGGTTATTAAGCGCATTGACTAGCGAGATCGCGTGCTCGATCCCCTTACGCGGCACCACGCGGGTTGGCTGCAGGATCACGAAGTCATCGTCGGAAAGGCCGATGTCTTCCTTAAAGCTAAGTGGGTAGTCGTCGTTGACCGGTGGGTCTTCGAAGTCGAGCACGTTGGGAACAAGAATCGACGATTGACCTTTGCGGTGCGAAAGGTCTGCCTGGCCTGGCAGGTTGATCGTCACGTGTTGAATCGACGGCAGCGTCGGCGGGAAGGCCATGCTGAGGATGTCGTTGATGCCGTTGACCGAAAAGCGATCGCGTTCCCAGTAAAAGTCGTGATGATGCGCGATCGTGGGGAAACCCGTCTCGGCGATGAACATGGTGATGGCCACGCCCAGAGGAACGTTCATCGGAATGCAGAGCGCATTTTGCACGATCATCACCTCGATGTTGAAGCGACGAGTGAATTCGTACAACGTGTGTTTGAGATACTCGGCCAACGCGAATATCCGCCGCGTAACTTCCGGATCACGAGTCGTCGTGCCGAAGATACGCCGATTAATCCATTGTATGTCGGGATGACCAAAATAAGCATGGGGAACCAGGCTGGTAATATCGGGATCGGTATCCATTTTCCCGCCGTACCAGTAACTGACATGCTTGTAATCCCAAAGGACCTTGGCCCATTTGGCCGCCTCTAACGAGACACCATCGGTCCCAGCGAAGCGTGTTCCTACGAAACCGATGTTGTGCCCTGCGGTATCAGATACGTTCATGTTGGATTATCTCGGAAGGCAAGCCAAAATGTCGGAAAGTCTAGTGAGCGTCACGTCAGGGTGTATTGGCAACATTCGAGCATCGTCCTTCCGTAGTCGAAGACTACGACGATCTCCAGCGAACAGTGCAGTTTTCATGCCAATCTGCGATGCCGGTTGGATGTCGTTTAGCATGTCGTTGCCAACATAGAGAGTATGCCGCGCCTCGATCTGTTGGTCGGCTAAACTTTTCGCAGCGGCCACATAAAGATCAGTCCCTGGCTTGGCGACGCGATGCTCGTACGAGAAAAAACAGTTCTCCGGCTTGAAACCATTTTCCTCAAGCGTTGAATCCAGGAACGTTTCCACGATTTTTGGCGTGAAGTACTGGGCATTACTGATGATTCCCAATGTGTAGTCCTGCTGTTGCAGCGCGCCGATCACCTCGCGCAAGCCGGGCATCGGCCACACCGGATTCACACGCGTCTCGAACTCCAATGCGAACAGTTTCATATCGAAATCGCACGGCAATTCGATCTGCCCGCAACGCAGGGGAGCATCAAAAACTTTTTCCCAAATTTCTTCGATCACGACCTCGGGATAAGAAGTGCCTCTTTTAGTGGCAATTTTGTGATCATCCTGAATCACCTCGTAAAATCGCGCAATCATCTCCTCGGCAGGCACTTTGCTTTGGATGCCGCTTGCCTCCCAGGCCGCTTCCAGGGCATCCCCCTTGGTCATCTCCATTGCGGTCCCCACATCACCGCTGCCGCTCACCAGCAGGGTGCCGTAGATATCGAACAAAACAGCGCGGATCTCAGGTAGCGTCTTCAGTTCTGCAGGCTGGTCGGTCGCGATAGGCTCAAGCAGTTGACTGTTGCGGCTTAAGATTTCCGAAAAAGAATTCATGCATCTTCCAGGCGAACAGGATGAAAGCGAGACAGTTCCACAAATTGTCGTAAGATCCGATGGGCTCCTGCAAACGATGAGACTGGTCCCGGCTGTTGCCTGGCCAGTAGCTCGTAACGTTCTAGCAGCCGCTCTCCCGTTCCTTTAAGTCCGAATCGTGTCAGGACAATTTGGGCGTTGATTTGAATTGTGGAATCGAAGTTGGCGTTCTCTTGCATCAGTGGCCGCATGACCTGGGCGTTCTCTTCTACAATCGCCTCAGCCAGCGCTTTGCTTGCGGCGACCGAGCGCACGACTTCCTGTTGGGCCTGAACAGTCAATAGCGCGAAGTCGATCCATTCGTCACTCAGACGTTCATCGAGTTGCTTCTGAAGATCGCCCGCTTCCATCGTATCCTGCCCGAAGTCGCGAAGTACCTGAGTGAATAACTCAGTCATTCGCTGACGATACGCATCCTCGCAGAAGACTTCTCGCCCCGTGATCGGACAGCGTTTGGGAATGTAGAGACTCGCCGCCAGGCTATCCAGCCGCAGGCCTGCTTCTTTGAAGTCGGCCGAAATCTCCGGCAGATCACGGCCGATCAGCAGCTTGCCTGCCAGCCACGCTTCGAGGAACACGAGCCCAAACCCTTCAGCCACGCTCGTATTGATGATCGCATCGGCTGCCGCCAGATTCTCGGGAAACGAAAGCCCACCATCGCCACCCACATCAAACTTGCAGGGAAGATGCAACTCTGCTGCCAATGATTGCCATGCGGTGTATGGCGCAAGTTCAACCGGATTCACTGGGGCTAGCGTGATGCCGAAGGTCGTCGGCTTGGGGGCCAACGCCGACCAAAGGACCAATTCTCCCACGTTCTTGCGGCGAATGCCACGAACCGGATACAGCACGTACGGTTCGCCCGGTTTCACTTCGAGTTTCTCCTCGAGCGTGTGCCGCGCATCGGCTCGGTGTGGTAGCGAAGGAAACGGCTGTACCGGGTTAGGTAGCCAGTGCAGCTTTTCGCAGGCGAAACCAGCCTTTTCCAGAATCCCGCGGTCGCGCGAGTTCAGCACGGCGTAATGAACGTGAGGGGCCTGAAAGTAAACCTCGGCCATGCCGGTTCCACTTTCGCCGTAATACTCGACCTGACGGCGATAGTTATCCGGCCGAAAGTCTTCGGCGAAATCGTGCAGCTGCAATAGCATCCGGTAGCCACCCTCGGCCAACCGGGTCAATGCATTGGGCCATGCGACATTCTTGCCCAGAGTGTGATTGTGTACGTGTAAAAGCGTCTCCGCAGGCAATAGCCCCAACTGCTGAAGCTTTTCAGAAGTTGCCCGGTAGGGGGCTTCTTCCCCGACAGCAGTGACCGTGTCGTAGTCGATACTGGGAAGTGCGACGAGCTCGATTCCTTCCAGTGCCGGCTCCATCGCGTCAGGCCAGCCGGTTGCTCGTCCTCCGTACAAGATGACGATTCGATCGAAGATCTCTTTGCCCCCAGCTTCGTGCAGCGCTCGCAGGTGATTGAGGATCACCTGGGTCACGCCGCCGCGATTGAGGTGATGGTGCACGATTACCAGGTTCATCGAGATCCTTCCAGGTTTCCAGCCAGCCAACAAAACTCTTGCGGTGCATTCTCCCCTGCCCCGTCGACTGTTAAGCTAGACATGGAAGCAATGAGAATCAAGTCGACCCCCCTGCCCTCTGTACGGAGGAATCTTATCTTCATGAGCGATGACGTCGAAAGTTTGCTGGCATCACTTTCTAGCGGCAAACGCGATGCGGCCGATAAACTGCTGCCGATTCTCTACCAGGAATTGAAGGGAATCGCCAATCAGCACATGCGCAACGAACGCGCCGATCACACGCTGCAGGCCACGGCCTTGGTGCATGAAGCGTTCTTGAAACTCGTTGATCAGAATCGTGTCGAGTGGAAAGGAAAAGCGCACTTCTGTGCCGTCGCTTCGAATATCATGCGGCGCATCCTTGTCGATCATGCCCGCACCAAGAACGCGGCTAAGCGGGGCAAAGGAGCCCAGCGGATCACCCTGGAAGAAGGTCTCGTTGCCGGAGACCCCCAGAACAACGTCGACCTGGTTGAGCTCGACGAACTGCTTACCGAACTGGCCGAGCTGAACCCACGCCACGCCAAGATCATCGAGATGCGCTACTTCGCCGGAATGACCGTCGAAGAAACCGCTGCAGCCCTGGACGTTTCCGTATCGACCGTCAAAGGAGATTGGCGCATGGCCAAAGCCTGGCTCACTGCCCGGTTGGATGACGGATCCCAAACAGACAATTCCTAGCCGTTGGGCCCACGTGTCGCGGGGCGGATACTTGGTGCCCGCTTCAAGACCCGCGCTCGCCCAGGGCCCGACATTCCAACAACATCCCATGACACCGGACGATTACCAGCGACTGTGCAAGGCTTTCGAGAAGGCAATTCAATTGCCGCTCGACCAGCGCGATACATGGCTGTCGGAAGCCTTCGCCGATCGTGCCGACCTGGGCGAAGAAGTCCGCCGCATGCTGGCCAACGACGAGAACTCGGCGCTGGACAATTCTCCTCTGCACGAACACCTGGCCGTTGATAATCTCACCCCGGCCACTGTCGACCTCGATCCCGAGAAAACGGTCCATAGCTCGCGAAGAGCTGACCGAGTCGAATCGGTCCCAGGCTACGAACTGATCGACGAGTTGGGCCGTGGCGGCATGGGGGTCGTCTTCAAGGCGCGGCAGTTGTCGCCGGATCGCGTCGTGGCGGTGAAGATGATCCTTTCCGGCCAGTTCGCCTCGGCTCAGGAGATCCAACGCTTTCGCGCCGAAGCGGAAGCCGCTGCGAATCTATCGCACGCCGGGATCGTCCCCATCTACGAAGTAGGGCACCATCAAGGGCGGCACTTCTTCTCGATGGGGTACGTCGAAGGACGCAGCCTGGCCGATGTGATTCGCCAAGGGGGACTCACGCCTGAGCAGATCGCCGAACTGGTTCTCGAGATCGCCCAGGCCATGGCCCACGCGCACTCGATGGGGATCGTGCATCGCGACTTGAAGCCGTCGAACATCTTGATCGATGCCGATGGCCATCCGCGCGTCACCGACTTCGGCCTGGCCAAGCGGATGGATGGCAATTCCGAGATGACTTACTCCGGGCAGATCCTTGGTTCCCCGGGCTACATGGCCCCCGAGCAGGCCGCCGGTAAAAACCATCAAATCGATCAGGCCACCGACATTTATGGCCTCGGTGCGATCCTGTACGCCCTGCTGACCGGCAAGCCGCCATTCGCCGCGACCAACATTCTGGAAGCGATCGATCAGATATGCACGGTGAATCCGGTCTCGCCGCGCAAGCTTAACTGGAGCGTTCCGCGTCCGCTGGAAACGATTTGTCTGAAGTGCATGCACAAGACCCCTGCGGCGCGGTATCGCAGCATGAAGGAGCTTGCTGCCGACCTGCAGTCGTACCTGCAGCACGAGCCGATCCGGGCCAAGCCGCTGGGCATGGGCGAGCGGATCATCTACTGGGCGCGGCGCAAGCCTGGCCTAGCCAGTACGCTGGCGTGCGTGCTGCTGTTCTTCATCTATCACGTGATTAGTTCGTACATCCTGCACGAACCGGTCTCGGCCCGCCCCTGGTTTCGCGTGGCGTCGGTGTTGTTCGCGATCGCCTTTTCGGTGGCGGCCTGGTTCTTTCAGCGAATGTACGAAAAGCCCAGCACGCGCAACGCAGCCATCTATGCCTGGATGACGTGGAACTTTGTGCTGCTCACCGGGCTGTTGTTCCTGGTGCATGGCGCTGCGAGTCCGTTGAGTTTGATCTACCTGCTGCTGGTCGCGGCCAGCGCCACCCTCTACGAGAAAGGGCTGGTCGGCTACACGATGACCTTGGCCGCCGCTGGCTACCTGACCCATGTGATTGTCGGAGCAACCCTTCGCCCAGTCGGCTACGTCGATTTCTTCGACGCCACGGTGATGATGATGTCGATCCTCATCCTGGGCATGATCCAATACTTCGTCGTCCGTCGCATCCGCCGCACTATGGATGAGGAGTAACGAAGTTCTTGTGCCGTGCCTAGCGAATCGGTCGCCCGTTAATCAACACATTGTTACGATCGCGTTCGTCAATCTCTCGTGCGCCTGGTAACGCACCTAAATCGGCCTGTTGAAATTTGTTAGGGTTCACGGCCTTGAGCGACTCAAACTCGGTTAAGGTCCAAGTGTAAGTCGCGCTTTGGGCTGCGTACGTGTTCGTCACTGATTCCAGCATTGTCCCCGCATTGGGCCATTGCTTCCACGTGGCGTTGATTTCGTGAACCAGCTTGTCTTTGTAATATATCTTGTTGGAAATAGGGCGATTGCCGATGCGGGAATTTAATTGAATCTCACACCGCGCATTCTTATTGGGGTGCCATGTACCGTGAAGGATACCGTTGTTGTCTTTGGTGAAGGTCATCGAATCGACACCTTCGCGGGTAGGATTGAAGGGAAGTTTCAAGAGCATCTGCGGGTGATACCACACGGTGAAGTGTGTTTCATGCAACATCTCAGTGTCAAACTCGTGCCGTCGGATTCGCGTTTCGCAGCCGATCGGTTTGAAGCGGTCGCTGAAGGAGGTGACATACAGAGAGCCATTTTCCAGCAACAACGTGCGGACATCTTCGAAGCGAGCATAGGGAAAGGTCGACCGTTCGAAGTCGCAGAGGCTGTTATTGCGGAGCGTATCCCCCACAACCCAAGATTCAAAAGTTGTGAACATCTGCTTATCGGCAAGCCCATCCTTGCCGGTAATTTCAAACCGCCCCTTCAGCCGAGATTGCCAGAGGGTGTCTTCATCGGTTTTGAATGAGGCCTTCGCTACTGCCAGAATCTCGGCCGTGTCGAGTTTCTTTTCCGCTACGGCACCGCGGTGGGTAGCGATAAGGCAGACCAGCGATAAGAACAAAACTGCCGACTGTTGGAAATGTTTCTGATGCACGATTTCCTGCCTGAAGGTGACGAGGTTGCATGGATCCGGCTCGAGTGCATTATGCCAGGGAATTACACGATCGACAACGAAAATGAACCAGGCCGCGCCCAGCGAAATAGTTTCCAAAAAAATTGGCCCCATGAACTGTACATGAGTGCATGCATTTGGTGTAAGCAGTACTCGCCGGGGAGTCTTCCCTAGGACGACACATTGTCGTGGCCTACCAGTCGCTTCTCAGTCCCTTCGGAGCTTGCGTAGTATTCGTCCTTCGGCTTATCGAGCATCACCATGTCCTCCACCAGCACACCACAACATGATCCGCTGATCATCGTGCGAACGGAGAAGCATTTTCTGTGCTTGGCGTGTGGAACGCTCGCGGAAATCCCGGTCGAGGTCGTCGTGCAACTGAGCTACGCGGCTTTGCCAATGCGTCAGGAAGAGATGGCCAACGAATCAACCAAAACGCAAACGGCTGTCTCGCATTCAGCCGCGTCTACGAAAGCAGCGACGGTCACCCATACGCGTTCCTCTTCCGGCACCACGCACCAACGCCTCGCCAGCCTCAGTCGCTCGCCACAGCCTCAGCGCAAAACGTTTGTCGGGAGACAGGTCGATTCCATCATCCGGCAAGTCGCTAGACCACGCGTTCTCGTGGGTAACCTTCCACCTGATGATCATCGACCGACAAGGGAGCGAGATCGCCTCAAGAAGCCTGTCTAAGAAACAAAGCGTGCTCTGCCAACAGCAATGCGTGTAGTGCGAAACAGACGCACGCCCAGGCAGATTTGGGCGTGGCCCCCGAGAGCCATTTGCCCAGTGCGAGCCAAGCTCAAGAACGCGGCCCGCCTGATTAACAAAACTTGTCCCCTCTCCCCTGCAGACGGTGGAGAGAGGACCGGACGTGGGAAGCTTTGGCTAAACAGAGTGCTAGCCGACTAGCTGCCACCGACAACGGTGTACTGAGCGGTCGAACCACTAGGCTTGGTGACCACCACGCGGAAGGTATCGCCGGTGAACTTGCGGCGGTCCAGGCGGAAGGTGATCTTGTGTCGCCCTGGCAGGACGGTCGCGCTGATCGGTTCGTTGCCGGGGAACTCGTCGTCGATGATCCACACCGTGACTCCTTCCTTCTGGTTCAGCTCGACACCTATGTCACCCCCATCGACCACTTCAATCTCGGCTTGCAGAAAGAGCACGGGACTTTCGATCTCGCTCAGGTCGGACAGTGGCAGGTCGCCGTTGACCTTGCCATAAACGGGCAGCCACGCGTCGGCATCGAGGCCGAGGATCTGCGATTCGAATTCACCGGTCGAAGGTTTCGCTTCCCCTTGCAGCGCTTCGGGCACTTCCTTCAGCACGCGCCACCGCTGCACGGTTGGCACGCTGCGAATCCCGTAAGGACCTGGCTTGCCGAGCTCGCCGACGTAGGCCACCAGGTCAAGGAACTCCTCTTCGGTCAGGAAGTTGGCCAGGCCTTTGGGCATGAGCGAGCCCCCTTCCTTTTCCAGGTCGATGTCGTCGGCGGGGATGATGATCTCGTGGCCGTTGGCATCTTTCAGGATCGTGCGGTCGTCGTTTTCGTCGGCGACAATGCCTTGGTGCATCTTGCCGTCGAAGTCGACAATCGTCTTCATGATGTACGCTTCCTTGACGGCCATCTCGGGGAAGAGGATCGAGTTGATCACGTAGTCGACCGGGCTCGTCGCACCGACAGGGCTCAGGTCGGGACCGATCTGCCCGCCAGCACCACTGATGGCGTGACACTTCAAGCAGCTCAGTTCCTTGCGGCGGAAGATCACTTCCCCGCGTGCCGGATCTCCCTTTTTCAGAACCTGGGCGACAAGCGATTGCAGTTGCTCTTCGGTCAGCGGATCAGGGTTGTTGTCGATGCCAGCGGCAGCGCTGAGCACGTTCACCAGCGAAGCATCGGAGCGCCCGACCGAGTACATCTGACGCAGGCACATCTTGGCCACGTCGCCGTCGAGCTTCTTGCCGTTGAGCGCGGCGGCCAGGGCATCGGGGCCTTTGGTATCGGCCAGGAAAGCATCGATCATCGCGGCCGGATCGGTCGACGTATCAGCGCCCGTCAGGACCTTCGCCGCGGCCTCGGCGGCCTTTTGGATGTCGATATTGGTCAGCGCCGAAACGCCCAGGTAGCGGATCGAAAGGGGCTGATCGTCACTGGTCAGCTTGGCCACGGTCTCGGCCGTTTTGCCGCTGCCGGTGGCAATCAACGAATCGATCGCCAAGCGGCGAAGTTTCAATGGTTGTTCGTTATCGAGAGCCAACCCGGCGAGCGTATCGGCTGTGGCTTCCACTTTCCATAAACCGGCCAGTTGGATGCCCAAGGTCTTCAAGGCCGGGTCGTTGCTGGCAATCAAGGCGCTGATCGCCGAGAGATCGCCGGTGGGAACTAGGTTACGGCTTTCGCTGGCTTTCTTCAAAGCTTGCAGCGATTCCAGCTTCAGCGCCGGGCTGAAGCCGTCGCTCTTGGTGGCTTCCTGAAAGAGGATTCCCAGGTTCTCGGCATTGCCTCGTTCGGCAATCATGCCGATGACCGTTCCGAGGCGGGACTCTGGCAGCTTGCCGCTTTGCAGCAAGCGAACCATGGCATCGGTCGCACCCTGGGCACGCGCGGTTTGCGGAGTCGCCAGCAGCACGCAGGCCAGCAGCATACAACCAACGAGGGTAAAGCGATTGAGCATCGTAATCAGTTCCGGAATTTAGGCAGGCGGAGTATCAAAAAAAGAGTCATCCCCAAGTCGAGGATGACTCTTCCTTAGTCATCTATTGTAATCCAAAGATTTAGCCTTGCTTGGCACGCTTTTCGAGCGTTGCCAACGTTTCCTTCAGCGTGTATTCCAGGTAGTAGTCCTGGTCGTGAAGAAGGGATTGCAAAGCGATCTCCTGGGCACGTTCCACATCCTTGCCATCGAAGAAGCTCAGCGCTCGGATGGCTTCCAGACGGACGCGTGGGTTTTCGTCGTTGACCTGTGTTTCCAGCAGGTCGAGCGAGCCAGGCACGCGATCGCGCCAGTAGCACAGCACGCGGGTCGCTGCCGCACGAGCACGGAAGTCGCTATCGGTTAGCATTCGCTTGAGCAGGTCGGCATCGACCAGGTCCAGGTTCTGCTTCACCCACAGGGCTTCCAAGAGGTGATGGTTGTACATCGGATCGTTCTTGTCGAGACCTGCCATCCACGTTTCGATCGCGGCCGAAACTTCGGTACCGTCGTGGTTGCGAAGTTCGCGGCGAACGCGGTAACGCGTGCGGTACTCAGGCTCTTTCAATAGATCCAACAGCTCGGCAATCGAGGCACCGTCGATCTTCGGAGCTTTCACCAGGTCGTTACCGGTGTAGCGAATACGCCAGATACGGCCGTGGTGCTTGTCACGCTTGGGGTCACGTAGCGAGTGCTGCATGTGGCCAACCAGCGGGTTGTACCAGTCGACAATGTACAGCGCCCCATCCGGACCAAACTGAATATCAACCGGGCGGAAGCTGGTGTCCTTCGAGACCAGCAGCGGGTCGACGGGGTCGGCATGGAAACCGCTACCTTCGTCTTTGACCTTGTACTGCAGAATCCCTTGGAAACCGATACAGTTGTTCAACAGGTAGTTGCCTTGGGCCGACTCGGGGAAGTTGCGGCTGGAAACGATTTCGCAGCCAGCGGTAGGACGCCACTGCTTGGTGAGGAACTGCTTCATCGAGCCGTGCTTCTGTGGGTACACCACGTCGCCGCTGAAAGCCGCGCCGAAGTAGTTCGCACCACCGGAAGCATCCGCTACGTAGTTTTGTCCCCAGTCGTCAAACGTGTGACCCCATGGGTTGGCAAAGCCGTACGAGACGAAGATGTCGAGCTTGTCGGTCTTCGGTTCGAAGCGGAAGATGCCAGCGTTGGCAACACGCTCAGGACCGTAAGGCGTTTCGACCTGCGAGTGATGGAACGTTCCTTCCTGGAAGTACAATGCACCGCCAGGTCCCCAGGTGAACGCACTGATCGAGTGGTGCGAGTCAGCCGAGTCGAAGCCGTGCAGAATCAGGGTTCGTTCGTCGGCCTTATCGTCGCCGTCAGTATCCTTCAGGAACATCAGGTTCGGCTGTTGAGCGACATATGCCCCACCATCACCAATTTCGATACCGGTTGGCACGTGCAGGCCATCGGCGAAGACGGTCTGCTTGTCGGCCTTGCCGTCGCCGTCCGAGTCTTCCAGGATCAGCACTTTGTCGTCTGGTGGTGTGCCTGGCAGGTACATCGGGTAGCTTTCCATGGTGGTCACCCACAGGCGTCCCTTGGCGTCGAAGGCCAATTGAACGGGGTTTTCCAGGTCCGGAAATTCGACTTCCGAAGCGAACAGGTTGATCTCGTAACCTTCGGGGAGCGAGAAAGTCTTCGCTTCCGCTTCGGGGTTGAAGATATCGACCGGGCGATTCACGTTTGTTTCGATCGCGGTGAAGTCGCCGGTGTTGCTGTCGTCAATCAGTTCGGGAACGCTTTCGCCGTTGGCGACCTTCCAGATGCGTTGATCGCGATTTTCGATCATTTTACGCAGCTTGGCGAATTCCGCCGGGAAGTTGACCACACCAAAGGGATTCTTACGGCCACCATAAATGTAGAAGCCGTTGACCGCGCGGTGATCGTAGAAGAACTGCAGGTCCTTCTCTTTCACTTCGGGGTACAGCTTGGCCAGGTCGGTCTTGTACTTTGGAGCGGCACCGAACAGGCCTTCGTCCAGAACCTTACCGAAGACCTGGTACCCCTCGTCGTTCAGGTGAATGCCGTTGATGGTCAGGTCGCTTTCACCAGCCATTGGTTCGAGCATCGGAGCGAAGACGTCGACGTAAACCACGTCATGCTTGTCGGCCAGCTTGTGCATGGCCTCGGCGTACATGGCGATGTTTTCGTTGTTCTTTTCGCCGGTGGGCAAGAATCGCGAGTGCAGGTCTTCGTGCGGAATCGGCGAGACAAGTACCAGCGTCGGCGACTTGCCGTCGTACTTGCTGTTCTTGGTGTCGGTGATGAACTTCTCCAGGTCCTGTTCGAACTTGGCGAGTCCCTTTTCACCGGCGAACGATTCGTTGAAGCCAAAGAAAGCCATGATCACATCAGGCTTGTGATCTTCCAGACGCGTGCCGTGATCGTAGAAGTCTTTGCTGCGGGGACGCAGGGTCAGTTCGTCGGCCGACCAGCCCAGGTCGCGTACGACCAGGTTCAACTCGGGGAAGCGGGCCTGAAGGCGTGTCTCGAAGTGCGGGAAGTATTGCATCCGCTCGGCAAGCGTGTTGCCGATGTAGACAATCTTATCCCCCTTCTTCAGTTCAAGTTGCGCGGCATCGGCCGAAGCGATCAGCGAAACGCACAGACCCAGCAGCAAGGCTGCCATACTCATTGGTCGAATCATGGTGTTCCTGTGTTCGAAAAGTTATCGAGGCAAACGTGTGATGGGCGTGGGGTTAGTGCGTCTCCCCATGGCAAACGGGATCGAGCACACTTCCAGCGAAGCGAGGTAGGATGTTCGAGATTCCCTTAAGCCCCTTGAGGGGCAAGCAGTGGCTAAACGAACCTACGAATTATAAACGGTAGCGCCGCCGGGTTGAAAGCTTCGGCGGCAATTTCCGCTTGGGTCGTTTCCGACAAATTGGGATGAATCAGACAAGAGTGTAAAAATAATCAACGTTAACTCTAAAATTCTACAAGCTAGGGGAAAGGGGGATAGAGGGTTTCCATAGGCTTGATTTTAAGAATGAATTTCAGAAATCTCTAGTTATTCCGCATGCTAACGAATCGTGCCATTTTGACTGGCAAAAGCAGGTCGAGTGCCATGCACGCGCAGGATCCGCAGCACTTCGCAAACGGTGCCTGCGTTGCGGTTAAGGTGGGTGTGTAGCGAGTTGACCATGATCTCGGTTTGTACGCCAGGGAGCCGAGCACTGGATACCGGCACCACGCTGTCGCTTTGGCCATCGTGAGGGGACCACCAGCCGCTGCCCAGGATGGTGTGCGTGGGAATATCGGGCTGGATCGGCAAGCGATAGATGCCGGTCAGCAGCAGGCTCTTCGGGCTAATCAGGTCCAGGCTGATCGGTACGCGGTGACGGAATTCCTTGCGAAACGCGGCCGGATTGTCTTCGATCAACTGCTTATGGGCATCCTTCAAGCAAGGATCTTCGTGGACGAACGTCGATGAAACGTGCCCTGTCTTGGCCGACAGGTGCGTCGTCCCTTGGTGCGGTGTGCCGATGAAAATAACACGACCAACATTGGGCGAATGAGTGAAGTAAAACTGATCTCGCAAATAATGCTGCATCTGCGGAGGTGCATCGAGCGAGCTCAGCGGTTGAAAGGCGACGTGTTCCCACAATGTGTTGCCGCTATCGGTCACTTGCAACTTGGCGATCAGGCCCCCCATGCTATGACCGACGAGCACGATGTTGCGAAGATCTCGATCGAACCCGCTCGGGTCCATTTCGGTGATAATTTGATTGAGTTGATCCCTTAGCACGGCGGCCGATTCCATGAATGGAGCGCCGGTAGGATAGTGAAATGCCCACGCTTCGTAGCGCGCTGCCAGGTCGGGGTTGCTATCGATCTCGTTGGCGATGCCTGCCCACGTGTAGGGAGCGGAAAGCAGGCCGTGCACGAAGATGACCGGGATCTTTCCTTTGCGATGCGGTTCGAGAATGAACAGCCCTTGGTTGGTCATGTCCTTGTAAGGATGCATGGCCTTCAGCTTCGAATCGCCACGTGTTTCGCTGAGCAGATATGCGTAAGGAGCCGTTGTATCTTTGGCCAGCGGAACCTGGCGGCAATTGAATTCCACATCGCCGGAGGTGCGTGGGTCGTACAGTTCAAGCTTGGCAACGACCTGCTCGACATGCGTGCCGCTGGGGATCGCGGCTTCAACGGTCGCGTCGTACAGATTCATTTCCGCTTCGGGCCGCAAGATACCCGTGACGGCGAACGGGACTTCCTCTGGGTACCACTTATCGGCAGGCTTGCGCTCGCGGATGCAAACCATCGGAACGCCCAGCCCTGGCGAGCGATGCTTGGTGAGTAAGAATTTTGATTGATAATCACCGACGATATGCCAGCGATCGAAATCGTCGGCGGTTCGCTGGAAGTTGACGTACTCGAACTGCACGATCTTGTAGCCGCCGTTGACGGGCAGCTTGATGCCGCACTGCTTGTCGATGTAGCCAGACTTATCAGCGATGAACATCAAGCGGGCGATCGACGAATGATAAACCTGCCAGGCGCGCTCGGTCCCTTTGGTGGTTTTGGGTTGCGGGGGGACGGTTTGCATGTAGCGATAGGCGGCGATGGCCGCATCGAGATACATGTTCATCGCCGACTCGTCGAGTTGCTTATCAGCATCGACGGCCATCGCGTAGTACGACTCGGCCTGACGCAGTTGAATGTCAGCCGATTCCGTTTCGGGGATCGCTTGTTCGACGAAGCCTGGCATCCCCTGTATGCCTTGCAGTTCCGGCATGTACAGCACTTCCCCTTCCCCAAGTTCGCTTTGAAAGAACTCGGGGCCGAGGTTCATGGGCTCGTTAATGATCTTCGTGCCGATTCCTTCGGGAGCAATCGCGCGGGCACGGGGCGTTTCAATGCGTTCTCCACCGTGGTTCAAAAGATTGGGCATATTCGACGATCGATGCAGTGGACGACCGACGACCGCTTCCCCCAGGTTGGTCGAAACTTCTTCGTAGGCTTCAGGGGCTTCGATATCTTCTTCGAAGGCGCATAGCTGAACAAATTGGTTCGCGACCTTGGGGGCTAGTTCCACCAATTCAGGCGACGAGAGATCAGGCGAGTCGATCGCGGTGACGTCGCACGGGTGCCACCAGATGCCGAACGGATATTGCGACTTGGGGTTGGCTTCCGGACAAGGGGCTACCATTTGAGGATCGCGCCAGCGACCCTTGCGGGAGAGCGCGCAGCCGGATGCGAACTGAATCAATAAGATCGCAGCGCAAAGAGCGGCAAATGTCGGCTTCCAGCGGACCACGAGATTCGCTTCCTGCATCGTTGGGTGGGGGAGTGCGCCATGGCATGTCATCCATCACAACATGCGCATGAAGCGAAATCCATTTCGAAATTTCGCCATGCAACGTTACCCCATCGAAAAGGTCCACGCAGCCAAATGTCCTTGCGCAAGCAAGAAATATCGCCATCACCTTTTCAGGTGATAGCGATTGATTCGGTTTTAGTGGCCTAAAGCCCTGCGAACTAAACCCCGGCCGAGGCGATTGGCTTGGGAAACAGGGCCGACTGCCAGCGAGCGGCACGTTCGATGTGCTGCTGAACGATGTTGCACAGCTCGGCTCGTTGGATCGGTTTGAGCAGGAAGTCGGACGCACCGTTCTCGACGGCCTGGGTCACATGCATCCAGCTCGACTGGCCGGTCAGGAACACCACCTGGGTCCAGGCATTTCGCTGTTTGGCGAAGACCAGCATATCTTGGCCGTCGATACCAGGCATCTCGATATCGCTGATCAGCAGGTCGCAGCAGTTGCTACCGATCCAGTTTTGGGCTTCCTGGGCGTTGGTGAAGTCGACCAGTTCCAGTTCGCTTCCGAAAGCTCCGCGAAGGATGGTTTTCACCAGACGAACGATTCCTGCGTCGTCGTCAAGAATCACGGTTTTCAGTTTTCGCTTGGCCATGGTTGAAGGTCCTGTTGCCCCGGAGAATCACAAAGAATGGTTTGGGTATTCCTACAAAGACTAGGTTACAATTGCACAAGTAGCGCGTCCCTTATGTGGGAGCCCGCAGCCATTGAGTTTGACTTCGGAGAGTGGGAGTACCGGTTTTATGGAAGATATGGATTTTGTGGCCGTTCGTACGTGCCAGAGTCACGAGGAAGCAACGATCATTCAGAACGCGCTTCAGGAAGAAGGAATTCCGTGCACGCTGGATAACGACCACCAAGGCGGATTAACCGGCGTGCTGGCGATCCGCATCATGGTGCCCAGCGACAAGAAAGAGCAAGCGGATCAATTTCTGAGTGAACATCACTCGGACTAGATCGACTAGCCCTGCATGGCTTGGATAGCCGCGGTCAATTCGGTAACGGCTGACGCGACGTCGTTACCTTCCAGCCAAAGACGCGGCGCATGAACACGACGACGAACGGCCTCAGCCAACCTGGCTTGCAGGCCGTTTCTTTCTTCTGGGGTCCACCAACCTGCTTCAACGGGCCCGTAGGTTTCTTCCGGGCGATTCCAATAGACAGTCAGACGAGCTGGTGGTGTCGCCAGTAACGTGTTGGCCGTCGTCCCACCCAGCACCTCGGCAATACCAAACCACCAGGGAACAACGCCAGCGGTGCAGCCAGGGGGGAGGCTACGATGCGTGGCCTGCTGACTGGTCAATTCGGTTAGCGAGGTAACCAAATCATTTTTCGATCGCGAGTACAAAAGCAATTCGTTTGCGAACGAATATTTGGGATCGCTTAGTTCCATCTCCACCGCCGCAAGCAGTTGGCTGACCGCCGGGCCTGGCAGCGCGGCGATCTCGATGATTGGCGGCGCGGTGCAGAGGTGCTGCCACAGCTCGCCGATGGTCGTATCAAGTTCGGGGTGCAGCATCTCGCCAGCGACTTCTGCAGCAGGCTGCATGACGAAACGGCGGAAGCTCATGCGAGGATGAGGAATGGTAAGCTGCGGGGTTTTGATCGTTTGCCGGTCATAGAGAAGTAAGTCAAGATCGAGCTTGCGAGCGCCCCACCGCTGAATGCGAACGCGGCCATGGCTTTGCTCGACTTCGATCAGTTTCTGGTGAACTTCGTCCGGCGAGAGGGAAGTGGCAAACTTCGCAGCCGAATTGAGATAATCAGGCTGTCCGCTGGGGCCACCAACCGGCTTGGTGACAAGCAGCTCACTACGAGCTTCCAAGGTGAAATCGGGATCGGAAGCGATCTGGTCGACGGCCTGGGTGAGGGTTTCGCCGAGATCTCCGAGGTTCGCGCCCAAGGCAATCAAAATGGTGGGCACAAGTTCGTTGCTCTACGAGCGAGTAGGTGATAAGTCAAGGGAAGTAGCAGGTATGCCGTGTTGATCGGGACGCCAAAAAGCATGAAGGGATCTCCATAAACAGGCTCGAAAGCCTGTCGCACGTCGTTCCGTTCAGTCGTCGCCCTTCAAACTTCTTAGCGGAGAGTGTTGCCAACCTATGTTTGACAATTCCCTTTGCCGGAAAGCAATATCTCTCGCACGCACTCATATCCCTCTTTCGCTCCCGATGTTGGCTTGCACACTTGCCAACTAAGTTGAGCCGCACACTGCACTTTCCTGGCGCGCAGAAATCCCTGGGGATATCTTTGTTCGCGAGCCGGGAACCTGTGGTCAGAGCGACCAGTTTGCAGTAAGTGACACAGTCTTTGGAGGAGGAGAGAGGTGTTCAAGACGTAGTTAACGTCCTTCGGTTCCAATCAACATAGGGACTAATTTTGCGAAGCGAAGCAGAGTTGTCAAGCAACCATCGTAATCTTTTTTTCACATTGTGATTTTGAGTTGAAAATCACGAGGGAAAACCGTTTGTCAATGGGCGGAAAACTTTATGCGTAAAAAACGCACGGCATTAAAGTGTGTATAAAGTAGTGGGCATGTGCTAATCTAATAGTAAAGAGTTGTTGTGAAGTGTCTCTGTGGTTGACAAGGGGCGGAAGATGGAGTTTGCATTCGTGTCACGCCATCCGGCGATGCGAAAGTGCCGGTAATTCGGCCCGAATCTTGCGCTGGGTAGCGAGATCGATTTCGGCGTAAATGATGCCTGGCTGATGATGTTTGCCCCGCGCGAGCACCTTGCCCCACGGATCGATGATCAAAGAATTTCCGTGGCACTGGACCGAGTCGCCGTAGATGCCGCACTGATTCGCGGCGATGACATAAATTTGATTTTCAATCGCTCGCGCGCGCGACAAAACCTCCCAGTGTGCCTGGCCTGTCTTGTCGGTGAACGCAGCGGGCAGCACACAGATTTGCATTCCATCTTCGGTCAGTCGGCGAAAGATCTCGGGGAACCGCAGATCGTAGCATATGGCTTGGCCGATATGTCCCAGAGGTGTCGCCGCAACCGATAGTTGGCTGCCGGCTCGCACGTAGTCCGACTCGGCGACCTTCACCTCCGGCAAGTTGATATCGAAGCAGTGGATCTTGTCGTAGGTGGACAAAACTTGACCATGCGGACCGAACAGTATGCTGCGGTTAACGACCTTGGTCGGATCGTCACTGGCGGCGATCGCAACGCTGCCGGCACAGAGGACTAGTTGATGCTTAATGGCTAGAGTACGCATCGTTTGCAGCACTTTGCCGTCCATCGTTTCGGCGTTTGCTCGCAGCTCTGATAGATTTCCCAGGTAGGGAAACAGCTCGGGGAGGACTACCAACTGGGCCCCCGCCTGGGCAGCTTCGTCGATCATCGATTCCGCTTGTGCCAGATTGACCGATTTTTCCGCTCCCGAGTCCATTTGTAGGGCGGCAACAACGTAGGGAGCGATCATGGCTGCGGGTCTCCAAGGTTCGTTTTTTCTTAGATGTGCTCTATACTTGTAAGCGGACTTGGTTGGTCAATGTGGCCCCTTCCGGGTTCGGGTCTTTTTTCTTTCCCGGAATTGCCGAAGCCAAATGAGTATTCATTCCGAAAACGATCAGGACGTTTTGTCGCACCTGGAGCATGCCTTATTGGGAATCTCTACGGACGAATCCCGCCGCGTGGAATGGCTGCACCAGCTATTGGGTGAAGCGGCCTGTTACCGGCTGGCGATTTACGACATCCCCCGCGACTTCCTGCTTTCGGTCGTGGTGCCCATCTTCAACGAAGTCAACTCGCTGCAACAGGTTATTGCAGCAGTTCGCCAATGCGGTTTCAAGTGCGAAATCATTTTGGTCGACGACGGCAGTACCGACGGCACGCGTGAGTTGCTGGAGACGCTGCGCGATCAGATCGATTTGAAGATCATTTTGCACGAAAAGAATCAAGGCAAGGGAGCCGCCCTGGCCACCGGTTTCAAGGAAGCCACCGGGGATGCGGTCATCATCCAGGATGCCGATCTGGAATACACCCCTAAAGACTACCGCGTCCTATTGCAGCCGATCATTTGCGAAGGGGTCGACGCCGTTTACGGCAGCCGCTTCATCACCGGGCAGCGTAACGTCCCCCGCGTGCGGCATTACCTGGCCAACAAAATCGTGACGATGTGGTCGAACTTGTTCTCGAATCTGCTTCTCACCGATATGGAAACCTGCTACAAGGTGTTCCGTCGCGAGGTGATTCAAGAGATCGCCCCCACCCTGCGAGAGAAGCGGTTTGGTGTCGAGCCGGAAATCACCGCCAAGCTGGCCCGCCGCAAAGGACTGCGAATTCGCGAAGTACCGATCCGCTATTACCCTCGCACGTTTGAAGAGGGGAAGAAGATTGGATGGAAAGATGGCATCCGGGCATTGTGGTGTGCTATCCGATACTAACTGACACCACCTACCGGTTCTCCTGCTATCTATGAATGATGCCCCCACGCCCCCGAATGCGGCATCGCCTGTCGATCGTGATTTGATCCGCAGGACGCAGCGGGCAACGCGGTTGACCATGATCGGTCAAATCGCCGGGCAGATTATCTCGCTGGTGGTTATTGCCGAACTGTATCGCCTGGTCTCACCAGCCGAGTTCGGCATCTTGGGGATGTTCATGCCTATCATGTTGCTGATTCGCGCGTTCGGATCACTGGGGATGGATATCGCGACGGTACAAAAGAAAGGGCTAACGGACGAAGAAGCGTCGACCCTGTTCTGGTACCAACTGATTACCGGGGTCGTTCTGACCGTCATCCTGAGCGGACTGTCACCCCTTTTAGCGATGTGGTTTCAAGTCGAACGATTGACGCTGGTCGGGATCACGTTGTCGGGGACGGCATTGCTTTACAACAGCTACTCGCAGCATAAGTCGCTGGCCGAGAAGAAACTGAACTTTGGTTGGTTGACCATCGTGCGGGTTCTTTCGCTCATTATCAGCGGTATCGCGGCGATTGTCGCGGCGTACTGTGGCTGGGGCATCTGGGCCCTGGTGCTGCAGCAGTACAGCGAACTGATCGTGCTGAATATCGGTTTCTGGGCGATCGAACCATGGCGGCCTGGCAAGTGTGCCCCCCTTTCCGAGATGAAGCAGCTGCTCAACTTCAGTGGGTACTACACCCTCAGCGGGCTGTTCTTCGCGGTGGGGCAAAACCTGGACAAGATCATCCTGGGGGTCGTCTTCGGTGTCAGTGCCGAAGGGCATCAATGGATTGGCTACTATACCCAAGCCTATAACCAGATGATTCGGCCGGTGTACCTGCTGACGTCGCCGGTGACCTCGGCCATGTTGCCGGCATTGTCTCAGGCAAAGGGAAATCGCGAATCGTTCAGCGCGCTGACGGCTTCGTTTTACCGGATGGTCGGCATCATGCTGGCACCCTGTTCGATCGGGATGCTGATCGTGGGAGACGAGTTGATGCCGGTGCTGGGAGGAGACGACTGGATTCAGGCCGGCGATATCCTTTCGATAATGGGCTTGATGATTGTTGCCCAGAGCTGGATCAACATTTCCGGCAGTTTGATGAGCGCTGCCGGTCGGGCCGATCTGCTGGCCGTGGGCGCGTTTGCCAACCTGGTCGTTTTATCAGCGGCTTGTGCTTTGACCTATTTCTTCGCTGGCAGCCAGGATCCCGAGTTGTTCACGATCGACCTAGCAGGCATGGTGATGCTGGGGACGGTGATCATTTGTGGTCCGTACCTGGCGTTCTGTTTCTGGTGTACAGGAGTCGATGTTCGCAAGACCTTCAGCCAGCTGTCGCCGGCACTGGCGGCTTCAATCCTGATGGGGGCGGTGGTCTACCTGGCGGGCCTGATGGATTACTACCTGCCGGAGGTGGTGACCCTGGCCGAAGAAATCATCGTCGGCGTGCTCGTCTATTGCGTCTTTGCCCGCAACGAGGTCCGCTGGCTCTGGCGACAACTCCGCGGCATCAAACCGGAAGAAGATATCCACACGGTCGTGGATTAGTAACTCTGTTCCCTTGCTTTCTCCTGTCCCCTCGTCCTTATGAAGAGAGGGTTAAGGTGAAGGGAATCACGCCGGTTATGAAGTGTATGCGCGTTGAGTGTTCTCATCGACAAGAGCTCAAGAGACGTAGGATGGTTACCGTCGTCTTCGGCGGATAGCCCTCTTTCGAGTGGACTCCAAGATGGCTATCGCCTCGGAAGGCGTAGCCAACCTACGACGATGTGCGTGAGGTATGCTTGGCTACGCCTATATCTTGCCGAGGATCGCGTCGCCGCGGAACTTTGGTTTGGCCATGACCAGTTGGCTGACGCCGATCTGACGTTCATGGAAGCCTGCCTCACAGTAGGCCAGGTAATACTCCCACATGCGAAGGAAGTAGTCGTCCATGCCCAGTGCGCGAATGCGAGGCAGGTGTTCCATGAAGTTCTCGCGCCAGGCGGCGAGCGTTCGTGCGTAGTGACTGCCGAAGTCTTCCGCATGCACGATCCGTAGATCGGTCTTTCGGGCAATCGAGCGGGCCATCAGCTGGTACGAAGGTAGGAAGCCGCCGGGGAAGATATACCGCTGAATGAAGTCGATGCCGCGCGAGTAGCTTTCGACTCGTTCGTCGGGAATGGTGATCACCTGCAAAGCCATCGTGCCGTGGGGCTTGAGGAGCGAGCCGCATTTCTCGAAGTAGGTGTCGAGGTAATCTCGCCCGACAGCTTCGATCATTTCGATACTGACGACATGGTCGTACGTGCCGGTGAGGTCGCGATAGTCTCGTTTGAGCAGCGTCACCTGGTCTTGTAGGCCAGCCTCTTCAATGCGGCGGCAAGCGTAGTTGAACTGCTGCTGCGAGATGGTGGTGGTTGTCACGTGGCAACCATAGTTCCGGGCAGCATACTCGGCAAAGCCGCCCCAACCGGTGCCAATCTCCAGAACGCGGCTGCCTGGCTGAAGGTCGAGCTTTTGGCAGATGCGATCGAGCTTGGCGATGGATGCTTGCTGGAGGGTTGCGTCTTCTCGCTCGTAGATCCCAGAGGAATACATCATGGTGGGATCGAGCATGAGTTGAAAGAATTCGTTGCTCAGGTCGTAATGGGCGGCGATATTCTTGCGGCTTCCTACCTTCGAGTTTCGCGTACGCCATTGCTGCAAGTTTCTCCACGGGGCAAGCCAGAACGACGTTTTACGCTCGATCCCTTTCAGCGAATCGAGATTGCGAGCCATGATCCGCAAAAGAGCGGTCAAGTCGTTGCAGACCCACTTCCCTTGCAGGTAGGCTTCCGCCGCAGCGAGTGTTCCCCCGAGCATCATGTGCCGGTAAACGCGGAGGTCGTCGATGCGAACGACCGCCCGGAGTTCGACATCGTGGGTGGGGCCGAACTGTACCTGGCCCAGTGGGTCGATGATGAGGATGTGGCCTGCTTCAATCTGCGAGAGCGTACGATGCAGGATCTTGCGGCATTGTCGAGCGACATAGCAGTGCAGACCGGAGGAAATCTGAGGCAGTGCCTTTCGCAGCCGTAGCGAGGGATGATCGATCGCGAGTTCCGCTAGGCCGGTTCGGTCGCTTGAACAGGCACGTGGGCTGTAGGCCGACTCTGCGGATGAGGATATATGGGACATCGTTTCCACCAAAGTTTCCAAGCTTCGTAGTAGATCGCGGCAACGACTTTCAAGCTCATTGCAGGCAGATGCCATAGGAACCGTTGAAGGGTGGCTTGGGCTAACGGCTTTTTTTCTAAAGACATTCCGGCGTGAAAAACTGGGCTGCCACATTCGTAGTTTTCGAGACCCACGATCAACTGATCCCCCACTGAGTGAAACGACCAGCGGTAGGTATGATTCATCGGCATGAACGGCGAGACGTGCATCTGTTTAGGGTGCTCGTAGATCCAGGCCTGATCGGTTTCACTCCACACCGGCTGCAGCACGTAGACCTGCTGCTCGCCCCAGGGGATATTGTTGACTTCGGCCAGAATGACTGCGGGGAAGTCGTCTTCCTCGTTGTCATAGACGAAGAAGATGTTCAGCGGGCTGAAGTAGTACCCGAAGTAGCGTAGCTGAGTCAGCAGGTGAATCGGTCCCCGAGGACACTGCCCAAGCTCCTCGGAGACGATCCACCGTACTCGTTGTTCCAGTGACCCTTTCTGTGTACGCAGGTGAACATCGCGCGGGAACGAAATGGCCGCGCGGCGATGGTCCGACAAGACGTTGCCAGGGCCAACCACCTGGTCGAGTTCGGCCAAGTCGAAGCAGGCCATCGTCAGGCGGTAGTTAAACTGATGTTTGACGGGGCCATAACGTGCGTGGGAGACCGTTCCTTCGTACAGGCAACTGTGCATGCGTCCAAGTTCTTTCCAAAGTAAGCGGCAACGGCCAAGGCGCTCTTCACCCCATCCTCGTGAAATCCATAACCACACCAGGCACCGCAGAAGTACGTCTGTTGCTCACCTTGTATCTGCGGCAGACGCTTCTGGGCACTGTACGAGTGGCGATTGAACGCGGGGTGATCGTAGGGGATCCGCTGGAGAATCTTGCTGGGATCGATGCGATCGGTGATGTTCAAGCTCAAGAGGATCGGTGTGGGGGAAGCAACGTTTTGCAGGCGTGAAAGGTCGTATGTCACGCTGGCCGTCGTCTGATGACCTTCCGGCAAAAGGTAATTCCAACTGGCCCATGCGTGACGGTGCTGGGGCATCAGCCGCGTGTCGGTGTGCAGGACGGCCTCGTTGGGCTGATAGGGGAAGTGACCGAGGATCTCTTGCTCGATCTCAGTTGGATCCGCGAGCATCTTCAGCGTTTGATCGGCATGGGTGGCAAAGACCACCTGGTCGAACGTTTCAGCCTGGTCGTCTTTGGTAATGACGGTAATGCCGGAGGCGTCCCGCAGCACGCGTTTTACGGGCGAGTTAAGCCGGACGCGATCTCCCAGGGGCTGAATCAGTTTCCGCACGTACTGCTTCGACCCGCCGACGATCGTCTTCCACTGGGGCCGCCTGGTAACCTGCATCAGGCCGTGGTTATCGCAGAAGCCGAGGAAGAACTGAGCCGGGAAGTCGAGGATCTGCTGCGGCTCGGCCGACCAGATGGCAGCGGCCATCGGCAGGAGGTACTTTTCGCGAAACATCGTGCCGACGCAACAGCGATCGAGAAACTGCCCGACCGTTTCTCTGTCGGCGATCGTTTCCCCGCGGACCGCTTCGGTGCCCAAGCGATTGAACCGCAGAATGTCTCGCAGCATCGTCCAGTAGCGGATCGAGGTGATGTTCCTCCAACTGGGGAATAACCCGCGAAGGCTGCTCCCTTGGTATTCCAGGCCGGACTGCTCGCAGCGGACGCTGAAGCTCATGTCACTGTCTTGAGCTTCGACGTCCAGCATATCGAGCAAGCGGCAGAAGTTGGGATAGGTTTGGTCATTGAAGACCATGAACCCGGTATCGACGTCGTACGAGACGCTATCGATGGTGCAAGTGACCGTGTTGCTATGCCCGCCGGGGTAACTGGCCGCTTCGAAGAGGGTGACGTCGTGATCGCTATGCAGCATGCGAGCCACCAGGTTGCCGCTGATCCCACCACCAATTACCGCGATCCGTTGACGATTCATGAGACGCTTTCTAGGAGGTAGGCCAGTGGGAATGAGGCGAGACGCTGGCCGCTTCCTCTTTCGGTGCCGGAGGCCAGGGGAAGAAACTGCTTGTACGGCGAATGTAGTCGGAGTACTCGGGGCGGCGGTTGGGAATGCGTTTCTCGAGATGGGCAACCCCAGAGAACCAAGCCAGGCAGAAGGTCATCAACGCGGGGCCAACGATCGTCCACCAGGCCGACGCATCGAATGAGATGGCCAGCACGTAGTAGCCACACCAGACGAGGAAGTCGCCGAAGTAGTTCGGGTGCCGCGTGTAATGCCACAGCCCTTGATCGAGTACCTTGCCGTGGCTCTGGGGATCGCTCTTGAAGCGAGCGAGTTGATAGTCGCCGATGCTTTCAAAACTGAACCCTATCAGCCAAAGCAGTAGGCCGACTGGCGTAAGGGGCGAAAAACTAGCATCGAGGGTGGGTATCACTTGCAGCGGCAGAGAGACGATCCACATGATGACCCCTTGCAGTCCGAAGATCACCACCAGGCTGAAAAGGGCGAAGTTACGGCCAGGCTTCTGCCGCATCTCGGTGTATCGAGAGTCTTCGCCATGGCCGAGGTTTCGCCAAGCGAGATAACCGGCCAAGCGGCATCCCCAGATGGTCACCAGGATGGTTGTCACCCAGGCAGTCGTTGTCGGAGCGGCCGCGAACAGAAGGGAAACCCACGAGATGACCACAAAGCCGAAGCCCCAGAAGAGGTCGACAATGCTGGCGTCTTTCAACCACAGGCTGACCAGCCACAGGGATAGCATGCACCCTGCGACGACGCCGGCGTTGATCAGAAGTAGGTAAGCAAGGTCCATGAAATTGCTGCGGAGTAGGGGTTAGCAACGCGCTAAATTCCATAACCGCAGCAATTTTCAGGGGTTAACTCGCTTTGGCCGTTTTTTGCTCGGCGATCCAACGATCGATCAGTCGCTCGAGAACCGGCAAGGGAATCGCCCCGTTGTCGAGGACGGCGTTGTGGAACTTACGCAGGTCGAAATCATCCCCCAGTTCCTGCTCGGCCTTGGCTCTGAGCTGTTTGATCTGTAGTTCGCCGATCTTGTAGGCCAAGGCCTGGCCAGGCCAGACGATGTAGCGGTCAATCTCGACGGCGACTTCCAGGTCGCTTTTGCCGCTGTTTTCCTTGAAGAACTTGATGGCCTGAGCGCGGCTCCAACCCATGTTATGCATGCCGGTGTCGACCACCAGGCGACAGGCTCGCCACATCTCGAAAGTCAGTTGGCCGAACTTGTCGTACGGTGTCTGGTAGAAGCCCATCTCTTCGCCGAGCGATTCAGCGTACAGGGCCCATCCTTCGACGAACGCGGTGTAGTGCCCTTGGCGGCGGAAGCGGGGGAGATCGGTCAGCTCTTGGGCACGGGCAATTTGCAAGTGATGCCCAGGGCAGGCTTCATGCAGTGTGAGCGCTTCCATTTCGTACTTCGGACGGCTATCGAGCGCGAAGGTGTTGGCCATGAAGAATCCGGCTCGAGCGGCTTCCACTGAACCAGGGTAGTAGCGGGCCGAGGTCTGGTTGGGGGCTTCGTAGTCGGGGAAGGCCCGCACCCCGTAAGGAAGTCGTGGCAGTTCGACAAACAGCTTCGGCAGTTCGGCATCGACGCGCTTGGCGATATCGCGATACCCGATCAGCAGGTCGTCAGCTTCGGTGTAATAGAACTGGGGATCGGTCTTGAGGAAGTGGATGAACTCTTCAAAGCTCCCATCGAAGCCAGACTCGCGGATCACTTTTTCCATCTCGCCGCGAATTCGCTTCACCTCGCTCATGCCGATCTCGTGGATCTCTTGCGGGGTGAGATCGGTCGTGGTGGAGTAGCGACATCGGTAGGCGTAGTAGTCGCGGCCGTCCGGCAGAGCGGCGGCACCGATGATCTCGGCACCCTTGGGCAGGTATTCATCCTCGATGAACGTCTTCAGTTTGAGCATCGCGGGAAAGACACGATTGGCAATGGCCGCTTTACCGAGTTTGGATAGCCGATCTTGTTCGTCAGCAGAGATCGAATCGGGGAAATCCTGGAACGGCTTGAACAGTGGGCTGTCGGTGGCGTCGGCAAGGACCTGGCCACTGATTTGTTTGGGGATACTACCCAGTGGACCAGGCGGCTGGACCCAGCGTGTTTCGATCCCCTTGCGCAGCAGGGCCGTGTTCTGCTCGAGATACTGAGGATAGCTGTTGAGCCGCGCGAGGTAGTTCTCGTAGTCCTTCACCGTGTTGAACGGCATCTGCTCGGCCGTGAATGCCAGGTCGAATTGCGGGCCGCCCAACTGGTCGATCGCCAGAAGTTCGCTGGGGTACTTCTGCCCTTCGATCTCTCGACGGACGTTGTAATCAAACAGTTCGTAGGAAAGCAGGTCCTGGCCGGTTAGTTGGCTGGAGTCGATCTGCCGGAGCTTTTCGAGCAACTCGTGCGGGTGCTTGTCGCGTTCTTCAAGGGCTGCGAGGGACAGATCGGTCCACTTGTCGTTGCCGCGAGGATCGCCGACCGAGGTGCCTAGCGTGGGGAAGTTATCGAGCCGCCACTGCCAGTCGTCGGCAAACAGCTGATACAGCTGAGCCGCGGCTGAGCTGTCCTGGGCGAACAAAGAATTAGGCAGCGCGGCTAGGGTAACCAACGCAACGGCGACCAAGCGAAGCAGGGACATGGATATCCTTCCGGACGTTCATGGGCGAAAAAGGCAAAGCTGTGTTGCCTCCTATTCTGAACGACGAACGATTTTCCGCCAACCTCTTAGATGTACAATTTTACGAATCGTTATCGGAGAAATACTGGACCGTCCCCAGCGAAGCGATCGCGGCACCGATGCGCGACAAAGCAACCGCATAGGCGGCCGTGCGCATGTCGATCTTCTTTTCGACCATCCAGTCGTACACGTGGTTGAATTCCCGGGCCATCATCGTGTGTAGCTTTTGTTGCACCTCGTCCAGGTTCCAGTAGTAGCCTTGTTGATTCTGAACCCATTCGAAGTAGCTGACGGTGACACCGCCTGCATTGGCCAGGATATCGGGGACCACCAGCTTACCCTTTTCGTTGAGGATCTCGTCCGCTTCACCGGTGATAGGGCCGTTGGCCACTTCGACAATGACCGGGGCTTTGATCTTATTGGCGTTCGAGGCGGTGATCACGTTCTCTAGGGCGGCGGGAACGAGAATGTCGACATCCAGCTCCAGCAGTTCTTCGTTGGTGATCGCTTTGGACTGGATCGCTTCGCAAACCGAACCGGTGCAGTAGACGGCTTGCAGGCGTCGTGATTCGTTCTTGACCTGTATCAAGCTGGGGATATCGAATCCTTCTGGCTTGTAGCATCCACCGGATGAATCGCTGACGCCCACAACCTGGTAGCCGTCCGAGTGCAATAGCCGAGCAATATGTTGCCCGGCATTACCGAAACCTTGTACGGCAACGCGTATCGTTTTGGGCTCCCAGTCCCGTTTCTTTTCGAGCTCTTTGATGCAGTAGTAAGCGCCGCGGCCGGTAGCCTCTTCACGTCCCTGGCTACCACCCAGGGGAATTGGTTTGCCGGTAATCACGCCGGGCGTATGGCGGCGATGGATCTTCGAATACTCATCCATCATCCAGCCCATGATCATGGCGTTGGTGTACATGTCAGGGGCGGGGATGTCGGTCTCGGGGCCGATGAAGTCGGCGATCTGTTCGATGAAGCCGCGCGAGAGCCGCTCGAGTTCCATCCGCGAAAGCTCTTTCGGGTTCACGCAGATGCCCCCTTTCGCGCCCCCGTAAGGGATGTTCATCACGGCACACTTGAAGGTCATCCAGAAGGCGAGCGCTTTCACTTCCGAGATATCGACATTGGGCGAGTAGCGCAGGCCCCCTTTGGTTGGTCCGCGGGTGTCGTCGTGGCGAACGCGATAGCCGGTGAAGACTTTCAGCGAGCCGTTGTCCATCCTCACCGGTACCGAAACTTGTAGGATCTGCTTGGGGTGTTTCAAGCGTTCGAGGGCTTCGGCGTCGATGTCGGCATACTGAAACGCTTTATCTAGACGGGCGATCGCACCGGAGAATAGATCGGTACTGACTGGGGCATTCATGGCAAACCTACCTTGCTGGAGCTACAGATGAGGTGAGTTTCCGCGTCGATGCGGATGGGGTAGCAATCGAGTGCGGCTCCATTCTTATCATTGTTTCCCCGCCAGAGCCGAGAAGCAATACGAGAGAAGCGTCTAGCGATGATAGACCATCGGTGGTACGCCGGCGGTCGGCAGCGTAGCGGTTGTGCGTTTGGGGAGCGAGACCGGCTTGGAAACGTCGCGGCGAAGAACACGCCGGGCGACTTCGGTGTAGATCTCTTCGTGACGAATCACGTTGCGGTGGTTGTCGAACATATCGAGGAAGCGTGCCCTGCCGGCCATGCCCATTTGCTCGGCCAGGTCGTCGTTTTCCAGGACCGTGGCCACCGCCGCAGACAACGCCGTGGCATTGTTGCTGGGGACCAGGTAGCCTGTCTCGCCGTCGACAACGCTTTCGATCAGCCCGCCCACGCGGGTAGCGACCACCGGTTTGAACGCGGCCATCGCTTCGGGAGGGGTCAGGCCGAATGCTTCCTGCGTAGGACAAGCGACCAGAAGATCGATGGCCCGCATCATATTGGGGATATCGTATTGAAAGTCGACGAAGCGAAATTCGTTATGCAACCCCTGTCGATCGATACGGCGAGACACACGTTTCATGTAGTGAGGACAGCGGTTGCCGATGACGGCGACCTTGGCACGGGGGACACGCCGCAGGATCTCAGGCAGGGCCTTAAGCAGCAGCAGATGATTCTTGCGGGGGCAAACGTCGCCGACGATGCCGATCAGCTTGTCGGATTCTGTGAAACCATTCTCGCGACGCCATCGGTCGCGAAGTTGCTGGGAGTTTCTCGGGATCGGAGCGTGATCGATCAGGGCACGAATCGTTTCGATATTGTGCGGCCGGACGCGATTCCAGTTGATTTCGATACTGCGGGTATGATCGGAATTCGCGATCACAAAGTCCTTCATCATCCAATAGGCATGCAGCTTGTTGTGGTGGGCGGTGGCTACCACAGGGACTTCGGTGAACATCTTCAGCATCATGCCAAAGATTTGTCCGCTGGTGTTGTGGGTGTGGACGATGTCGATGTGTTCGTGCTCGATCCAGCGGGCCATCGCTTTTAGATCGTGAAAGGGCCAGCGTTTCAGATCGGAGCAGCGGAACTTGACGCCTGTGCCTGGCAATTGACTTTGGATCCAGGAGTTATTTCGACCAACCAGAGTGACATCGTGCCCGCGTCTCGCGAGTCCTTCGGCTAAACGCAGACATTGAATAATGGCTCCGTTAACGCCGAATCCGGAGATAAGTTGCACGATCTTCATGGGAGGCCGCATAGTTCCTGGGTGTCTCGTCAAGCCGACCTGGCGGGTTAGCGCACAGATCGGATCGCGTTCTTAACCAAATTGGCCAAACGAGACAAGACGAACCCAAGTGGTGGGGGCTGGCCCACGAGGCTGCCATTGGATGGTTCTCCCTAGCCTTGCCGGTTGTGATAAAGTATGACAAATGCATTCTGAGACTCGACTTGACAGCAGTGATAGCATCTGATGGCGCACTATACCGGAAATGGCGGAACCGACGGCGGAAACATGGTGATGTTTTGGCCGGGTAATCTGCCAGAAGAAGCGGACACGATGCTCGAGAACGATCCGTACTCGTTCGCGGAAACGATGCGCGAAGAGGGGAAGGTCATCTGGTTCATGTGCGACGGCGAAGGGGACTTCGCGGTGACCGTTTACGTGGACGAAGAACCCCCAGCCGATCTGCGTAGCTTTCTGGAAGAGGAAGAGCACTACCCAGACGTCTTCGTGAAGGGAGATACCTACTTTGGTGGGCTCGAGTACATGTTCCGCGAGGACGACTCGCTGCTGAAAGAATTTCCGCGGATGTGCGGGAATCTTGAGATTCCTGATGGTGTTTACCAAGGAAACGTCTATCGCACGAATATCCCTCCGGCGTTCAGCCGTACCTGGCTGATGCAACGGATGGGGACAAGCCGTTACCGGGTGTTGCACTGGCAACAACTGTTAAGCAAAGCGGCTTTATTGGGGGTGGTAGGCGTGTTGTTCGCTTTCTTCTTCCTGGTCTGGTACATCTGGCTGGCCGCGGTGGGGGCAGTGGTGCTGACCTTCGCGGCGGCCGTGCTGCTGGCCCGGTCCGAGTCGTGTCGCGAAGCGATCGTGGCGATCGACGAGTTTACCACACAATTTCCTGAGTATGTCGTACTGCTCACGTCGCAGCCGCCGGAAGCGGAGCACGAACCTGAGAACGAAGAACTGGCGATGCCGGTTGGATAAGACCCTTGAAGCTGAAATGCCCTAACTGTGATATCTATCTGTCGACTCGGCAGATGAACGTCGACAACGACCTGGCGATCTGCCACGAGTGCAACGAGGCGTTCAAGATCTCGCGTCTGCTCGACCCGCAGCCAGAGCCGCAGGTTTATGAGAACGCCGGCTGGCTGAGCGAAGCAAGCGATTCGTTCGATATCAACAAGCCGCCTCGGGGTGTTTCCTACGAGAACAACGGCATGGGATGGCGGATTTCATCAACGACTCGCAACGGGATCGCTTTCATCATGGTTCCCTTTATCTGCGTTTGGTCGGGATTTAGTCTCGGTGGAATCTATGGATCGCAAATCGCCGAGGGGAAGTTCGATCCGATCCGATCCCTGTTTGGAATTCCATTCGTCTTGGGTACGCTGCTATTCGGTTCGATGGCCCTCATGAGCGTGTTTGGCCGGATCGTGATCAAGTCTAGCGAGATGGACCACGATGCTGGCAGTGTCTTCATGGGTGTGGGGCCGATCGGCTGGACCCGGCGCTTTCGCTGGTCGGAAATTCGGCGAATCGACGAGACGGTTGGAAGTGGCAAGAATCAGTCGACGCGAATCACCCTCTTTCGCGACAGCAGCGATATCAATTTCGGCGAGATGTTTTCGGAAGAGCGTCGGCGATATGTCATCCACGCGTTGCGGCAGTTGGTGGTTAGTGCGAGATAGGGTGCGGTGCACCTAAGCATTCGGCCAGGCTTCAATGAGGGCTCGCACCGCGCGGCCGCGATGCCCCACTTCGGCCGTTCGCTGTTCATCCAGTTCGGCCAGCGTTTGGTGGCCGTCTTCCACGAGAAAGACCGAGTCGTAGCCGAAGCCATACTCGCCGATTGGCTCGTGCCCGATCTGGCCGCGGCACTCCCCTCCCCTTTCCAGGACGACACTGCCATCAGGAGCCGCGACACACAGATGGCAGACGAAGCGGGCCGTTCGCTGATAGTCGGGTATGCCTTGCATGTGTTCGATCAGCAAGGCTAGGTTCATTGCCATGGTTGCGTCGTCGCCAGCATACCGGGCCGATCGCACGCCGGGGGCACCACCCAGTGCGTCAACTTCCAGGCCGGTGTCGTCGGCGATCACCCACCGCCGCAACTGAAACGCGTAACCGCTGGCCTTCTTGCGGGCATTTTCCAGCAACGTGTCCCCATCTTCCACGACCGGCTGGAGCAACGCATCTTGCGGAAGGGGATAAACGGGCAGCCCAAGAGGTTGAAGCAGATTGGTCAGCTCGCGAACCTTGAAGGGGTTCGATGTGGCGACGATCAGTTCGTGGCACCCACTCAAGCGGCTAGGCATGGTACTCGACTAGATAATGGCCAACGGGTCGCGATCGTGTTCCAGCGTGCCACGCGTCACGCCGACTCGGTTCAACGCTTTCAATTGCTGCCAGACTTCTTCACCGCCAATGTTTCCGCGGAGCAAATCGCGGTAAAGCGAAATGATCCGGGCAATCTCGCCCGGCGGATCATCACGAAGCAGTTCGATGCGGAAGTTGCGGACGCCCAACTCCAGCATCGGCTGAACGATCTCGGCACCACTTTGAGGTGTTTTGTTGAACAGCGTGTTGCGGCATCCGACGTCGGCGACCAGCGGGTGCTCGGCCCCGACGCGATCGCGCAGCTTGACGTCGTGCTCGTCGCACGGACGGCCGCAGTTGGTCTTGTTCGTGCCAGGCGAAAGGACGCTGCAGAAGACGCAGTGTTCCATGTGGAACATCGGCATGTGCTGGTGAATGACCAGTTCCAGGTGCTGCGTCGCACAGTGCTGGGCCATCACCAGCAGTTGGTCACGGTTGAGGTCATACGACGGCGTAACCCGCGTCGCCCCATGCTTGCGAAGCCAATCGACTGTCAGCTCGTTGGCCGCGTTGAACGAGAAGTCCGCGATGCAGGTAGCACCGAGTTCGGTGAAGTACTTCAGCCCGGACAGGTTACGCACCACGTAGCCATCAGCCCCGTGCTTGGAGAGCGCCTTGAAGATTCCCATCTCGCCTGGCTTCTGAATGCGTGGCGTGACCAGAAAGATCTTCGCCCCGGCATCGTGAGCCAAAGGAACGGCTTCTTTGTATTGGCGAATGTCCTGGAAGTCGGCGTAGACGGTCTCGACCCCTTGGCTGATCGCAGCTTCTAGCTGATGCATCGAGCGGGTCAGCACGATCAGCTTCGGTTCGCCTGGTTCGGTGGTCGCTGTTTCGACTTCGCTCTGCATTTGCGAGAGCACCAGGTCATGCTGGATCGTTCGCCGGAAACGGGCCATTTGCTGACGGGCTTCGTCGAGCTGGGTGATCATTTCCTTGCGAAGCTTGCCCAGTACGCTCAGCGGAACCATCGGCGTTCCGGCGATCTTGGCAGAGAGGGACTCGAGGCTATAGCCACTGCCCCCGAGACGCGAGAACTGTTCTTGGAGGACGGATTCACTCAAAGCGTGCTTACGTGCTTCCTCGAGTGGGGCTTCCGTTTCCAGTTCGATTTGCCCCAACGACTCGCTAGAGACGAATACGCGGAGCGGCTGCCCGACTCGCGCGGTGGCGTTGATCGTCAGCGGGATGTCGCGGCCGTGAAGCTCTCCGCTGTAGGTCTTGCGAAGTTCTCGCGTGAGGGCCGGGTCGTCACTCTTCCAGACCTTCAGGCCTGGAGTGATATATTGAAAGTCGACCGAGCCACGAGGGAAGTCGATTTCGACCTCGCCGCTGGTCGCTTCTCCGGTGACGCGGCGTCCGCGTTGGCTAACGGTGAAGACGCGTCCCCCCTGCTCTTTCCCGGCGGCACGATCTCCTTCGAAGACGATGCCATCGCCAGCCTTCAAACGCCCGTGCAGTTCGAGCTTGACCCGCTTGCGGCGATCATCGACTGCCACGACCTCGGCCACCAGGACACCTCGCTTGGAACTGCTGGTCGCCGGGACGAGCATCTTGTGATCGCAGCCATGCAGCCAGCCAGGAGAGAAGCCACGCGAGAAGGAGAGTTCCATCTCTTCAACTTGCCGCGGGGTGAAGGTCACCGGCTTACCAGCCAAAGCGGCGTCGATCGCCTGGCGGTAATGACGCGTAATGTTGGCCACGTACTCAGGCGTTTTCAGGCGCCCTTCGATCTTGAACGAAACGACCCCGGCGGCCAGCAGTTCCGGCACCAACGCAAACGCGGCCAGGTCTTGCGGGCTCAAGAGATACTTCTGAGCACCCAGGTCGATATCGGCTCCGTCGCAAACTAATTCGTACGGCAAGCGACAGGCCTGGGCACACTGGCCCCGGTTGGCGCTGCGGCCGCCAAGCGATTCGCTGGTCAGGCACTGCCCACTATAGGCGACGCACAGGGCCCCATGCACGAACGCTTCCAGCGGCATGGTCGTTTTGTCGTGGATCTTGGAGATCTCGTTTACCGAAAGCTCGCGGGCGAGCACGACGCGTTCGATGCCGGTTTCTTCGATCTCGGCAATGCACTCGGCGCTAGTCAGGGTCATTTGCGTCGAGGCGTGGATCGGCAACTCGGGGGCGGTACGGCGGATGAGCCCGACCAGGCCCAGGTCTTGCACCAGTACGGCATCGGTGCCGGCCTCGGCGATGCGGCGGATGATGGGCTCGATAGTGGCCAGTTCGTCGCTGAAGGTCAGCGTGTTGACAGTCGTATAACCACGAACCCCATGCCAGTGCAGCATTTCCATCAAGCGTGGCAGGTCGTCGAGCGAGAAGTTCTTGGCTCGGGCGCGGGCATTGAAGCCCGTTTCGAGACCAAAATAGATCGCGTCGGCACCATTGGCGATGGCCGCACGCGCACAGTCCCAGTCGCCAGCAGGGGCCAGAAGTTCCGGCCGAGTAACGGTCGATGCCTGAGGATCGTTCATCAAAATTCGCGCTGGTGCCCAGTGGAAAACAAAATATCAAGGGGAATCGGTTGATTTTACTGGGACGTGCCCGCGACGGATAGGGACGAAATGACGTGGTTTTTGTCAAATCATCCTTCATCGACCATACCCATCCAGTCAGAGACATCCAATGCCAGCGATCGAACGTCTGGGTCATCGGCATAGGTGGGCGTCCAGCAAGGGTCTACCTGAGACCTAAGCAACTCCGCATCAACACCTGACCAGATGCTGACGATCTCACTAGGAAGCATTCCCATCTCCAGCACCGCTTCCACAAGGCCGAGAACGTCCTCTGAGACGTGAAGGTGAAACACGAGAACAGCTTCAGCCCAGACTGCGAGCGTTTCACGCTCCTTCTTTGGCCACGAGACCCCTTGTGGCGGGGCGTTCCGCCTTGAGCGGAGTACGCCGCAGAGTTTGTACTTAAATAGTCCTGCCAGGCCAGGGTCGGACAGGTCGATATCCTCTGAGACTATCTCAAGCAGGCGAGGCAAGAAGTGCTTTACCTCGCTTTCGCTGCCCCAAGACTCCCAGCCATACGCGAAGAACTCCATGCCTCGGAGAGTTCGTTTGGGGATGTCACGAAGCGGGTAATCGCGGATGTCCACTAGTTCGACGTTACTTGGGCCGAAGTCGAAGCAGCGAGATGGCTGAGACTGGGAATCTGATAGTTCGCAAACGTCGCGTACAAGTCATTGATCGCGGTGGTCAGGGCCCTGCTGTGTTCGTCTGATGCCTTCATAGTCAACCTGTATGTCCCGCGGTCTGGTTGGTCGCGAGGTGTGATTGCCCATTGTCACAATGCCCGACTTCGCGACTCCGGGCAATGCTTGGCTTTCCACCGTTGTGGGCATCAGTAGCGGCGGCAGTCAAGCGATGGGACAACGAAACAAGGACCTGCCGTCGCTTGGTTTGTAGTCTGGATGCGGTTTGCGTGTCATCCTGGCACGATTGGTCATCCAACAAAAAAGGCCTACCGCGGAGACCTCGGTGGCCATGATGAGCAATTGGGGCGGGGTGTTGTTGGCGGCGGGCTAGTCGCCGACGCCGATGTCTTCTTCGAGCGCCTTTTGAACGACCGCGTTTTCGTGGTGCTCGTGGTTCAAAAAGCGGGTCGTGAAGTCACGGAATCGGACATGGAATGTGGCCAGGGTCTCCGTGGGGCTATGGTGCAAATCGTCGAGCATCGCGTCGATGTCACTTAACAACAAGCGATGTTCCAGTCGCAGTTGCTCGCATTCCGACGAGTACCGCGGAGCAATGCAGATGGTCTCTTGGAGATAGCCGCCGCGTTCTTCATCGGCGAACTGGTCATGCATCATGTCGCGTAGTTCGGAAAGTCCCAAAACCAGGGGCTCGGGTGAATCCCCTTCGGCAGTAATTCGATCGGCTTCTTCCAGAAGATCGTGCAGCAATGCGTGCTCGGTGAGAAGTTTCGTTACTGCGGCATCCGTCAATCGTTGCAGGTCGGGCATGGCATCCTCCTTAGCGGTGAGAGGAAATGATAAGCTGGCACCCCTTCGTTCAAAAATTTGCGAATCCTGCAATCCGGTTGTGTCCGTTCAATTGTCGTTTTATGCGGGATTCTGTGAGTCGTCAATCAATTCTTTTCGCGGAATGTGCAAAAAAGAAATGGTCGAATGCCTACGGTGCAGCTAGTGAATGAAGCGGGGCAAAATACATAAAGGAATCTACATTGCCATATGCATTGCAGCTGAGAAATAGATTGGAGAAAGAGCGTGAATAGGGGGGCCTTGCGGCACTAAAATAGGCTGCAGTGTGGTCAGCGATACGTTCACTTGGGGGGCCTATCAGGGAGTTTGTTTCATGCGACTTGCTAGCAGGTTGATGGGGATCGTTTTCTTGGCGGGGCTCGTGTCGGTTGCGGTCGCTCAGGAAGCATCGCAAGCGGAATTCGACAGTTTGGAGTCTGCGGCCCTGGAAGAGGCCCAACAAAAGCTTGGTGCTTCGGCTAAACCGCATCCGTATATGAATGCCTTGGTTGGCACTTGTAAGACAGCCCACGTCGAATTGGATAAGGATGGGAAGGAAGTCTCGGTTGTCGAAGGGACGGCGGAGTTCAAGTCGATTCAACAGGGGCATTGGGTGACACAGTCCTATCAGCGATTGTCCAAAGATCGAACGATCGAATCATTTAGTGTTCTGGGGTACGACGGCGAAAAGCAGAAGTTTGTCGGTCTATGGATTGATAAGAAGACACCATTTTCGATGCCTTTCGAGGGGCAGCTTGACGACAAAACGGGCATCTTGAAAGAGATAGGAACCCAGCAATCGCTGTACGGCCCCATCCTGTTTATTATGGTAGCCTAGCCCTCGGAGAACGGTTTTACCTACACGGGATCGTACATAAGAGACGAAACAGAAACCAAGATCTGCCAAATAAAGTACGTGAAGCAGTAAGTATTGGGGGCCTCGGCGAAGTATACTTAAGTGCACCCAGGCTTATAGATGCACCTCATGGCTGGAAAGAAGCACAAGGAGAATTCGTGCTCGAAGACAACGCTGATTCGCGCGACTACCGTGTCCGATTGTTCTACAAAGCGAAACCAAACGTTCCTAAAGGGGCGATCCTGGACAAGATGCAAACGCGAGCGGAAGGCTTTGCACCGCGCGATGGGAAGCGAGATTCCGATCGTCTGGACTTTCGTCACCCCAAGCATGTCACCAATATCGGTGGCAAGTCGGTTGGGGCGACGTGGAGTATTCGAGCCGAAGAGATTGAATACCCCGGCGACCTGACCCCTTTCCTGCCGGCCCTGGAGCAGTCGTGGTTGTGGGACGATGCCGAAGAAACTGTAGGTGACTGCGAGCATCAACTGGTAGTCATCGATCAGACCGCGTCGAACATGCGTCCGATCGAACGGCTACAGATGATGCAGTTTCTGGTGGCCAGTGTGATTGAAGCCGTTCCTTGTGATGCGATCTACTGGGAAGCTACCGAGCAGTTTCTCGATCCCCAGAAGTTCCTCTCGGGACTGGACGATGTACCGGCCAAACCGTGGAAGGCACCCGGCGCGTTCAACGTGCGCGTCTCGCGGGTGATCGGCTATGGCGAACGCCGCGATGATGAATCGCGTGACATGATCGTCGATAGCTTGGGACTGGGGGTCTTGGGGTGGCCTGACTTTCAATGTCACTTCCGTGGATTGGATTGGCGCGAGATTCAGCAGATCGTCTACGAGAAGGCCTTGGAAGTCTTCGAAAATGGTCCCAAGCTGCAGGACGGCCAGGCCTTCCCTGGTATCACTTCTTCTCAAGTGTGGAAGTGTCGTTTCGAGGAAGCACTGCTCGGTCCGCCACGTAAGGTAATCGACATTGATCCAGGCATTCCTTACTGTGCCGGCCTGCGATATGCCATCACCGCAGGCGTTTACGTGAAGTAGATTACGCCTGGGGCGAATTCTCAAGAATCGGGTTTTTCGCGTGTAACTCTTCGTATCGAGTCGGTATCGAAGGGGTCAGTTACGCTGAAGTACTGACAACTACACACAAGGAGAAACCCGTCATGCCTCGACTGCAACCGATTTCATTGGAACAAGCCGAAGGTAAGCAGCGCGAGCTTCTAGACGCTGCAAAGAAGAAGCTCGGCAAGCACATCAATATCATCGCGACGATGGCGAACTCGCCGTCGGTGTTGGAAGCCTACCTCGGCTTTTCCGGAGCGATGGGGCATTCGCAGCTTTCGGCCAAGGCCCGCGAAGCTGTGGCGATGCGAGTTGGTGAAAAGAACCAATGCCAGTACTGTGTCTCGGCTCACACGGCCATCGGCAAGATGGTTGGTTATACCGAAGAAGAGACCGTGAAGGTCCGCCAAGGAGAAGCTGCCGACGCGAAGGAACAAGCGGTACTCGATCTGACCGACGCGATTGCCCAGACCAAGGGCTTCATCAGCGACGATCAGTTCAACGCCGCGAAAGCAGCGGGACTTAGTGATGAAGAAATTACCGAAGTGGTTGGCCTGGTGGCCTTGAACTTCTTCACCAATTTCTTCAACCACGTTGCCGGGACGGAAGTCGATTTCCCGGAAGTCGAACTATTCGCTGAAGCGGTTTAAGATCGCCTCTTCTGCGGAAACAATGCGGCCAGTGCAGTGCACCGCTGGCCCTGTTGGTTTCCTTCTATTCCGGTCGAACAGGCAGATACTGAAAGCTGTTTGCTTTGTCGATCCACTGCTTCTGGCCATAGACGCCGACGTCGTCTGTTCTGAATGCGCGAAAACCAAGCTTGGTCGCAGGTGAGTCTGCCGCAAGGGTGAAGTTGAACTTCTCGGCATCGGCAAAATTGGGGTCCGCAATGATCGACCCGGTTTCGTGCCCCAGCGATTGCCACTCTTTGAGCGATTTGCCTTCAAAGGTGACCGGCCTGCCAGAGGCATCGAAGTAACAGTTGTTGGAACTGTCGTGCTTGATCTTGCTCCACTGGCCGTGCAGTAGTTCCCCTTGATCGTAATAGACGATGTTCCGCTCAAGGACGAACGACCGATGTGGTTCGACGCGTGTTGCTTGCAATTGATAGAGCTGAGCGAATGCCAGGATGTTGTTGCGAACGATGTTGTCTTGGCCGTAGTGCTGATGAAACCCGCCGGTCTTGGTACGGTAGACGAGGTTGTCCTCGAAGAGGATTCCGCTGCTCCCTTCGTCGGTGTACATCCCCCAGCCGCCATAGCTGTAGGCATGAATGTCGTGGAAGATGTTGCCACGGACGACCGTACCTTCCGAAGGACCAAGCGTGTAGATGCCTCCCATATCGCTCAGCACGCCGTAGCCCAGATGATGGACATGGTTCTTGGCAATGGTGTTTCGCTTTGCGAAGCTTTCGTCGTAGCCCCACCGCCAGCCGACCGAGATGCCGGTGTAGAAGTAGTCGGCGATCTCGTTATGGGTAACGCGATTATCAGGACTATGGCCAATCCACAGACCGACGGCACACGGGAAAATTCGTCCGCCGCGATTGAGGATATTGTTATCGATGGTGATGTGATCGGTCTGTTGTTTTGGATCGCGGCGCATGCTAGTTTCGCCGATTCGTACGCCGCCGGCACCACAATCGTGAACCCAGGTTCGCGTGAGCGTGCAGTGCTGGCATCCCTGGCGAAACCAGATGCCGTAGATGCCGACGTGGCCGATCTCGCAGTCGGCGATGGTGACATGCCGGGCACCATCGAGCAAAACGGCGGCCTCAATGGGAGAAGCGGCCTGGCTGGGCTCGAAGCCACCTTTAGGCGTCGTCCAGCGTGCGTGCAAGAAACGCAGACCGCGCAGTTCAACGTGCTGAACTAACTGATCCGCGTCAGGTTTACCGCGCACGATCAGCAGCTTCTCAAGCCGCGGCACAATCATCTGCATTTGCGATGGATCTTCTCCTGCTCGTGGGAAGTAGCGAATGACACCGTCGGTGCCCGCATGCCACTCGCCAGGTGTATCGAGGGCCGCGGCGAAGTTTTCGAGGCGGATCTGGGTTTTCTCGTCGAGGGGATTCCACCCCTTCATCTTTCGCCCGAAGGTCACCATCGCGTGCTGCTCTGACTGAAGCTGATCGAGATGCCGCCGCGTGTTGTCCCATTTGTGAAAGGCCAACAGCTGAACCTGAGGCAGTTCTTCGGGCATGATATTGGCAAGTGTGGCCGCGTAATCTTGGCCCGTTAGATGAAGCGTTTGCTTGGTGGGTCCTTTCGCAGGAGCGTCTTCCGTTACGCTGGTCAGGGTGTACAGCCCCTCGTCTGGTTCGCGGGCCAGCGTGGTTGGCTGCTCGCCGGCGATCAGTTGTTCGGGAAGAGGTGTGCGAAGCTCGGTGGGGAGAGTGGCCAGCCAGAACTTGCCCTCCTGCTTCCAGCCAGAAACGACGCTTCCTCCGGAGAAGATCGGGGTGGCCCCTTCCATCGCTCGGTAGAGGATGGGGCGCTCTTGCGTGCCGCTATCTTCCGGCGTCAGCTCAAAGGGAGATGCCAGGAGATACGTCCCATCGGCAACCCAAACGGTGTGGGCTTCATCCTGAGCATGATTGCGAATGGCATCGCGAGCCCTGGCAAGTGTCGCGAATGGAGCGGTCTGGGTGCCGGCAGCTTCATCGCTGCCGCCAGGGGCGATATACCAATCGGCGGCTGTGGCAGGCACAACAAGAAACAGGAGCAGCCAGAGCGGCGCAAAGCGATGCAGCTTCATGGGACCAGTCCGTAGTTGGGCAGGAATCGTCAAGGCGGGAAGTTGGAGGGATATTCCCTATGATAGAACAACATCGCCGAAAGACCAAACCCCGGGCAGCACGACTAGGGGTAAGGTCTGGATATGAGAGTTCCTATCGGGAGGTTACCTGTTCGAGTCGCAGTTTGGCCTCGTCGAGCATGTTAGAGCCCCACGGCTTGTCTTGAAGCAGTTGGATCACACCTCGATAAATGCGCTCGGCTTGGACAGGATCGTCCGAAGAAATTCGCTGGGCATAGTCGAGTCGCTCGCGAATGGAAATCGTTTGCTGCTTGCTCTGGCTGGCAATGGCCGTATTGAGTTGCTTGAAACGTCGTTCTGCCAGAACCAGGCAGCGGGCAACATCCCCTTGCTGGGCATCGGATGGGCCGTAGGTCATGATCAATGCATGCAATTTGTCGCGCGCGGCGACAGGGTCGTACTCGTTCGTTTTCATCGCATCCAGGTAGATCTGTTCAACCGGGTGCATGCCCTGGTTGATTCTCCCCATCGAGGCGGCCAGGCGATAACGATTCTCTTGTCGGCGAAGATTTAATTCTTCTTTGAGTTGGGCGACATATTCCGAGCGGGGATCTTCCGGAAAGCGTTCCAGGAAGTCGTCCATCTGTTCGGTGACTTCGGCCAGGTTCCCGTCGTTTGCGCTCAATTCGATCGAGCGATAAACCTGATCCGCGTCGGGTTTTTGCGGGGCAATGAACATCACGGTCACGACCACGCCCAGTGCGATCAACAGGCCGCCGATCTGAAGGTAGTTAATCCACGCACTGCTCTTTTCGCGACGCGATTCTTCCTCGGACGTTCGCTGGCGCTGCTCGGCAACGGTGGTGAAGCGGGTTTGAGGGGCATCCTTTTTGCCTCGCTGCGTCACGATCGTTGCGGGGGCCTCAGTGGCTCCGTCGTGGCTCGGCGACTTGCGGTCTCGCCCGCTTTCTTCCTCAGAAAGCTGCATCGTGGGGGCCTCGGCAAGCTTTCGTGCTTGCGGATCGAGCGTGGGAGCCTCCTCCTCGGCTTCTTTCAATTCGTACTCGTCCCCGGGAGCGGATGGCGCTTTGGTCGAATGGTCGGCCAGGTGCAAGTCAAAGTCGGTCTCTTCGGGAAGTTCCAGCAAGGCTTCCAGTCGACGGCAAAGGGCCCGTGCCGTCGGGACTCGGTTCTCCGGATTCTTGTCCAGTAGCTGCGTGATCAATTGACTCAAGTCATTTGGCAGCGCCTCGACCAGGCGATCGATCGGAATCGGTTCGTTGTAGCGAAGCTTGTCGAGGATCTCGGTCACCGAGTTGCCGCGAAAAGGTGGCTGTCGCGCGAGCATCGCATACATGAGTGCTCCCAGGCTGTAGAGATCGGCCTTGGGAGTGACCCCTTCGCCAAAGGCCTGTTCGGGGGCCATGTAGTCGGCGGTACCGACGATACCGCCGGCCATCGTAACGCCAGTGGCACCGAAGAGACGGGCGATCCCGAAGTCGAGGATCTTCACTTTGTCGTCGCGGGTAATCAACACGTTGGCCGGCTTGATGTCGCGATGGACGATCCCCATGTCGTGGGCCTGACGCAGGCCAGACGCGATGGCCAAGGCATACCGGACGACGGTTCGCCAGCTTTTGATGGGCGTTTTGACGATCACCTCGGCCAGGCTACGGCCATCGACCAGTTCCATCGCATAGAACAACTCGCCATCTTCTTCACCAAAACCAAACAGGCGAACGATGTTGGGATGTTTCAACTGTAACAGCGTTTCGATCTCGCGTTGAAACCGTTCACGCAAGCCTTCGTTATGGGAAAGATGGCTGGGCAGGACTTTGATCGCGGCCTTGTCGCCGGTTCGTTCGTCGATACCACGATAAACTGTCCCCATGCCACCACTGCCAATCGTGGCTTCCAGGCGATAGGGGCCCATCTTTTTCTGGTCCATAACAGTGCTGCTCGCGGTTCGAGAAGTTTAGCTGAGAAAAGGAAGTGCCAGGGGACGTGTGTTTTATTATAGAAGCATACCCCGCGAACTTCGACGACGGCGGCACTATAGCCAGAAACAAATCACGGCCAAGCCCAGGAGGAGTGTAGCGATACTGTCGCGAACGCTCCACTGGTCGCTCGAGGCATTCCAGCGGACGTGAGAAATTACCGCTCCGGTCGGGCAGGCATACCGGCAGAAGCCCATCGGCACGAAGGCCGAGAAAATAAGCCCTCCGATGGCGATCGATAATGAAGCCCAACCCGAAATCGTGGGGACGTACGCATCAAAGGGTTCTAATGCGGCCAGGTTACCATCGATGACCGAGAAAGCGATGAGAATGCAAACCGCCAACAGCACCGCCGGCACCGCGGATAGGACCAGACGTAGCTTTTTGGGAATCTTCCAGTTCCATTTCGAGAAACGCAGAATCATCATCTGGGCGGCTCCATGCGGGCACAGGTGATTGCAGTAGACCTGCTTCTTACTGAACAAGGGAACCGCGAAAGCCGCGATCGCCACGGCGACCAGGCCAACGCACTTCTGCCAGGGAACCGGATGACTGGCCCAGCCGACAAAGAGAGCCATCGAAAGAATGTCCCCGGCGAAGAAGCCAAGATAAACTATCACGATGAATCCAAAACCGAACTGCACCCACTTCTTGCCGCGCAGATTGGTAAATGCGACGGCCAGGGCCGCGACAATGACCAGCAGCGTCACGGCATCTCGCCAGGTGAAAAGGATCGGCGCGTTTGCCAGTGGAGGCTTTTGGGTGGCCTGCATCTCTCGCTGATAGGCCGCCGCGGCGATCCCAATGGCCTGGGTTGCCGACTGGCTGGTCATGGTGGCCCCTGAAACCCCTTCAATTTCGGCTGCTTTCATGTCGAGCTTGGCGAGCTGATCGAGATCGTAACCGGCCAGGTATTCGGGAAAGGACCAGTCTTCGCGAACGTATCGCACGTAGGGGTCGTTGTCGTAACTTTCCCGCAGCGCGGCCGCTTTCAGCTTGCCTTCCATGTCCATCACCACCAACACGTCGGACGGCCCTTGATAGCCAACGTGCTGATCGGTCTGAGGACTGGTTCGCCAGGCGGTAGCGATTGACCTACCGTCGGCATCCACGACATGGAACCAGCCACGTGGCGAACGTTGGGAGATCAACTGTTTCGCCTCTGGCACGATCTCGGCGACTTCTTCGAGTGTGATCTCCTTCGGAAAACGATAGTTGGGTGGGTCGCTGCCGAGTGTCTTTGTTACCGACTCAATAATGGCCAGGCTCGTTAGCGTGGCTCCCGAGACGGCATCGAGTTTCGTCTTGCCTCCCAGATCTTCCGGTGATTTTTCGGCAAACTGTTTCAGAAACCAGGTTGCTTTCAGCACGGCGGCCAGGTGTTCCGGCGTATCTTTGCTGGAAAGGACTTGGACTCCGCGGATTTTGTTGTCGGCATCGACGATGACCAGCGAATTGGTGGGGCCTGAGAAGCCGATGATATTACTGGCGGTGGGCAGCGTGGTCACGGCCCAGCCGATGCGTTTGCCAGCGGCATCTTGAATGTAGGCCCCTTCGCGATCGGCCGCCGCTACCAGTAAGGTGGCAGCGGGGAGCAGTGCCTGAACGTCTTCCAGCGAGATCTCGGCCGGGTCGAGCGCGGCCTGGCTTTCGCGTTGGCTATGAAAGCGGATCAGCATCGCAATCGCTGCGATCAGCGCGAACCGGTATCCATGCAGAAGCAAACGCAGGCCGAAGGACCTGCGTTTCTTGGTTGGTACGTTGGCTGGGCTGATTTCTTCCGCCATGAAGGTGCGTTACTTCCCAGCGACGGGAATCAACTGAATCGCATCAGCGTGGATGTTTCCATCGCCGCGGGATTCAACTTCAACGTACGACTCTTCGCCTGGTTTGATGGTGAAGATGCCCAGCGAGTAGAAGCCACCGTCGATTGGCGGTTCTTCCTTCATGTTGATCACGGTCGTTTCCCGCGAGGTATCGATTGCCACGACGACGTTGGCCTTGGCCGTGCGATTTTCGTGCGGCAGGTAAGCGTAGCGAATCTCGTAGTTACCCGCCTTTTCGACTTTGATGGGGAAACGAATCTTGGCACCCTTTTCACCGGCGTAGAGATACCCGTGATTTACGTATCCCTTCAGGCCGGTTCCTTCAGTCCACTTGCCGGTCTTCTCAGCGTCGCGATCGTCGATGACGATACCGGCCAGCTTGGTGGGGTTGATACCCGAAGGGGGACCGTAAGGGGAAGTCGGCAGAAGGTTCGCTGGCATTTCAATCTCGGCATCAACGGTCTCTCGGCGAGCCTGACCAGGCAGGTTGAGCAGCGTGTCCATTTCGTCCCAGTGCTCTTCGTACACCTGGCGTGGCGAGCAGTCGTAGATCTTGCAGAGTGAGGCGGCCTTGCCGACAACTTCACCCATCATGCCGCAGGTCTTCATCACGCGAACGGTACCCAACGCTTCGTGGGTGACGCTGATGCAGCGTCCGGCCATGAACAGGTTCGGAACATTCTTCGAGTAGAAGCAGCGGTAAGGAACGGGGTAGCCATACGATCGATCGACACGCTGATCGTGCACGGCAATCGAAATGAACGGGTTGTCGGGGAACTTGTCGGCGAACTCCTTCTTGGGGTAATGCAGGTCGATCGACCAGGTGCTCGGCACGCAGCCATCTTTGAAGTCGCGTTTGGCCACAATGTCTTCTTCGGTCAGAATCACGTCGCCGATCAAGCGGCGTGACTCGCGAGGACCACCGACATAGGCCAGCCAGGTCAGTTCAGCGTTCTTGTGCTTGGAAGCCCCGTCACGATTCTTCATCGCGTTGAACGCCCCGTAAACGGCTCGCAGGTTCCAGTCGCGGATCGCTTCGGCACCTTGGATTGGGTCTTTATCGAAACCACTTTCCCAGAACCACTGGCCGTGATGGTCGCGTGGGTAAGGGAAGTCTTTCATCGTCAGGTCGAGCGCCCACGGCGTTTCGGGGAAGGTCGTTTCCTGGTCGGTTTCATCCCAACGCCACATGTTGCTCATGCCCATGCGACCTTTGTCGGTCTGGTCGTACAGGGCACCTGCCAACGCACCGATCGTGCCATGACCGGTACCATCGCAGAACAGAGCGCCTTCAAACTTGCGAACCTGGCTGGTGCGGGTATCGAACGCCGTGATCGAGGCGATCTTGCCGTCCTTCATTTCCAGGTCGTTAGCGTGGTGATTTAGGAAAAGATCGATGTTCGACTCGGCACGAACGATTTCTTCTTTCTTTTCGTCGCCGAATTCCTCGTAGGTACCAGGGGACTTCTTCGCTTTGTCGGCGAACTCTTCGACGATCTCACCGATGCGTGGGTATTTACCACGACGAATGTTACCCATCGCCCAGACGCGGACTTCGCTACTTCCGTTACCGCCAAGCACCGGGCGGTCTTGAATCAATGCTACTTTGCATCCCATGCGGGCCGCACTGATCGCGGCACCCATGCCGGAATAGCCACCCCCGATCACGACCAGGTCGTAAGGGCCTTCGGTCTTAATGTCTTCGGTAATGCCGAGCTGATCTTTACGCCACTTGGCCAGTTGGCTGCCACTGGAAGGTGGAGCGGCATTGGCGTTGGTGGTGAAGAAGATCGCGTCGCAGCGACCATCAAAGCCGGTCAGGTCCTTGATGCTCAGCGTGACGTCTTTCTTGTCGATGTTGACAACGCCGCCATCTTGCCAGAACCACTCGGCGCTCTCGGTGCCGAAGGTTTTGTCGAGCGGCTTACCATCGATCGCCACTTGAAACTTGCCAGGTGCGCCCTTGGCATTCCATTGAGCTACCCAATCTTTCGTGCGAACGAAGACATGGTAACTGCCGGTTTCCGGAAAGGTGACTTCCGTCTTAGCTTCCGCGACCGGCTTGCCAAGGCCATGGGCCAGCAAGTAGGGAGAGCCCATCTCGTTGATGAACTGGGTATCCAACTGCCAGCCGCCATGGTCGGCAAAGCTTTCCGCTTCGACCAGCAGATCGGCAGCCATCAACGAGGAAGACCAGCAACAGAGCAGGGCCGTCAGTGCGGCCGAGAAAATGCTTTTCATGCAAGAATCTATATTGGAAAAGGAATGGGGGCAGGGATGGTGGGTGTAGAAAGAAACTCTACAGACTTTTTAGTTTAACACATTACCCCCGGGGGTATGCAAATAGACCGCAGGATGATGTATCGTGCTGGGAATACCTCTGCGTGGGGGAAGTGGAGGAGGAAATTCAGGGATTCATCTTGCCAGGCAGATGGTTTACATGTAAAGTAAGTGAGACGGAGAAAGAAATGACCCCACGTGGACTAAAAGACGAACTCAAGAAACGCGATCCTTTCGATTCCAAGGAACAAGAAGCGATCCTCAACATTTTGAGGACTAGCGACCTGTTTCATAATCGTCTGGGGCGTTTATTGCGGGAGTATGGTCTGACAGGCTCGCAGTACAATGTCCTGCGAATTCTGCGTGGGGAAGGTAAACCGTTGCCTTCGTTGGAGATCGCAGGCCGACTGATTCAGGTCGTTCCTGCGATCACTGGTCTTATCGATCGATTAGAAAAGCAGGATCTGGTGAGCCGCGTCCGCTGTGAAAAAGATCGTCGCGTCGTGTACGTGGCCATCACGGATAAGGCTCTCGAGATTCTGGCCCAGATCGATCAGCCTCTGATGGAGATGCACAAGCAACTGATCGGCCATCTAAATCAGCAGGAACTTCAACAGCTGATCGAATTGTTGGAAAAGTCACGTGAAGCTGTAACCCGCGAGCCTGAGTAAGCATCTCTTTTTTTGTTAAATAGTTTACATGTAAATAGTTCACCTGGTGTTTTGTTTTTGAGGAGTTGGACCAATGAGTTTTCAAGACAAGGTCGTACTGATTACTGGCGGAACCTCTGGCATTGGTGAGGCCGCGGCCGTTCTGTTTGCGGGGCAAGGAGCGAAGGTCGTCGTCGCTGGGCGTCGCGAGCAATTGGGTACCGCCGTTGTCGATCGAATCAAATCAGCAGGAGGGGAAGCGGTTTTCGTGAAGGCGGATGTCAGCAGCGAGGAAGACGTGAAAAGCCTGGTCGATCAGACCGTCGAGAAGTATGGCCGTATCGACATCGCGTTCAACAACGCCGGCGTCGAAGCCGTGGGCATGGTGACTGACTTCTCGGTCGACGACTACCGCAAGGTGTTCGACATCAACGTGCTGGGTGTGTTTCTCAGCATGAAGTACGAGATCCAGCACATGCTGCAGCAAGGTGGGGGCGTGATCGTCAACACGTCCAGCATTGTCGGGCACGTGGCCATGCCGGGGGCCAGCATTTACATCGCCTCGAAACATGCCGTCGAAGGGATTACTAAAACGGCTGCGTTGGAATATGCCCAGCAAGGGATTCGTATTAACGCCGTGGCACCTGGGGCGACAGCGACCGACATGATCGATCGCTTTGCCGGAAAAGAAGGGGCTGAAAGCCGCCAGGCCTTGGCCGCACAACATCCTATGAATCGATTGGCAACGTCCGAAGAGATTGCCGCGGCGGTGGCGTATCTCGCTTCGGATGGGGCTGCATTTACCAACGGCGTGAGCCTTCCGGTCGATGGCGGTTACCTCGCCAAGTAAAGGAACTTGGTCATGATCAAAGTCCGAAAGGCAGCCGAGCGCGGTTACGCCCATCATGGTTGGCTCGAAGCGTATCACACGTTTTCGTTCGCAGGATACGTCGACCGCGATCACGTGCACTTTCGTTCGCTTCGCGTGATGAATGAAGACCGCGTGGCCCCCGGGCAAGGCTTCGGGACCCACCCGCATAACGACATGGAAATTGTCACGTACGTGCTGGAAGGTGCCTTGGAGCACAAGGACTCGATGGGCAACGGCGAGGTGCTGCGGCCAGGCGAATTCCAACGCATGACCGCCGGCACCGGCATCACGCATAGCGAATTCAACCCGTCGGCGGACGAGCCGGTTCACCTGTATCAGATCTGGCTATTCCCCGACCGAAAAGGGCATACGCCCAGTTACGAACAGAAGCGATTTCCCGACGATCAGTTGAGTAATCGGCTGCGGGTCGTCGCTTCACCGGATGCGGAAGATAGTTCGCTGCTGATTCATCAGGACGCGAAGATCTTCCTTAGCAAGCTTGAGGCCGGCGCGGCTGTCGAGCATCCTTTGGCCGAGTCGCGATATGCCTGGCTACAGGTACTGCGTGGCTCGGTGACGCTGAACGGTCAGCCACTTGCCACCAGCGATGGTGCGGCCGTCAGTGACGAGCGGATCTTGAAAATCGAAGCCGATGAAGACGCCGAGATCATGTTGTTCGATCTCGCCTGATCCCATCGTCTTTTCCAGAAGTGTCAAATCCAATACGAAAGTCAGCAATATGAATCCAATAGTACAAGGTCTTCTTACCGTGGTTGGACGGTTGTTTATCGTCACCATCTTTCTGATGAGTGCGCTGGGCAACAAGATCCCGCAGTTTAGTGGGGTGGCTCAGTACATGGCCTCGGAAGGGGTTCCGGCTCCCCAGGTGATGTTGGCCGGAGCGATCGTGTTTTTGATTGTCGGTGGGCTATCGATCCTGCTGGGTTTTTATGCCCGCGTGGGGGCCGTTTTGCTGTTTACGTTTTTGGTCCTGGCGACCTACTTCTTCCATGATTTCTGGACCATGGAAGGGGAAGCCGTGCAGGGGCAGATGATTCACTTCATGAAGAACTTGTCGATGATGGGAACTATGTTGTTCATCATGGCCGTCGGTTCGGGGCCGTGGAGTTTGGATAAGTTACTGGCCAAAGAGCAAGCTGCCGCCTAGCAACTCCCTCGCTCCCTTGTGGTGGTACTTACTCTTTCACAGGCACGTTCTCGTTCGCGGGAACGTGCTTCTTTATGCGCGTGGTAGGTCGACGGACAATGGATTATGCTAGGGCTATTCTCCTGTCCACTGCCACCGTTATTCCCGCGGAGTACTCCTCGTGATCCGAATCCTTTCCCTGTTTCCGCTTGTTGCATTCGCGATGGTTTCCCTCGCTCAGGCCGATGATGCTAAGAATCCGAATATCTTGTTTCTTTTTTCGGATGACCAAAGCTACGAAACGCCTGGCTATGTTGGAATGACACAGGCCAAGACACCCAGTCTCGACAAGTTGGCCCAGCGGTCCATGTCGTTCTCGCATGCTTACAACCAAGGCTCGTGGAGTGGCGCGGTGTGTGTGGCAAGTCGAACGATGCTCAATTCGGGGCGATTCGTATGGCATGCCAACGATATCTACAAGACTTCTGAGAATGAACGGGCAGCCGGTCGGTTCTGGTCTGAGTATATGAAGAAGGCCGGCTATCGAACGTACATGACCGGCAAGTGGCATGTGCCAGCCAACGCGGCCAAGGCCTTCGACGTTACGGGGCACGTTCGCGGAGGAATGCCGCAGCAAACGCCGCAAGGTTACAACCGCCCGAAGAGTGCCGACGATACCCAGTGGCAGCCATGGGACACAAAGTTTGGCGGCTTCTGGGAAGGTGGCAAGCATTGGAGCGAAGTGGTCGGAGACGAGGCCGTAGGCTTCCTGGAAGAAGCAGCAAAGGACGATAAGCCGTTCTTTATGTACATCGCATTCAACGCGCCGCACGATCCGCGACAGTCCCCTAAAGAGTTTGTCGAGATGTACCCGGCCCATGAAGTAGAAGTGCCAGAAGACTTTCTGCCCGAGTACCCCGAGTGCAAACAGATTGGCTGCCCACCTAGTTTGCGTGACGAGAACCTGGCCCCCTTCCCTCGCACTAAGTATGCCGTTCAGGTCCATCGGCAAGAGTACTTTGCCATCATCACGCACATGGACCAGCAAATTGGTCGCATTCTTGAGGCGCTAGAAAAGTCAGGCAAAGCGGATGAAACGTTCGTCTTCTTCACGTCCGACCATGGACTGGCATGTGGTCATCATGGGCTGATGGGGAAGCAGAACTCGTACGATCACAGCATTCGTGTGCCGCTTTTGGTTTCCGGCCCAGGCATTAAGCCCGGCAAGCATGAAGCCGCCGTCTACCTGCAAGATGTCATGCCCACGACCTTGGAACTGGCACAGGTCGAAAAGCCAGAGCACGTCGAGTTCACCAGCTTGTTGCCGCTGATTCATGGCGAGAAGACGGAATCGTACGATGCGATCTACAACTGCTATCTCGATCTGCAGCGGTCGATCACGCAGGATGGCTTCAAGCTGATGGTCTATCCCAAGGCCAATCGCGTGAAGCTGTTCGACCTGACCAACGATCCCACGGAAGTGAAGGACCTTTCGACCGACCCTGCCCAGGCCGAGCGAAAGCAGCAACTATTTGCGACCTTGCAAAAGTGGCAAGCGAAGGTCGGCGATAAGCTTAAGCTGAACGCGCAGCTCGTGAAGTAATTGCCGTGCCCTAAGGATTTTTGCCCGGCGATTATCGAAATGACAGCCGGTGTTCTAAATTCGCCTGAGAAATATTCCGTACGAAAATGTGCCTCCGGGAGAAACCTTTCGGGGGGCTCCAGGGTATGTCTGATAGAGGAATCGGACTAGCTTGATCGATCGCTGCTGGTAATAGGAGCGGCATCGCGTACGATTTCCGATAACGGTTAGCGACGTTCCGCGATTCAATTATGGAGTAGGCAATCGTGAAATGGTGTTCCAGCATCTTGTCGGCAGTCATCCTGCTTGTGGGGGTCAGTGGTTGGCTTCTGGCGGAAGAAGTGGCGTCTGTCCCTGAAGTTTCTTCGTCGATCAACGTGACCCGGCAAGACCATCAAGGGAACGTGCATCAGATTGCCGCCCACTCGCGGAAAGCGGTGCGAGTGTTTGTCTTCATGACCGGCGAGTGCCCCGTTTCGCGGACCTACTTTCCCGTTTTGAATGATCTATACCAGGCTTGGGGCGCGAACCAGAAAGATGTCCAGTTGCTGGGTGTCTGGGCCGACGTGACGCAAACACCTCAGGATGTGGCTGGCATGGTCAAGGAGTTCGCGATTGAGTTTCCGGTGCTACTCGACCGGGACGCGAGCCTTGGCAAAGCCTTGAAACCAACCACGGTTCCGGAAGTCTTCGTGCTGGATCATCACGGCGAGATTGCGTACCGGGGACGCATCGATGACCGGTTTCTACAATTAGGTTCTCGAAAGCCGGCGGCAACCGAAGACAGCTTGAAGCAGGCCGTCGAGAAGGTGGCTGCGGGGATGCCCATTTTAGAGCCGGTGACCAAGCCGGTGGGTTGCTACTACGAACTTCCGCCGATCCCAAGTCCCACGGAGGCGACCCTCACGTTCAATCGCGACATCGCGCCGATCTTGAACGCCAACTGCGTGGTATGCCATCGCGAAGGCGAGGTCGGACCGTTCACGCTGACCAGTTATATGGATGCCGCTAAGCGAGCCCGACAAATTGCCCAGGTGGTTGATACGAAGCTGATGCCACCGTGGAAAGCGGCTCAGGTGCACGGCGAGTTCGAAGGCCAGCGGACGCTGACCGATCGCGAGATTGAAACCTTAAAAGCGTGGGCCGTGTCGGATCGCGCCGAAGGAGATGCTGCCGATCTGCCTCCACTGCCGACCTTCGCGTCGGATTGGGTCTTGGGCGAGCCAGACCTGGTGCTGGAGATGGAAGAAGACTTTGAAGTGCCGGCCGGCGGAGCAGACATCTTCCGCAACTTCGTCATTCCGTATGAGATTCCAGAAGACAAGTTAGTGGCGACCGTTCAGTTCAAGCCAGGCGATGCCAGCGTCGTACACCACTCGCTTCTTTATCTGGACAACTCTGGGAAAGCCCGTGCCAAAGACAAGGCCGCAGCTGGTCCAGGCTATTCGACCTTTGGCGGTCCAGGGTTTGTTCCGTCGGGATCGATTGGGGGTTGGTCGCCAGGCAAAACGCCCCGTCCGCTGCCGGATGGTTTGGGACGAAAGATGCAGAAGGGTGCTGACCTGGTGATGCAGATTCACTATCACCCCAGCGGCAAAGCGACCAAGGATCGCTCGAAGGTCGGCATCTACTTTGTTGAAAAGCCCAAGAACGAAGCGTTCGCGATTTGGACGTCGTCGCTCGATCTCGATATTCCGCCAGGGGAAGAGGAGTACAAAGCCACTGCGTCTTACAAGCTGCCGGCGGAAGTCACGCTGCTCAGCTGCATTCCCCATATGCATCTATTGGGGCAGCAGATGACTGCCACGGCTTATCTGCCGGATGGGACGTCCCAGGTTTTGATCGATGTCCCACAGTGGGATTTCAACTGGCAGGATGAATACATGCTAGCAGACCCCCTGCGGCTTCCTGCTGGGACCAGGATTGAAGTGATTGCCAGCTACGACAACTCGGAGAACAATCCGACCAACCCGAGTTCGCCTCCGCAGCGTGTTACCTTTGGCGAAGAAACTACCGACGAAATGCTGTACTGCTTCTTCCTGGTGGCCGCGAAGGATCAAAGCACGATTCCCTTAGTGGTGGGGGATGTCTTCACACAAGAGGTGCTGCGGCGTTCGGCCCATCGCCTGAAAATGGGGCGTTAAGAAGCCCCAACGGCGCACCGTTCGCGCTGCTAGCATGCAGGGCGAACGATCTTTTTCAAACGCCAAGGGGAAAGCGAGTTGATCTCGATTGACCCTCTGCGGGGCAAACTCTATCGTACACGCCCCGCAGGTTCTACCCATGGATGGATGACGCGCCTGAACCGCGGTGCGATACGGAATAGTTGCTCGAAACGGTCGATCGTCGGATGGCCGTGTCTTGGGGCGGATTGGAAAGAAAACATGTTGCAAACGCAACGCTCATGGATGAGCGTCTTCCTGGCTGGCTGGGTACTGTTAGTCGGTTGGGAAACGTGCTTAGCTCAGCAACCAGGCGGACCAGGCTATGGCCCGATCCCGATCACCGTCGACGGTAACGACACCCCTTCAGGAGGTTACCAGGGCCCCGTTCCCATACAGTTCGATGCCCAACCGCCGCAGCGGATGGCTCAGCAGCCATCGCAGTTCACTCAGCCTGCCCCGCAATACGCCCCGTCGCAAACGCAACCTGCTCCAACACAGTTTCAACCTTCCTTCGGCCCCAATACTCAGCCGGTAGGCAGCGCGTTTGGTGCTCCGCAGCAACAACAGCCGATGCCCCAACAGCCCCCAGGCAGTGCTGCGCCTGCGCCGAGTGGTTTGACCCTCCCAGAGGAAGAGCTTTCACTGGAACGGGTTGAGATGCTTCGTCGTGAAGTGGAAGAAGCGACCAACCTGGACGAAGCGAAAAAGAAGCGTGCCATCGAGCTGTACAACAGCGCAGCAGCCAAGGTCAAAGAAGCCCATGACTTCGCCGCCAAAGCAAAGACCATGGCAGCCGACGCGCAGCCGGAAGCAATTCAGCAGCGGATTGATGTGATCAAACGTAGCCTGGAAGAGATCAAGAAGCTGAAGCCGGAGTCGTTCGTCGACGTTCCCCTTCCGGAACTTGAGCAGCGTCAGGCCAAACAGGAACTCGACAACACGAGCATCCAGAAAGAACGTTTCGCGGCCGAAGGTGAGCCCAAACGCCGTGTCGATCGACGAAAGCAGATCCGCGAGTGGATGGTCGAGGTTCCCAAAGAGTTTGCTAAGGTCAAACAAGCCGGTGAAAGCATTCCCCAGGACGAGCATCCTTTGCTTGCACAGGCCATCAAGACGGACGTTATGGCCCGGCGGATCTCGCTCTATCGTCAGTACGTAGCTGCGGAAGCAGAACTGGCCAAGTACGACACGGAAGAGGCGGTCGACTTGGTCCGTTTTGAACGCGATCTGGCAACCCAACGCCTGGCATTCGCCGACCAGACGATGAAGGCCATTGCGGATCAGGTACAAAAGAAGCGTGCCCAAGCGGCCCAGGAAGCCGTTCGCCAGGCACGCGAACAGTTGATCATGGTTCAGCCTGTATTGCGATCGTACGCCGAACGCAATCAAGAGTTGGCCGAAACGTCTCAGGTAATCGCTAAGAATTTGGCCGAAGCGGAGAAAGATGCCAACGAAGCCGACGCCAAACTTAGGAAGTTGCGAAAACAGTTTAACGAAACGAAAGAGAAGGTCGAGAAGCTAGGTCTGACCAGCTCGATCGGTGCGTTACTCCGCAAACAACGCACCGATTTGATCGAGAAGTCTCCTTGGCGGACAGGCATGCCTGATCGCCAAGAATTGATTGACGAAGCTCAATTCAAGCAGTTTGAGTATGACGACGAGGAGGAAGCTCTCGCTAATCCCGAACTCCTGGTCCAAGGCATCATGGACGAGTCCCAACTGCAAGTCGAATCGGAACGCGAGCAACTCGAATTGGCGGCCCGCGAACTGTTCGAGCGGAAACGGGAATTCCTCGGCCTGCTGATCAAAAACAATAGAAAGTACCTGAACACGCTAATCGACTTGAAGACAAAAGAGCAGCAAACCGCCAGCGAGATCGCTGCATACCAAAGCTACATCGACAAACGGGTGTTGTGGATCCGTAGTGGCAACATTCTCGCCACGGAACTGCAAGTCGACGAATCGGACAAGGCGATTTTATCGCCGGCCAATTGGATTGATGTCTCACGTGTTCTTTGGTCGGACGTGCAGCGCAATCTGTTGATTTGGATTGTCGTGGTATCACTGTTTGTGGCCCTGGTAATCAAACGCGGCCGACTGAAGAGCGAAGTGCGATCCCTGGGAGAATTGGCCCAAAAGCCAGGCTTCTTCGCCTTCTGGCCGACGATGCATGCCATCTTTTACTCGGTGGTCTTGTCAGCAGTGAATCCGGCGTTCGTGGCCTTTGTGGCTTGGCGATTGATGTCGTCTGGCACCGACCAGACATTTTCGATCGCAGTAGGCAATGGACTGTACTGGACCGCGGTCATGTGGTTCCCGTTGGAACTGCTGAGAAATGTCTGCCGTGGTAACGGATTGGGGGAAGCTCACTTCAAGTGGCCTGATTCTTCGTTGCGATTGCTTGGCAAAAGCATGACGTGGTTGATTCCCACCCTCTTGCCGTTGACGTTTATCACTTCGACCTTCTACGCCAGCGATCCAACGCATGGGCATGACGCGATCGAGCGTATTTGCTTTATCGTTCAGGCAGCATTTCTGGCAGCGTTTCTCGCACGAATTCTGCACCCGACCGGCGTGTTTCAAGAGTACCTCGCTTACAACCAAGGAGGCTGGCTCGATCGTCTGAAGTACGTTTGGTATTGGGGATCGGTGAACGCACCGTTGGTGTTGGCCGGCCTCGCATTCTGGGGGTACTACTACACGGCTCAGGTCCTCTCGTGGCGATTGTTTGCGACGCTATGCTGCGTGCTGGGGCTGATGATGGTCCGATCCACCTTGATGCGTTGGATCATGCTGGCTCGTCGCAAAATGAGCATCGCTCAGGCCCGCGAACGTGCCGCGGCTGCGGCCGCCCAAACCGGCGACTCGGCAGCGGCTTCGCTCTCGAATTCGATCCTGGCTGAACAAGCCAAGGAAGAACTGTCGGCTTACAGTGCCCAGACACAACGTCTTCTCGCGACCGGCATGTTTACCATTTCGCTGGTCGGTTTCTGGTTGATCTGGGGCCAAGTATTGCCGGCCCTGCGAATGCTCGACCAGTATGGCTACGACATCGCGGCCCCCCAGGAAGTTGCCCAGGCCGAAATGCCAACCACACCAGGCATGCCCCCGGCAACTGCGGACAAGGATGCGAAAGAGGGGACGGCTAAAGAAGAGGCCCCTAGCGTTTCCGAGGAACTGGCTGGTGAAAAAGTGGCTACCAAGAAGATTACGATCCTGACGATCGCCTTCGCCGGCCTTATCTTGGTTTTGACGCTGGTGTTTGCTCGTGACATACCCGGCTTGATGGAGATGACCATCTTGCAGCGGTTACCGCTAGAACCATCGATTCGCTATGCGATCACATCGTTGACCAGCTATGCGATCGTGATGGTGGGTGTAATTTGGGCGTTTGGTTGTGTTGGATTGCAGTGGTCACAGATTCAGTGGCTGGCGACGGCGTTGACCTTCGGCCTGGCGTTTGGCTTGCAGGAAATGTTCGCCAATTTCGTGGCCGGGATCATCATCCTGTTCGAGCGGCCGATTCGTGTCGGTGATATTGTCACGATACATGACGTGACAGGGGTCGTCTCGCGAATTCGCATTCGTGCGACCTCGATCACGAACTGGGATCGCAAGGAATACGTGGTTCCAAACAAAGAATTCATTACCGGTCGTCTGCTCAACTGGACACTATCCGATACGGTTAATCGTGTGGTCATTAATGTTGGTGTCGCTTATGGCACCGACACAGAAGCCGCACGTAAGATTCTGCTGGAGATTGCCGAGAAGAATCAGTACCTGCTGAAGGATCCTTGTCCCAACGCGACCTTCGAGGGTTTTGGAGACAGCACGCTTAACTTGGTTCTGCGAGCATATCTGCCTAACCTGGAGAACCGATTGTTGGTGATCACGGAACTTCACACGCAGATCGACAAAGCGTTCCGCGATGCGAAGATCGAAATTGCGTTTCCGCAACGCGATCTGCATATCCGCACCGCCCCCGGTGTGGCGGCTGCCTTGGGTGTGCCGGAAGAGAAGGAACACCTACCCATCGCGGAGAAGAAGGAAGAGAAACGTGGGGCAGCCTAGCCCAGGGCGATCGATTGACAAGCAGACTAGCCATGGCCCAGGACTTCGATTCTGGGCCATTGTTTTTCTTGGGTACCGGGCCAACGGAGATGCTAGCTCGTAAGTCGATCTGGCTTGATTTTCCGCAATGCGATACAACCCGCCTGAAAGTATGCGCTGAGCGTAATGAATTAAGGTCAAAGCGATGAAAAAAGATCGAACGGATTCGACAGATACCTCTGGCAGTTTTAGCAAGTGGCGATCGTTGGTGGTCGTAACGGGGCTGATCTTCCTGGTGGTGATGCTGCCGTCGATCGCGGCACAAACGCCCCTTTTGTCGTGGGGAATCGCCCAGGCAACAGCCGATCTCAATGGCAAAGTCACCGTCGACTCGGCCTCGCTGGGCTGGTTCTCGCCCATTGTTCTTAACGGCGTTGAAGTAGTCGATGCCGAGGGAGCACCCGTTGCGGAAATCCCCACGATCCGTGTCAGTCAATCGCTACTGGGCCTGATTGGCAACGCAGCCAATCTCGGGACGATCGAAATCAATCAGCCGGTGTTGCATGTGACGGTATCCGAAGGGATCAGCAACCTGGAACAGTTACTGCCGGTCGCCGAGTCACCCTCGAAAGAGGAGGAAGCGTCCACGTCCTCTCCACGAACGTTTCGGTTGGTTGTTCGCCAAGGAACTGTGCATCTGGCTGACGGGAATTCTTCGCGAACCTGGACGCTGGAGGACCTGGCCGCTGATGTTGACTTACGTGATGCGACAATTCCGGCACCATGTACCTTCTCGGCGAGTCTCCGCGACCGCGAACAGTTAGGTGTCGTGCAGGGAAAAGGAACTCTGCCAACGGCTTCCGGCGAAGCTAAGTTTTCGGTCGTGACCAAGGGAATTCCGCTTGGGGTTGCGGAACTGATTGGCGCTCGGATCGGGCAGCCAGTCTTAGCCCAGGGTGAACTCAACGGGCAAATGGATCTTGTCTCATCGCAGATAGGGCCATCCGTTCTATGCAATTTAGAAGCCCGGGGTATTCAAATGCGCTGGCTCAACTCGGATCGTGGAGCCGGATGGAGCGATGGGACCCTGCGTGTTACTGGCGAACTGGGGCTGGCCGGAAGTCACGCGCAAGCGAACCAATTCACACTGACGACCGATTGGGGGCAAGTCCTTATTAATGGGCGAATCCCAACGAGCCTTACAGCCACATCGTCTCCCAACGCTTCGGCGGGACAGGCGTTGGGGGATCAGCCTTGGGAAATGCGCGGCACGGTCGATATTGCCCGGTTGGCCAATGCCTTTCCGGAATTGCTGCAGATACGCGACGGGGTCCAACTTCAGGAAGGACGTGTCACGCTGAATCTGGCGAACCATATCGAGATGGGATATTCGTCGTTGCGAGCAGGAGCGGTCGTCTCCAATATCGTGGCGATTGTGAATGGGCGGCACGCCGATTGGCAGCAGCCGCTGGAACTATCTGCGGCTATCTCGATGCCTGGCGATCAGTTGCAGCTTGATGCGATTTCTTGTCGTTCGTCGTTCTTGACTGCAGATGGAAAAACCAACGGTCCCCAGACGGATGTCCGTTTCTCTATCGACGGCAATCGACTGGCCTCGGACCTTTCGAGATTTGTTGATTTGCAAGGGAACCAAGTCGCAGGCACCCTCGAAGGATCGCTGCAGATCCAAAATATGGGAGGAGGTCGCGTCGGACTTGCTGCCGCAGCTAATGGGAATGATGTGAAGTGGATGCAAGGCTCGCAGATGTTATTCGCCGAGCCAAGACTGCAGACACAGATCCAATCGACCATCGTTTTGCAAAACGCTGCGCTTCAGCAGATCGAATCGCTTAACGCCTCGTTCCAGGCTGGCACTTCATCGTTGACGGCTCAGACATCGGTGCCCGTCATCCTGAGTGCGGAAACGGTGTGGCCGTTGAAACTGCAACTTCAGGGGGCTGTCGATCCGATCTGGATGCAACTTCGTGGTTTGCTAGGCATGAGTGACTTTCAGCTTGGTGGCAATGGCATGGTGTTGGCCAAGCTGGCCCTGGGAACCAACCAGTGGCTGATCGAAGGAGTGAATGTCGACCTGAACGACTTTGCTTTGGTTGGCCCCGCGACACAGGTCCACGAGAAAAAACTTCGAGTGGAAGGTAGTGCTTTACTAGATTGGGCCGCGCAGCACTTCTCGAGTCAGCAGTTCACTGTGGTCGGTACGACAATATCGGCTCGCGGTACCGATATCCATATGCCACTCAAAAGTGGCGAGACGGCGTCGGGGCAACTTGCTTATCGCGTGGATTTGAGTCGCGGTATGCATTGGGTTGTGCCGCCGCAGTGGCTAGGGCAAAACCGGGTGGCCGGAGAAATGTCAGGCACCATGACACTCTCTAGCGATAGTAATGGTGTCGTCATTCAGAACAACGGACAGATCGCGAACTGGGAACTGTTGGTTCCGGGAGCGAGTTCGAATGGAGCAGGTCAGCCGCAGATGCAGCCAGCTTCTGCCAGCAGTCAGACCCTTTCGTGGCGCGAAGCCAATTTGGCGTACATGCAATCGTTGAGCTTGAATCACAGCGAAGATACGTTGGCCTTGCACGAATGTCAGCTGAACTGCTCGGCGATCAAGCTTTCAGCCAAGGGGGGCGTTAGCCAGTTGTCATCGGTCGGCAACGTCGCGATTCAAGGCCAGGCCGACTACGACTGGGGCAAGATATCGCCGCTGGTGGCTGCGATCGTTGGTCCACAAGTTCAAATTCAAGGAAAACGTACATCTCGTTTTCAATGGATGGGGCCCTTGTGGGGCAGTGCGAACTCCAGTGGCAACTCGTTGACGATCTCGCCTGCCTGGGAGGCCGCTGGTGACGTGTCGTGGCAGCAGGCTAACCTCTTTGGGATTCCGGCTGGCGAGTCGACGTTGAATGCTCAATTGCGGCAAGGTGTATTGCAACTGACGGCAAACAGCCCCGAACTGAGTGGCGGCAAGCTGACGGTCAACACGCAATTGCTACTTAACGCGCAGCCGATGCAGTGGCAAATTCCTCCGGGACGAGTCATCGAAAACGTGGCGATAACTCCAGAGATGTGCCGATCGTGGCTGCATTACGTTGCCCCGGTTGTCGCGGATGCCACTCGCGTGGAAGGCCGCTTTTCGTTAGACGTTGAAAGGGGACTGATGCCTGTCGCGGATCCGATTCAAGGCGAATCCAACGGTGTGCTACACATCCAAGGGGCCGAAGTTCGTTCGGGTCCGCTGGCCCAAGGATACGTAATGTTGGCACGCAACGTGGAAGCCCTCGTCAAAGCAAAACCGGCCTCGGCGATCGACCAAGGTTCCGCTTCACTTCTCACGCTACCACCACAGCAAGTTCGCTACCGAGTGGTTAAGGGACGCGTTTATCACGAGAACTTGATCGTCCAGTCTGGGGATGTTCGCGTGATCACTTCGGGTTGGGTCGATGCCAACCAACAGATGCAAATGATGGCCGCTATTCCCATTCAAGACAGTTGGATCGAAAAAGCTCCCTGGCTGGCTTCCATGCGTGGTACGGCGCTGAACGTGCCGATCTCCGGCTCGATGCAGCAGCCGAAAATCGATAGCCAGGTGATCGAGCAGATGACACGGGGTATGATTGATAATGCTGCCCGCGGGGCGCTCCAGGAAGGCATCAATCGCGGGCTGAACGAATTGTTCCGGCCGCGTTAATTGAGCAATTAGCAGTGGCCATCATGGCAAGAGGCAAATCGACGAAACTCTCCTTCGTCGATAAAGATCGCCTCGTCGGCCAGTTGAAAAACGAGATCTGTACCCGGCCAACCCATCGCGCTTAAAAGCGTATCGAAAGCTTCTTCCGAGCAGTTCCCTTTGATTTCGGCGGAATGCAAGCGACCGTTGCGGTCGTATAACACACCGTCGAGCTGCCAGGTGTCATCGCTGTCGCTTTCCTGGACCCAGACAAAAGAGCCATCAGGCTCGAACAGCATGCGCGGGAGATTGTTGAGTCGCGACTGCGCGGTCTCGAACGAGCAACCCATGGGCTCTCCCAATCCTACGGGAGGTATCGCTAAGGTTTGAAGTCGGAGTCCTCGCGCTTTTACAAGCGGACCCAACTGCATCGACCTGGGGCGGGCGTGCACCGAAATGTGAAACCGATACATCGAATTGTTACTAGTTAGGTTACTGATTGCGCCACCCACTCCAAATACTCGCTCGAACCGTCCACAATCGGAATCGCGATAATCTCTGGAACGTCGTAAGTATGGTGTTGACGAATCAGTTCGGCCAATGAGGGAAATGCTTGGCTCGTCGTTTTGATCGAGACCAAAAACTCTTCCTCTTTTTGGATGGTGCCTTGCCACTTATAGACGGAGATCATGGGACCAACGATCTGTACACACGCCCCCTGGGCATGCTGAATAATGGTCTCGGCAAGCTTCTCAGCATTGGCAGAGCTACTGATCGTTGTTTGAACCACGATTGCCTGCGACATGCTGTCAAACACCTCCAAAATCAGGAAGAATCTCCAACGTGCTGCCCCTTTCGATAGTCTACTTGATTGATTGGGGATGCGGACACGTGATCTCGTGTGGGTTTCCGCAAAGGACGTTGGGTCACCGTTGAGGACGGATCGATTCTGTAGATTTGCGCAGCGGACCCCCAAGGGGTTCATAAACCGGAGAGGGGGGCGCGGGTATTGTGTGGCCACCCAAAGGAGATGATATACCGGGTGATCGCAGGGGTGGAGTGAACACTGGAGTCGATTTGGGAGCCATGACGTTTTGTGCGCCGTCCACGCGAATTCGTCGAATGGGCGATGGGGCAGTTCCCAGGATCCCGCTCCAAACTTCGTATGGAGCTCCCTGTCGCTCGTCGTCACGATAGAAGGTCAGGTAGGTCATCTTTTCCGAAGGAAGGAATTCCCGCCAATCTCCTGCCGAGCATGTCGGCGTATAGACACGACGCCAAGTGCCACAATTGAAGTAGAGTTGGCTTAGCATGTATCCATCGGCGAAACTCGCGTCCAAAGGAACGGTTTCGTCACAGTGGGTATGGCCGAACACGATATGTTTCGCACGACGATTGCGGAACTCGCATTCCTCCATCGCCTTTTTGGACAGCGATTTACTTTGCCCCTGCTTGCGAAGCCAGGCCATGACCCGCTGTCCCCAGGTTTCTTCATCCTGGTATCGGAATTTCATGAGCGTGCCCAGTTCTTCCAGGTCTCGTACACCGAAAGAGTTATCGCGATCCAATTGGTAAACCAGCGGCATCATCTGAGATATCACGCGATCCCAGCAATTCTTCAGTTCATATTGCAGGGACGTGACCGGGCACGAGATCTTCATCATCTGGTTCAAGCACACCGGGGCCATGACCAGAGGACGAACGTGGTCCAGTTCCTGAAGACCCAACTGGCAAGAGGCCGGCAGTTGCTCTCCGAAACCATGTTGAATTTCAAAGCGAAACCGCATGAGTCCTTCAATGAGAAGGATGTCCGACAAACTTGCGCGGTCGCGATGCCCAGCATAGCTGAGGTTGTCGAACACGTCACCATGCCGGGCAAACATGCGATGTTGTCGAAACGCAGCCAGTAAATGGGTATCCTCGGCAGGCTCATGCGCGAAGGGGCGTTCTGGTGAGTTATTGAGTCCGAATGCGTCCACGATCGCCCCGCGAACCTGGTTCATGGCCGGATCATTCAAGTGCAACGGCCAGTCTGCATTGCCCACCATGTAGTGAATACGAACCGGAACAGGTTGCAAGTCATCGTCGAAAGTCGGTTTGCCATCGGGGGACATGCCAGGGACACGCACGGTTTGTCGTGTGCTGATCCCTTTGAAGATGGCCGTCGTTTCGAGGTTTCGCGACAGGATACCTGAGACGATTGCACTGACGCGTTGGCTGAATTCGCTTGACCGCTGCGCGCTCCAAGGCTTCGGTCCGTCGATGAGCCACCGCGACGAACGCATGATATCCAACACGTCCCCGAGCAAAACAAGATCGATATGGGGAATAGGGCGGTACTGGCCATCACTCCGCCAAGACGCACGTACGGCGAGATCTTGAAGTCGTTCCGTGAAGATCCGAAAGGCCCCGGAATCCAAGGTCTCGCAACTTGTGTCGTCAGTAAGATGGAGATCGCTGAGTACGACTAACATGCTGATTCCCCGCGGAAAATGTAATCAGTGACGACGCGTCATTCCGCGTAAACGACGCATCGGAGATCCTTGAAGTGAATCGGTTGCGCCGAACGCGTAGCGTTAGCTTTATCACGAGAAGCCGTACAGACTGCGCGGTGAATTGGCTGAAGAGTCAGCAATATCCGGGTATAGCTATCGTTGATACCGATGCTAGCGAACGCGTTTGCGTGCCTTGAGTGCGATGTAACGCTCTTCCGGCATGGTGATACTGGTAACGCGGACGCCGAACTTGTCGCCGATCTTCACGGCTTCCCCTTCGGCGATCTTTTGACGCCCGATCTCGACATCGAGCGTATCTTCGCACGACTTGTCGAATTGAATGATCGTTCCCACGCCCACGTTAATGATGTCGTTTACCTTCATCTTCTTGGCCGCCAGGATCACTCGAATCGGCACTTCGATTTGCAACAAGCTGCGACCGAAACTGGGCAACTCGTTGTAGCTGCCAATACGTGGCCGTGCAGCCTGGGCCTGAGGGCTGTGTTGCGGGGCACTGGGTGCTGCTGCCGTGGCCGGCTTGGCAGGTGTAGGTGCTGTTTCCTGTGGTGATGCATCTGGGGAGGAGGTCGCCGCTTGAAAGACACCGCCAGGGCTGGTCAAAGGCCAGACCATCAGTGCCTCGTGCGGCTTCCCATTGATTTCCAGTTGCAGGGATAGCTTAGCAGGGCTATCGCCTGGTTTGCCGTTTTCGCAGGCCGCCGCCAGGTTGTCGACGGCTTGAACCTGGAACTCCATCGCCATGAACTCTTCTGGTAAGAGAGTCATGCCGAGTTCCTGCCCCAATGTTGCCAACTTGCTTTCGCCGGTTGGATCCGGGGATGCATACCAATCCGGTAGTACTCCGCTGGGCTGGGAAATAAGCACTAAAGCGGCTTCAGATTCAACATTCAAGACAATCGCCAGCCCGGCTACTTTCCAGTCGGCTAGATCCGTATCGACCGACAGCGGGCTTCCTTCACCCAGGGTGAGCTGGATCTTTTGATCAAATGCTCGCGAAAACGCGTCCGAGGCTTCCACTGCGGTTGCTTCGCAGGCGGAGATGACTTCGGAAAGGGCTTCGATATTGAATGCAGTCATAATTCTGAATCGGTTGCCGCGCGCACGGATAGATTGTCGTTCTTCCTCCTGATAGGGATCGACAGTCCTAGCCGTTAAACTTGATATATTCGCTCCAAGTTCTCAAATGGTGCTAGCACTCGTCGACTGAGATGCGGTGCTGTTGTTTTCAAAGAATCTGCCAGGCAATTCTCCGTTTAACGCACGCTTGTACTTCATTTTCCGCATTATTGCCGTGCAAGCATGGCATCACTTATTCCGTTTGCTAAAAAGCAAGTTCTTTAATATTGATTTTGGAAGCCATCCTGACTCCCGTATTGTCACTTCGATCGAATATGGCTATATTGCCATTAAGCCATGAATAAAGCAGAAGCAACACAACCTGTCACGAAAACACTTGCGCAGTACGAAGCACGTGCCAAAGTAGCCAAGGCAATGGCTCACCCGAGCCGGTTGTTCATGTTGGATCTGCTTGGCCAGCGTGAAATGTGTGTCCAAGAGTTAACGCAAAGTATTGGTTGCGATCAGTCGACCGTTTCCAAGCACCTGGCAGTGCTTAAGGAAGTGGGGCTGATTGAGTCTCGTCGAGAAGGGACTTCGAACTTTTACTCGCTTACGTGTGGCTGCCTGGATGGCTTCTTTCAATGTCTGGAAACGGTCGTCCAGTCGGATGTCGAGAAGAGAACCTCTGCATGCGATGGGGGCTGCCAACTGTGAGACGATACGTGGCTGAGGTCATTGGAACGTTTGCCCTCATTTTCGCCGGGACCGGGGCGGTCGTGGTGAATGACATGACCCAGGAATCGATCACGCACGTTGGTATAGCGTTGACTTGGGGGATGATCGTCATGGCATTGATTTACGCACTGGGGGATATCTCAGGTGCGCATCTCAATCCGGCAGTAACGATCGGTTTTTGGACGGCTCGCCAATTCGATGGCAAGCAAGTCGTTCCTTATATCGTTGCTCAACTGATTGGGGCCATCACGGCCAGTGTTACGCTGCGCGTGCTTTTCCTTGAACACGATACGTTAGGGGCGACGATACCGGCGGGGCCTTGGTGGCAATCGTTTGTGCTGGAAGTGATCCTCACGTTTCTGCTGATGTTCATTGTCCTGAACGTTGCTACCGGAGCCAAGGAAAAAGGAATCATGGCAGGTGCCGCGATCGGGGCAACGGTTGGACTGGAAGCGATGTTCGCCGGGCCAATTTGCGGTGCCTCGATGAATCCAGCTCGATCGATCGCTCCGGCTTTGGTCAGCGGTCACCTGGAACATCTGTGGATCTATATCGTGGCAACGACGGCAGGCGCGATCCTGGCTGTGTTCGCCTATCAGTTCGTTCATTCGGAAACAAGCTCCGGGGCAGATGCTGCATCGGAACATCATACGGTGGAGGAAGGATCATGAAACGTGTTTTGATCTTATGCACGGGCAACTCGTGCCGATCACAAATGGCCGAAGCGCTTTGGGCCGAACTGGGCAAGGGTGAGTGGGACGCCTACTCTGCCGGCTCGAAACCTTCCGGCTATGTCCATCCGCTGGCGATTGAAGCGATGAAAGAATTGGGCGTCGACATTGGTGGATACGAAAGCAAGTCGGCCAACGACTTCCAGCATCAGCCATTTGATTTGGTCGTTACCGTTTGTGATAACGCCCGAGAAGATTGTCCGATCTACCCTGAGGCCAAGGAGACACTGCATTGGCCGTTTGATGATCCGGCCGATGCCCAGGGTACAGATGAGGAAAAGATGCCGACTTTTCGGCGTGTACGTGATGAGATCAAGGCCAAGATTGGTCAGTATTTAGGAGTCTAACATGGAATCCGCAGTTGATTTTCCCGGCAGTTTTCGCATTCATGTCGCATTGAATGTCTCGAATCTGGAGGCATCGCAGAAGTTCTACGAAATGCTTCTGGGAACAGCCCCCAGCAAAGTGCGTCCCCGGTACGCGAAATTCGAACCAACCGATCCCTCGGTGAACCTTTCGTTGAACGAGATTGACGAGCCGTTTCAAGTCGAGCAAGGTTCTGCTCACTTTGGCATTCAGGTTAAATCGATTGCCGAAGTACATGCCGCGGCCGAGCGGTTTCAAGCGGCGGGGTACAAGGTAATGCACGAAGAAGCGACGACCTGTTGCTATGCCGTGCAGGATAAGGTTTGGGTCGCCGACCCAGATGGACACAAGTGGGAAGTCTTCGTGGTCATGAATGCTGACGCGAAGGACGAACTGTATGAACAGTCAGGCTGCTGCAGTCCCAACTTGTCGCAGATTCAATTGTAAGCATTGAAATCAAGACAGCCTGATGAACTCCATCAGGCTGTTGGCTTTTCTTGGGTCAGCTGCTATTTAGCTTTCCCGCTGATTAAAACGCGGTAGATAGCCAGAACGACCATCGATCCCAGGATTGCGACACCAAAGCTATATAGGTTGAAGCCGGTGACGGTGCCGTATCCCAGTTGGGTCATGATGAAACCACCCACGATGGCTCCAATGACACCAATGATGATGGTGACAATGCAGCCTCCCGGGTCGTCTCCGGGAAAGAGAAACTTAGCCAAAGCCCCGGCAATCAGGCCGAACACGATCCAGGAAATAATGCCCATGGTTGTTGCTCCCTTTGCAATAGGCGTGGTTCAATTCACTTACCCGTAATGCATAAAGCGTGCCAACATTGGGCCTAGGGGCCTGCCTGGTTGGAGGAAGGAAGATGCTTGCTGAAGGTCATTTGTCCAAACAGCCATAGCACGAATTTGCTTGGCATCCACATCAAGGCCCGCTCGGCCAGCAGACGCATGTGATCGGCTGCGACCATCTGACCACGAAAGTGGGCCTCTTTCATGCGAATGGTTTCCCCGAGTTGTTTTTTGAGCTTGGTGCTCTTCATACCTTCGGGGTGAACGCGATAGCGAACCAGCGGTTCGGGGTAGTTCTCAAACTTCGCACCTGCTTTGGCCAGGCGGCACCAAAGATCATAGTCTTCCACATAAAAGTCTTTGTGGTATCCACCTAACTTCATGACCGCTTCGCGCCGGAACATCACAACAGGCTGTGCGATGGGGCAATATCGGCGGAGTGCTCGGACAATATCCTCATGCTTGCGAGGGTAGTCGCGATAGCCGAGATGAGTGCCGTTATCGTCGATGATGTTTAACGTGCTTCCTAGAACGACCAGGTCTGGGTCGTTGTCAAAGCACTGGACCTGAGTCGCAACGCGATGCGGTTCCCAAATATCGTCCGCATCCCCCCGCGCGATCAGATCCGCCGTAGCCAGGCCTAGTCCTTTGTTGAGTTGATCAGGCAAACTGGTTCGCTGCTCGTTACGGATATGGGTGAGCCGGTCATCTTTTAAGTGGCCTACCATCTCACGACCGTCACGTTCTGAGGGATCTTCAATCAAGATGATCTGTAGATTCTGATAGGTCTGCGCGAGAATGCTTTCGACTACTTCAGGAAAGTGCTTGGGGTGAGGATTCCAGACGCCCATGACAACAGAAACCAAGGGCTGCTGGGGCGAAGAACAAGGGTGCTCTGACATAATGGCCTGGGTTACCGAGCATAATGAAGAATCGACCTATTCCCTGAGTATAAATTCGCCCAACTCTCTCGAAACGTCCTAGATGGTTAGCGTTTCATGAAGTTCTCTGTCGCTGACCACTGGGAGTCATTCGGCACGGTAAGCCCTGCTGGGAATTCGTATTAGTGGGGATTTCGATCAGGCAAATCAGGCAAGATATCGCCATGTCGTCGATATCGGGACCGCATCGCGAGTGTCTTTAGCCCAGTTAACGGGTATGTAACTCGCCTTAGTTGTTTTGATTCACCTTGGGTCGCATTGGCAGATAAGGCAACGCAAGTCGGGAGACAAGGCGGATTGATCCACCTTATCTTTGGGCTACCATAATAGAACCTCAAAAACCCCTGCCTTTTTGGAGTTCTCCCTGTGATTCGATGTCTTGCCGCGTTTGCTATTGCGTTGTCTACCATGGCAACTTCGCTAGTCGCTGCCCCTCAAGATTACGACGTTGTCATTTATGGGGGAACCTCGGCTGCCATTACCGCTGCCGTGCAAGCCAAGAAAATGGGAAAGACGGTCGTTATCGTTTCGCCAGACAAGCATCTCGGTGGTCTCTCCAGCGGCGGCTTGGGATGGACAGACAGTGGCGACAAAAACGCTATCGGCGGGCTATCGCTCGACTTCTACGAGCGTGTCAAAAAGCACTACGACCAAGATAGTGCTTGGCGTCAGCAAAAGCCTGAACAGTACAGTCGCTATCGCGCGAATGACAACGCGATGTGGGTTTTCGAACCCCACGTAGCCGAAAAGGTGTTCGAGCAACTGGTCGACGAGTACAAGATACCTGTCGTCCGCGATCAGTGGCTCGATCGTAAGAATGGTGTAAAGAAGGTCGACGGCAAGATCGTCAGCATTACGACCCTCGATGGGAATACCTACACCGGAAAGATTTTCCTCGATACGACTTACGAAGGAGACCTGATGGCTGCGGCCGGCGTTTCGTATCACGTCGGTCGTGAGTCGAACGATGTTTATGGTGAAACGATCAATGGGGTGCAAGCTACCCGGGCTCATAGCCATCAATTCGAATACCCAACCGATCCGTATGTGGTAGAAGGGGATCCGAGTAGCGGGCTGTTGCCACGCATTTCTACTGCGAAGCCAGGACCCGATGGAAGTGGCGACGACAAGATTCAGGCCTACTGTTTCCGCATGTGTTTGACCACGGCGGCTGACAACCAGGTCAAGTTCCCCAAGCCAGAAGGTTACGATCCAAAGCAATACGCTTTACTGGCTCGTTACCTCAAGGGTGGCTGGAAGGGTGTCTTCAACAAGTTCGATCCGGCTCCTAACTTCAAGACCGATACAAACAACCATGGGGCGTTCTCGACCGACAATATTGGGATGAACTACGACTATCCGGAAGCCTCGTACGAGCGTCGCAAGGAAATCATTCAAGAGCACGAAACGTATCAGAAGGGCTGGCTCTACTTTATTGCCAACGATCCTTCTATCCCCCAGGATATTCAGGATCGGATGAACAAGTGGGGCTTGGCCAAGGATGAATTCGTCGACAACGGCAACTGGCCGCATCAGATCTACGTCCGCGAAGCTCGACGAATGGTTGGCCCGGTTGTGATGTGCGAGCCGATGCTGCGAGCCCAGGTACCCACGCCCAAGAGTATTGGGATGGGTTCCTATAACATGGACTCGCATAACGTTCAGCGGTATGTCACGGATAAGGGACATGTCCGCAACGAAGGGGATATCCAGATCAGCCCAGGCGGCCCTTACCCGATCAGCTATGACAGTGTGACGCCGAAGAAAGAGGAATGCACGAACCTGTTGGTACCGGTCTGCGTTTCTTCATCGCACATTGCCTACGGTTCGATCCGGATGGAGCCTGTCTTCATGATCCTCGGGCAATCGGCTGCCACCGCGGCTTGTATGGCCATCGACCAGAAGATCGCTGTCCAGGATATTGAATATGCTGAACTGAGCGATCGACTGTTGAAGGATGGACAGGTTCTGCAAATGGAACGTAAGCCTTCCTATCCCAAGCAGGTGATTGATCCAAAGAAGCTGGAAGGTGTTGTGGTCGACGACACGCAGGCCAAGAAGACGGGCGAGTGGCCCGTCAGCAGCTCGGTTTCGGGATATGTTGGAACCGGCTATGTCCACGATGATAACAAAGGGCAAGGCAAAAAGTCGATTGCCTTTGAGGTTTCGAAACTGGAAGCTGGCAAGTATGACGTCCGCATTGCCTATTCCAGCAATCCGAATCGGGCCTCGAACGTGCCGGTAACGGTCACCTCGCAAGGGAAGCAGGTCTACTCGGGGACGATCAATCAGAAGAAGACACCTAGTGTCGACAAGGTCTTTGTCTCGCTGGGCAAGTTCGATCTGAGTGGTGAGACGGTGATCACGCTCACCAATGAAGGCGTCAACGGCTACGTCGTTGCTGATGCGGTAGTGCTTGTACCTGTTCCCTAGATGTGAAACGTTCGATGCCTGCTTTGCAAACCTATCTTCTTATACTGCTGACGCTTGGTGTTGCGTCAGCGGCGATCGCGGAAGAGCCAACACGGATCCGGGTTGTCAGCTACAACATTCACCACGGTGAAGGAACTGACGGAAAGCTCGACCTCTCGCGCATCGCGCAAGTCTTAAGCGATGCCCAGCCTGATATTATTGTTCTGCAGGAAGTCGACCAAAACACCCAGCGGACGGGCAACATCGATCAGGCAGCCGAGCTCGCCAAACTGCTAAAGATGAACTATGTCTTTGGAGGGAACATTGATCTCCAAGGGGGGCATTACGGCAACGCCGTTTTGACCCGGTATGCTTCCATCTCTGCCAGAAATCATCGTCTTCCGTCGCTGGCAGGCGGCGAACAACGCGGGGTCATGGAGGCCGATATCACGCTACCGGGGCTCAAGCAACCGCTGAAAGTCCTGGCCACTCATTTCGACTATCGGCCTGACGACCAGGAGCGTATTGCTTCGAGCGAGACGATTGCTCAATTGATTCAAGACTGGGGCGAGCGCCCTGCCCTGTTGGCCGGCGACTTGAATGCGGTGCCAGAGAGTAAAACGCTTGCGCTGCTGGAACAAAAGTGGACACGATCCAATCGAGAGATTCTTCCTACGATTCCCAGTGGAAAACCGACTCGGCAAATCGATTACATCCTGCTTCGTCCCCAGCAGGGGTGGAAGGTCGTCGAGTGCCGTGTGCTCGACGCGCCTGTTGCTTCGGACCATCTCGGCATTCTCGCCGTTATTGAGTGGAGCGGTACTTCTGCGAATTAGCGTCCACTCGCCTCAAGGGATTTACTTGAACGTGGCACCAACACGAATGAAACGACTCTAAACAGGTCTTTTCTTGGTCTTAGTGTTGCGGCTGCCCGCATCAGCAAAAATTAACAGTGTCACCGGATTTATTTCTAATCTCTGTATTGCGCAGAAGACTCTCTCTTATGCAACAAAGTTGACCCCCAAAGGGCGAGGGCAAAAAGCGGCCATTATTTAGATTCGGTGAATTGTCCACGGCCTGCGGAAAAAGCGATTGTGGATTCATCTCGTTCCATTTCTATTACCGTCATCGCAATCGGAACGGTAGCGATCACTAAGAGGTTTAGTGGAATCGTTGAATTATAACGCTTTAATTAATTAAGAGTGAGGCAGATGAGTTATCCAATCACACGTCGAGCGGAAGCCGGGCGAAATGGTTTTACTCTGGTGGAACTATTGGTGGTGATCGCGATCATCGGGGTTTTAATTGCTCTGCTTTTGCCGGCCGTGCAACAAGCCCGCGAAGCGGCCCGCAGAATGCAGTGCCAGAACAACCTGAAGCAAATCGGACTGGCGCTTCACAACTATCACGACACATTTCTGAGTCTGTCCGCCGCCAACCAAGGGATGCCTAATTCGGCTGGTACGAACTACAGCGGGCACGGCTGGACGTGGCACTCAAACATTTTGCCGTTCCTCGAACAAAAGACGTTGTATGATGCAATCCAGGGGTCAGATGGGTTTGGCAACGAATCGGGCAGCACAACCTCTGGAAAGGCACTGATTGCTCTGGAGACCGACGTGATGGCATTCTGGTGCCCCTCGCAGCCAGACGTCCGCAATGGTGCACAGAAGTATGCGGTCGCAGACCAGCCATCCAATTACAACGGCAACATGGGTACCCGAATCGGAAATGGCAACGATGATTGTATCTGCACAGGCGTAGCCGATCTCAACGACATGAAAACAGATCCTTGGGGCTGCATGAATGGCAACGGGATCTTCTACGTCGACAGCCGGACTCGGTTTGCTGACGTGCGTGACGGTCTCTCCAACACGATCTTCGTGAGTGAGGTTCCCGACACGGGCGGTGATACCATCGGCCAATTTAGCAGCGGCTGCGACCGACATGCTATGTTCTCGGGTGGTGCTGACGGCAATCCACCTAACGAGATGACGGAATACTTGATCGCCGCTGAAAGCAACGATCCGATCAATGGCGGCTCGGAAGAAGCGGCCGGTAGCTGGCATGCCGGTGGGGCTCAGTTCCTCATGGGTGACGGAAGCGTCCGTTTCCTTTCGGAAAACATGGACATGCCGACCTACCAGGGGCTTAGCACCCGTGCCGAAGGTGAAGTCCTGGGCGATTTCTAATCCCCGGAATTCATTGCAAACAGGCCGCGTCGCCAATTATGCGGCGGCACGGCCACCAAGCTGAAGATTTCATCCCATTCAAGCCATACTACGGAGTTGTACAGTGAAGTCGAAACAAGCTGGTCACCTGGTGCTGGCCTTGACGGTAATGCTGCTATGTCTGACAGGCTGTGGTGGATCTAGCGATCAGCCAGACTTGGGTCAGGTGCACGGAACCATCACGTTCGACGGGAAGCCGCTGAGCGGTGTTGTCGTCGTCTTTCAACCTGATAGCGGCCGTCCGGCCCGCGGTCGCACCGATGCTGAAGGGAAGTACGAACTGACCTACATTCGCCAGACGCGCGGAGCTAAGGTCGGCCACAATCGTGTGGAAGTCGCACCGAGCGAAGAGGAAGATGACTCTGCCGACGCTGAAGCAGATACGGAAACTGTCAGCAACAAGCGACCTGGCAAGTTCAAATCCGGTAAGCCGAAAATTCCTGCTCGCTACAACATCAAGAGTGAGTTGGAAGCCGACGTCCAACCAGGCAACAACACTTTTGACTTTGAACTTACTAGTTCTAGCAAGTAAGCATTGTCAACTCGATTGAGCGAAAAGGCTTGCCACACTAGCAAGCCTTTTTTCATGCGCTGGGTCGATCGGCTACAATCACTTGAAAGTACCAGTCGCCGTTTGCTTGGGCGTTAGCCGCCGTTCTACGGGACGCTTGGCCCCTTGGCTGGTACACAACCCCGCCGAGGCTCCGAGCCTATGACAGGTGCGTCCTTTGGCTGCGTCTTCCTGGTTCGCCCGTTACAATGAGCAACCGGAGGTAGTAATGAAAACACTGACAAAAGAACTTTGGATGGATGTGCCCAAGCGTCGGGCGATCATTTCGATTCATAACGAGGTCGAGCAACTGGTTGCCGAGAGCGGCATAACCGATGGGTTGATACTCGTAAACGCAATGCACATCACGGCCAGCGTCTTCATCAACGACAACGAAAGCGGCCTGCACCAGGACTACGACCGTTGGCTGGAAGAACTTGTCCCCTTCAATCCCGGCACCGACCCGGCTAGCGGCGGCTACCTGCACAACCGCACCGGCGAAGACAACGCCGATGCCCACCATAAACGGCAAATCATGGGGCGCGAGGTGGTGGTGGCTATCACCAAAGGCAAGCTGCACCTGGGACCGTGGGAGCACATCTTCTACTACGAGTTTGATGGGCGACGGCGGAAGCGGATCTTGGTCAAGATTATTGGGGAGTGAGCGATGCCTGGCGGAAAACCTGGCGACCATCCGTTGACGGACCTTCTTGTGCATGGCATACGTGCATTTCCGCCTGACATGGAGGAGATGATTCGTCGGTTGCACAATGCGAACCGGAAGGCCTTTGATGAGCCTGAAGCATTGCAGTTGCTCTGCCAATGGGAGAATGGTGAGAATTTGGATGAAGGACGAAAGTGGCTTCGCCGTCGGCTTGGCATCCAAGATACCTAGCATTTTTCTCTCCTTGTCGTTCCCGAAACCATGAAAGGCAGTGTGTTAAACAATGTGTTTCGGGAACGCGATGCACATCACGGCGAGCGTCTTCATCAACGACAACGAAAGCGGCCTTCACCAGGACTAGGACCGCTGGCTGGAAGAGCTCGTCCCCTTCAACCCTGGCACCGATCCGGCTAGCGGCGGCTGCCTGCACAACCGCACCGGCGAAGACAATGCCGACGCTCACCATAAGCGGCAAGTCATGGGGCGTGAGGTGGTGGTGGCGATTACCAAAGGCAAGCTGCACCTGGGACCGTGGGAGCATATCTTTTACTACGAGTTTGATGGGCGACGGCGGAAGCGGGTGTTATTGAAGGTGATCGGAGAGTGATGCGATGTTCGAAGTCGTCCATACGCTGACTGATTGGTATGACGGGCCGAGACGAGGCATTGCGGATTTTCAAGGAATCTCGAATGTCTTCGAGTCTGAGTGGAGCGATGGTAATGACTTGGATGTAGACACATTTCTGTTAATGGCAATCGACTCGACGACATTCTCATTGGCTCTTGAAGACTGGGCGATTTGGCGCAGGTGGGAGACGGCATTTCATCAAGGCACAGCGACCGGTGAAACGCACCCTGCTTTGCCCGAAGATCGAGAAAGGCATGAGGAGTTAGAGCGATTGCTTGAGCGACGCCTGCAAATTGATCCTGCGATTGCAATTCGCCAGAAAGCAGAGTTTCGGGTGAGGAACGACCCGGAATGGAGTGGTGTGGGATGGCGGCCACTCGAAGTAAGGTGGCAAGATGCATGACATCTGACCCTGCCCATCTCTGCGCCGGGTATTGGCTCGGATGCAAATATATGGCGGAAATTGCTCTTCGATGGACTGGTATTATCAGGTTGGGTTCGGGAAAAGAAATTAGTCCCGTTTGCGTAAACTTTTCGCGTTCACTCTTAGTACCACTTATAAACGCGCCATGCGTCGCACCAATGTGCGACCCTGGACTTTTCTGCTCGATAGGCTCTCATCCTAGGAACGCCCACCATGTTCATGCGTATTTCTTTGACGCTGACCGTTCTTGCCACGCTGGCAGTCCAGGCACATGCCGAAACGACTTCCACCGATGTCGAAGGATTTCTGATTGAAGGGAAGTTGGCCGACGGCAAAGCTGCGATGCAGGCCCGCGTTGCCGAGGCACCGAAAGACTCCGAAGCGCAGTATGCCGTGGGGATCTTTTCGGTGCTGATCGCGGCGGAGAATTTGTCGCAGAACTTGTATCGCTATGGGCTGCGGCCAGATGCCCCGCGGGCTCCTTTTGTGCGAATGCCGGTGCCGAAGAATCCTGATCCAGAAGAGCTGACGTATGAGAAGTGGCGAGCCGTTCTGCAACAGTTCATCGATGATCTGGCAATCGCTGAAGCTGAACTTGCCAAGGTCGACGATCCGGAGGTCAAGCTGAAACTGCCGGTCGGGATGGTACGCATGGACCTCAACGGCGACGGCAAAGCAGAAGATGGCGAAACTTTCTGGAAGGTCTTCACCGCGGTTGCCTGGAGGGCTGCCAAGCTGGATGAAGATGAGCAGCGATTTGAAATTGGCTTCGATAAGGCCGACGTTCATTGGATGATTGGTTATACCCACCTACTTCGAGCGATGGCGGAAGCGTACCTGGCCTCCGATACGAGCGAATTCTTTGCCAACACGGCGTCCATTTTCTTCGAGGGAGTGGAGTCACCTTTGGCGGAGTTGCACACCGATCGGCAGAACAATTTTATGGATCAGATTGCCGACGCCGTGCTAACGGTCCATCTCATGAAGTTCGAACTGGTTGAACCCGAGCGTATGGAAGTAGCTCGGCAGCATCTGCTGACGATGATCTCGCAAAGCAGGTTGGTCTGGCAGTATTGCACTCAGGAAACGGATAATGATCGCGAATGGATTCCCAATGCCAAGCAAACGAGCCTGACGCCACTGACGGTGAACGAGGCTCGGGTCGCAGGTTGGGCGGCGTTTCTGAACGAGGCCGAGGAGGTTCTAGAGGGGAAGAAGTTGCTTCCCCACTGGCGAGTCAACGATGGACGCGGAATCAACTTGCGCCGCGTATTTACCGAGCCGACTAATTTCGATTTGATCGGCTGGGTACATGGCGTGTCGGCGCTACCTTACCTGGAAGAAGGGGACAAGGTTTCGATGGATACGGCCAGGACCCTTTCGCGTACGTTCGAGGGACGGTTCCTGGTGTTTGCCGTTTGGTTCCAGTGACGGATGCTTACGCAAGAGGCTCTTGTGTAAGCTTCAGGCATTCACACGGGAAAGCGAACCACAATGCGAATTCGCTTGTCCGGATAGGGAGCTATTATTGAGGCTTTCAGGGATACGTCTTCGATGCTCCGCACGTTTGTCGCACTATTCGATTTTGATTATCCCAATGGTGGGCGTACGCACTTTACGAAGTTGGCATCGAAGCTCGGAGAGCGTTTTGACGCTTTGCCACAAATAGTTGACAAGCCCCTCTTTTCCTACGGGAAAAACGGTAGAACTCAACTCGAACAGCTTCGTATGCTCGATGTATCACGGCCTGCGATTGTCTATCTGTCGAGTATCTCGATGCATTCCTCCCTTCTCACTATTGGAGATTTTGACGCGTCCGATTTGGTTTTACCGCTCTGTTATGATTCCGTCGAGTCGTTTATCAAGAGCCCGGTCGTACGTGGCTTCCGTGTTCCTGATAACCTGGCAGCAAAAACGACATTGGATGATACGGCGGTCATGATCAGCGATCTTGCTCGATTTCGAGATGACGAAGATCAGCTACCGGACGATGGCATCTTTCGTGTTCTCGACCATTACGACGATGTCTATGTCTGTAAAGTGCTAGATTTTGATCGTTACTTCCAGCACGCGGCGATTTTTGGGGACCAGCCGTTCTTTTTGCCTGCGGATGTGAACGTTGATTTTCGCGAGTGTATCCGGCAGTTGAATAAATACTCGCTAAGGGAGTACTTGCTCAAGCGATCGATTTCATTCGCAACACTGGGGGACGATCACCAAGATGACGAGTTTGCCGTTTCGTATGCCATGGACTGTTGGCAGCTCAGCGGCAGCGAATTGATGTTTGTTCGTTAGTCGACCATTCGGTCTAATGCCATCAGCGCAACCCGCCATGGTGCCTGGCGGGTTTCTTGGGTTTGCCACCACTGCTGGACGATTTCGGCGAGTGTCTCGTGCCCGATGTGGGTTACCTGCCAAAGCTTCATGGAATCGGCCAGGGTTACCGTCCCAGGCCTGACCAGTTCTACTTCTTCTGCCGCGTACAAGATGCCAGGCAAGGTGGCTAGCCGCGCGATGAGACCGATGCGGTCGGGATCGATTTCTTCGCTGTACTTGGGGAGGTCCAGATTCAGTTGCGAGAGCAACCAGCCCAGTCGGGCTACTTCAGGAAGTTGGGGATGCGGGTCGTAGAGCATCCCCTCCAGGCGAACACTGTTATAGGCCAGGTGTGCCGTGCCGCGGCCTCCACTGATCGGAAGTACCAAGATCACGTCGGCTGTTTCCGGCAAGAACTCTTCTGGCAAAACCCGTTGAAGAAAGTAGAGCAGGCCGGGGCCGCGTGCTTCCCAGGCCTCGCGTAGGGGACGACGGCGAAGAATAAGTTCTTCCGCGGCTTTGGGAACCGCTAGCGAGTACGTATTGGCAAGGTCGGATAGAGCACCGCCAATGGAGGTCGCAAAGCTCGACTCACTCGCTTCCAGTCCGTGGGTCTTGCGAAGGACCGCTTTGGCCAGTTCGACCTTCCCATCGAGCTGCGCCGATAGGGGTAAAGCGTGTCTCCAGAATAGTTTGGGCGCAATTTGAGCCGTTTGAAGCTCGCTGACCAGACGTTTCGCGGCCGGGGCTACGGCGTTCACCAGCTCTTCAGAAACCCCTAAGGGAGGATTGCCCGCGAGAATCTGGGCGGCATGCAAGCAACTTGTCCAAGTATTTTCTTGCCAGCGAAGTTCCAGATTCATCCTTAGGTTCCTTCCGTTGGGGTGGGTTCATGTTCTAAAATCATCTCTTTCGCCGCAGCCGATTGCAACCGACAGGGAGAAACGTTTGTCCCGTGGTAGTCGGCTGGCGTCCCAAAATCGTTCTGCACGCCCCAGGAGAGTGGAACTTATGCTGAAAGAGAATGGCAACCGGTGGACCGCCGCCGATTCTACCGATCTGTACGAAGTTGACCGGTGGGGAAAGAGCTATTTCAGCGTCAGTGAAGAAGGGCACCTACTGGTCCATCCCTCGAAGTCTGCGGATAAAGCGATCGATCTGAAGACCGTGGTCGATCGGCTCGAGGCCCGCGGGATCGATCTGCCGATCTTGCTGCGTTTCAGCGAGATTCTGCAAAACCGCCTGGGGGAGATCAACAACGCCTTCGCAACAGCCATCTCGGAATACGATTACCAAAACAAGTACTCGTGCATCTACCCGATCAAGGTGAATCAGCAGCGACACGTGGTCGAAGAAGTGTTGGACTACGGCCGCCCTTTTGGTTTCGGTTTAGAAGCAGGCAGCAAGCCAGAGCTTTTGGCTGTGATTGCGATGACGGACGAAAATACACCGATCATCTGTAACGGATTCAAAGACGAAGAATACATCGAGATCGCCATGTACGGCCAGAAACTTGGCCGCACGATCATCCCTGTGGTCGAGAAGTACACCGAGCTGGCACTCATTCTTAAGACCGCCAAAGAAATTGGCGTGCGACCCAAGATCGGCTTTCGTGTGAAACTGGCATCGCGAGGGAAAGGGCGTTGGTCGGCCAGCGGTGGCTACCACAGCAAGTTCGGCCTGACCGTGACGGAAGTTCTGCGGGCCTTGGACGAACTCAAATCGCACGGCATGGAAGACTGCTTCAACCTGTTGCACTACCACCAGGGGAGCCAGGTCAGTAACATTCGCTACGTGAAAACTGCGCTGATCGAAGCAGCCCGAATCTATGTCGATCTGGTCAAGCGTGGTGCCGGTTTGAAGTACTTGGACGTTGGTGGCGGTCTGGGCGTCGATTATGACGGTTCGCAAACCGACTTCCATTCCAGCATGAATTACACACTGGACGAATACGCTCGCGACGTGGTCTCGCACGTTCAGTCGATCTGCAACGAAGCCGAGGTTCCTCATCCGCATTTATTGTCGGAAAGTGGCCGCGCCGTTGTCGCTTTCCATAGCGTGCTGGTCTTCGGTACGTTAGGCGTGGCCGAACAAGGGCTGGGTGAGCTGAAGCAGGAGTTCGATGAAGACACTCCAACACCACTGCGTGACCTGAAAGAGGCGTATGCTTCGGTTGGTCCGCGTACCGTATTGGAGAGCTTTCACGATGCTCAAATGGCGCTGGACATGGCCTTGTCGATGTTCGGCAACGGCAACCTGACCTTAGAGCAGCGCAGCGAAGCGGAAACGTTGTACTGGAATCTTTGCTTCAAGATTCGCGGACTCATCAGCGAGCTCGATCACGTGCCGGAAGAGTTTGAAGGCCTCGATCGGATGCTCTGCGATACCTACTTCTGTAATTTCTCGTTGTTTCAGTCGCTACCAGATAACTGGGCCATCAACCAGTTGTTCCCTATCATGCCGATCCATCGGCTGAATGAAGAGCCACAACGGCACGCCGTGATTGGTGATATTACCTGCGACAGCGATGGCAAGATTGATCAGTTCATCGATCGCCGCCACGTGAAGCGAACGCTGCAACTGCACCGCTACGACGGCAATCCGTATTACATGGGTGCCTTCCTGGTCGGGGCGTATCAGGAAGTGCTGGGAGACCTGCACAACTTGTTTGGCGACACGAACGCGGTCCACGTCGAAATCGACGACCAAGGCGAACCTTCTTTCACGCACATCATCAAGGGGGATACGGTGCAAGAAGTGCTGCATTACATGCAGTTCAACGAAGAAGAGTTGACTCGGCAGATGCAGCGCAGCGTGGAACAGTCGATCAAGCGTGGGGCCATCGAGGCCAAGGAAGCAGGTATGATCATGAAGTTCTATGAATCAGGCCTGCGAGGTTACACCTACTTGGAATAAATCCTCGCCACTACGGAGCTTTCAGCTTGCGTAGCGTGTAGTGGGCTTCCTTGGGCCACAGCTTTCCTTGATCGCCGGCGATCTCGTCGTCCAGGAAGATCTCGTAGACGAAACCTTCGCGGAGGGGAGCTTCCAGCGTGATGGTCGCTTCCAACCGGTCTGGAGAGACGTCGATTTTTTCGACGCTTTCCAACCGACGCTGTTGATCGTCGCCCCCGTAGGCCGGGGTCGAAACGCGTGTGTAGGATGCCACGGTGTAGTTGCTAGGCAAGCCGCCATGTGTGGCATCGATCTGGTCAGTAAAGCGAACCTTAAAGCCGGTTGGCGTCGCCGTTACCTCGTCGATTCCCAGCGGTAGATGAACCGACTTGGGACGCATCCGGGTGAACGAACCGATGTTGTTTCCACCACCCCATCCGGCGTCGCGAATGTTGCCGATGTACAGATCGCCATCTGGGGCAACCGCGCAGCTGATCGGGCCGAGAAGTCCTTTTTCGACATCTTGCGGTGGATCGATGGTCATGGGGTAGATGGCCCCTTGCATGACACCGTCGACCTCTTCCAGGCTCATACGCACTAAGCGACGAGTATCGTATTCGCACCCCACTAAGTCCCCTTCCCAAGGTCCATACAGGTCATAACCCAATCGCTCGCGTTCCGTTTTAGGGGTTTCGAGGAAGCAAATGCCATTCACGCTGCGTGTCCACGGATGCGGTATCGCGATCGACGGAGGTGTTTCTGGCGGATTGAATCCAGGCGTGCGATCAATCGCATTGATGAAGCCATATCGCAGCCCCGGCACGACGTGATTCAATTCGTTGAACGGATTGAAATTCCCCTGGTTGTCGGTCACGTACAGTTCCCCTCGACTGTTGCGGGCAATGCCCATCGGGAATCTGTGACCGGCGGTGAGTTCTTCCAGGCGAAACGTTTGTTTTGCGGGATCGAGCGTGTCGGGAATCAGCTTAAGCACCGTTCCACGCAAAGCGGCAGCTTCGGGAGTACGCTTGTCTTGTTGGCAAGGAACGGCCAGGTAGTAGTTGCCTTCTTCATCCTGAGGCAAGCCGACAACCCAGTCATGGTAGTCTTCGGTGTGTCCCCAGCCATGGGCCAGGTTGGTCACCTTCTCGACGACTCCATCACCATCCTCGTCCCAGAGACGAAGCAGGGCATATTTGTTGACGACATCGATGTATTTGTCGTACGCCTTGATGCCGTAAGGAGCCGCGTACTCGTCGCCAAATTGTGTGTAGGTGTCTTCCAGGCCATCGCCATCGCTATCGACCAGCTTCCACAATCGCCCTTTGAGGGAGCCAGCGATCAGGCTTCCGTTGGGCTGCCAGTCCATGGCGATAGGCATCATCTCGGTCGTAATGGGGAGACGCGTAGCAGACCATCCTGGCACGATGTCGAGCTCGACGGCGTTCGACTTACGAACCGGAATTGGCGGCTGCTGGGCAAGTGTTTCGCCTGGCAGCTCGAGCCGTACGGTCATGTCGATCGTATGATTTTCGCCTGGCCGGAGCCAAACGGTTGCGTCATCGCCGTAGGTGATGTTGGGTTGATTTTTGATGTGGAAAGAAATGTTTCCAGCTTCGTATCGCTGCGTCGGTTGGTCACCCGTGGATGTTCGATCGCGAAGCAGTTCCCCAGCAAGCGTTTTCTGGGGAAGGTGCAGGACGATGCTGGCCCCATCGGGAACATTCTGGAACTGCATCGTGCGGTGGAAGCCATTGATCGGTTTGCCATCTTCCGACCACAGGGGTTGCCACGTTTCCACGACATCAATGTCGTAATATTCTCCCCCCTGCACGAAATACAGCGTGTGGGACCAGATCAATTTGTCCCCTTCGTAGCGAATGTCACGAAATCGCGTGATGAACTGGCCGTCACGTGCTGGTTCCGGTGGAGTGCCATTATTGTCGATCAGCAGGCGAATCTCGGGTTGTTGGCTGGCATCTCTCAGCAGGCCTCGAGCGCCGATCTCCCAGTGCCAGGTCTTTCCTTCGCTACGCTGGCGAGCCACATCGCCGACCCACCACTGCAGCAGCTTGCCACTTTCCAGGTCGTATAGCACGTTGTTGCGGTTGGGCAGGCCGACGAGGAAGGGTTTGATCAGGACATCCTTGTCGGTCAGTTTGATGACATCGGTCAGCACTACTGGGCGCGAGGTCTCCGTTCGTGTTCCGTTGAAGCGAACAATGCGGACGGGATCGGGTTTGGGGGGAGTGAAGTCTGGCGTATTGAGCACCTTCCAGACGGCGGCCAGTTGGGTGTCGACGTTGTTGTCGAGAACGCCTTGGACAGGCAGCTTCACGCTGGGCATTTCCATGCGTGGGACGATTCGAGCTGGATCGTGTACCCAGCGGTAGAACCAGGGCTCGCGGATTCGCTTGCCTAGCATCGACAGGTCAGGCCCCTTTGCGTTGAGCGGAGCCTTGGGGGGGATCATCGTGCCGACCTGGTGGCAGCTAGTGCAGCCGAAACCATCAGTAGTTACCAGACGCGATCCCGCGACGGTCGCGGCAAGGCCATCCAGTTCAGGTATTTCAAGCGAGGCGGGTGCCTTTTCAGGGATGCGATCCTGCGTGACGAAGTAATTGACCAGTGCCTGCTGTTCTTCAGGTGAGAGCTGGAACTTCGGCATCCGCACTTTTAGCCAAGGGCGATGGCTCCATTCGCTACGACGAATAGCCGCCAGCAACGCATCGTCATGTAGCTTATCGCCGACACTGTTGAGCGAAGGAGGAACCATCGCTGGTAGCTGCGACACCAAATCGGAGTGGGCATCGGCAACTTGCTTTGCCGTTTCTCCCAAGCCAGGCTTCGTGCCTCGGGGGTGACAGGCAAAGCAGTTGTTTTTCGTCAGGACCCAGGCCGCGTCTGGCGTATCAGACTTCTCGTGCTTGGCCCGAGACACTTCGCGAATATAGGTTGTGATTGCATCCTGATCTTCCTGGGCCAAGCGATACCCTGGCTGCCCCTTCTGAGGATTTGGCTGATCCATGCATCCGGCCTGCCACAAGTTGCCAGGTGTTAACGCGGTTTGCAGAGGCTGGGTGGACTTCGGGGCATCGCCAGGAAGCGCGTGGCAAGTGTTGCAGCGATTGGCAGCGATGATCTCGCGGCCCCGCTTCATAAGCAGTTCGTTGAACTTGCGTACGGGCGTCTTTGCGATCGACTTGTCTTCGGTGAGTGTCGCCAGGTAGGCCGTGATGTCGTCTCGTTCTTTATCATTTAGGTCGTAGACAGGCATTCGGTGATCGGCGTTCAGTTTGGCTGGATCCTTGAGCCAAGTCGCAAAGAACTCTTTGGGACGTTTCGCGGCAACATTTGTCAGGTCTGGGCCACCCATCACGTCCGCACGGCCAAGTTCTCCTATCTGGTGGCAAGCAGTGCATCCCAGGCTAAGTACCAGGTTCTGGCCGCTGGCGGCTGATCCCTTTACCGGCAGATCTTTCGTCTTCTCTCGCCGTTTGGATTCTGACAGAAGGTATTCGGTGACGGCTTTGACATCGTCGTCAGAAAGATCGAAGTGGGGCATCCTGCGTAAGGTGTCTTTTTCCTGCCCATTATCTTTCAGCCACGATTGCAGCCAGCTTTCTGAAATGTTGCCATCCAACTGCGCCAGGGATGGGGCTTTCTCCGCAGGCGGCTGCTGTTGAATGTCATGGCATGATGTGCAGCGGTAACCAGCGATCAGTTCTCGTCCATGGTTAAAGGGCTGTTCGATTGTCTTGTCGATATCGTGGAAGAAGTACTCGGCGGAGATGGGTTCCAGAGGGAAATCGGGGCCAGCCCAGAACAGACGAAATTCTGCGTTGGGCTGTGTCTTGGCGAAATCGATTTGAATTGGATGCCAGTCGAACTTCATTGGTAGCGGCTTGCCGGTTACCCACTGGGGTGTCTGCGTGTTGGCTTCCAGGACGACTTCTCCTTCGAGCTTTACGCGGACCTTGCCGCAGACAAAGGCATAAAGGGTGTAGTTGCCCGAGGTTCGGCTCAGCAGAAGCCCATCCCACCGTGCACTGAACTTGCCATCGCTGACACGGACGTCTGGGGAACTACGCTGCCAATTGAACGAGATCGTGGGATCGATGCGGACGCAGTGCGAGCCGTCGCTGCCTTGGATGGTAGTGATCAGGCCCGAGCGAAAGTCATCTTCGAACTGAGCTAGCAGTGGGCTGGCGAGGCCGGCAGTGAGGAGGGCGGCCATCGTGAACGCTAAAGGAAGGTATCGCACGGGCTGAATCCTGGCGAGGTATTGGGCAGGCTGATTGACATTGTCGCCCGATTGCTGGGCGAAAATGCCGATTAGTCCCTAGATATAACGTGGAATCATCGACGAATCAATGATGTTTGGGGAATGAAGTCGCTTGGTTCGGGGAACTGGAGCGACCGCAGGCAAACTAATCCCTCTAAACTAACCCACCGCGTGGCGGAAGTCGAATCCTAAGTTAAGCAAGGCCAATGGCTTGAGCTGGTAGAGAGTAATCGATTTCGAAGCAATTTCCAGTCAATGTCGGGCCAGCACTGATCTTGCCCCAATCCAGGTAAAACTCCTACACTGCCGATGCCAAGGATTCGGTTCGAATAGGGGAATAGGGAAGATGGAAAAAGTTCACGTTAACGCATTGATCATCGGTGGTGGAGCCACAGGGCTTTGGCTGCTGGATCGGCTGCGTCGCGAGGGTCGCTCGGCACTGCTGGTCGAGTCGAAGTCGCTAGGAACGGGACAAACCATTGCCGCCCAAGGGATCCTGCACAGTGGCTTGAAGTATTCTCTTCAAGGCCTGCTAACCGCTTCGGCGCGTGAAGCGAGAGAAATGCCTGCGATCTGGCGAAAGTGCCTGGAAGGCGGTTCGCTCCCCAATCTGGCACAGACCCAGGTTCGCTCACAGTCGTTTTATCTTTGGGGGACGAATTCCGCGTCGTCCAAACTCGGCATGTGGGGAGCACGTCTTGGACTTCAGGTAACTCCCCAGGCCGTTAGTCCACACAACGCCCCTGCCCTGCTCAAAGGATGCTCGGGTTCGATATTTAGTGTCGCCGAGCAGGTTATCTCGTGCGAGTCATTGCTGGCAGACCTGGCAACGACCAATCAACACCACATCGTTCAAGTGGCTGAAGACCAGGGGACAGAAATTCGCCTGGGCTCGGATGGCAGCGTTCAATCGGTTGTTCTGAATTCACCAGAAGGACAGCAGGTGGAAGTCATCGCGGACTGGAATGTTTTCGCGGCTGGTAAGGGGAATGCTGGCCTACGTGAGGCAGCCGGCCTGGATCCGCGTAAGCAGCAGTCACGACCACTTCATATGGTGATGGTCCGCGGCGGACTATCAGAGTTTTACGGACACTGTGTCGATGGTGCGACAACTCGCGTCTCGATCACTTCCGCCAAGCGAAGCGATGGAGAAACGGTTTGGCAGGTTGGTGGTAAGATTGCCGAAGACGGCATCAGCATGGATCGTGAGGGTTTGATCTCTCGTGCGCAAGCGGAATTGCTGGATACCATGCCGGGGATCTCGCTGGATAACGCGTTATGGTCGACCTATCGCGTAGATCGCGCGGAAGGTGTCACGATGACCGGCGGACGCCCCGATTCGTTCCGTATGGAGAAGGAAGGAAACACTCTGACGGCCTGGCCCACGAAGCTGGTGCTGGTTCCGCAGTTGATCCAAAGCCTGACGAGCACTGTCTGTTCGACCGCCGCTTGTGGAAGTGAAGAACTGGAAAAGCTGAACTCCTGGCCGCGCCCACAGGTCGCAACGGCCCCCTGGGATCAACAACAGCGCTGGACCTCCCTGAAACTATCGGAATCGGCTGCGGCTTAGCTCAAAATGCTTAAACGACCTCTCGGAAAGACTGGCTTGCAGCTTGGCCCTATTGGGTTTGGGGCCTTCAAGATTGGCCGCAACGCGAAGATCAAATACCCGCGTCCTTACGATCTGCCCAGCGACGATGAGGTCGCCAGTCTTTTAGATGGGCTGATCGATCTGGGGATAAATCATTTCGACACCGCTCCGGCGTACGGCATCAGCGAACAGCGACTCGGCAATTGGTTCCGCCAGCGTGATGTGCCGGCGGTTGTTTCGACCAAGGTCGGCGAGTCATTCGAGAACGGTGATTCGAGATACGTCTTCGATGAGGAGTCCGTACGAGCCAGTGTGGCCAACAGTTTGCGGCTCTTACGCCGCGAAGTGCTCGACATGGTACTGATTCATACGCCTCACGATGACGTGAAGATCCTGAAGGAGACGCCCGTCGTTGAAACACTTCAGTCGCTAAAGGATGCTGGAGATATCCGAGCAATTGGACTCTCAGGCAAGACGCCCGCAGCCGCAGCAATGGCATTCGACTGGGCCGATCTGCTGATGGTCGAGTTTAACGCGGAAGATTCGTCGCATGCTGCGGTCATCGAGGAGGCCGCTCGTCGTGAGATTGGCGTTCTAGTGAAGAAAGGGCTCGCCTCGGGGCATCTCCCAGCGGACCAGGCAATACCCTTTGTGTTGAATCAATCGGGCGTAACCAGCCTGGTGGTTGGTGGTTTGAACCTGAAGCATATGGCCGATAATCTACGGATTGCTGAGGCCGCATTGTCACAAGAGTCGCTCTAACGCGATGGATCGCTGTTGCTGACGCAGCGGAAGCCGGTGAAATTTGTGCTCGTTTCAGGCGTGAGCTTTCCGCGATACCAGACCGTCGCTTCGCTGACGCCTGTCTGGTCGGTGCTTAGCCAACTGCCTCCGCGTGTGACACGCATCTCCCCTCGGTTTGCCCCGACAGGATCGACTTCGCCTACCAGCGTATAGCTGTCTTCGGCGTAGTAGCTGGAAGTCCATTCGGCAACATTGCCAGCAAGATCGAAGATGCCATCCTCGGTTGCGGGAAAGGAGGCGACGGGAGCAACGCCGTGATACTCGTCCAGTGCTTGATCACGAAGAGGGAATTCGCCCTGCCAGAGATTTGCGAGCTGATGGACTTCTCTATCCGGTTCAAGCGACCAAGGGAAGTCGCCACTTAGCGATTGCCCACGAGCGGCAGCTTCCCACTGAAACTCGGTGGGTAAGCTTTTGCCTGCCCACTTGGCATAGGCATTCGCGTCGTACCACGAAACATGGACTACCGGAAAGGTTTCTTTACCCAGAATAGACGAGTTTGGCCCGTCGGGATGTTGCCAGTCTGCTCCGTCTTGGCGAACGAAATGACGAGACGTCTTGTCGAAGCACAGGCTATAGCCTTTTCGCTGGGCGTCGGTTTGAAAGCCGGTTGCCTGAACGAACTGGGCGAACATCGCGTTGGTTACTTCGGTGGGATCGATGCGAAATGACTTTAGCTTGAGCTTTCGTGCTGGACGCGTATCGCGTGGCCCCGTGTCGCTGCCAATCATATAGGTCCCACCAGGGAGCAAGATCGGGTCAGACGAGGTCGAGGCGACAGCTTCGACATCGGGAGAAATCGATAGCGATGGTGGCGTTGAGACGCTCTGCCGTCCATACGTGAAATAAAGACCGACGCCTGACGCGAGGCAGACCAGTCCCAACGTTAAGAGTGTTTTCGAGTTTCCGGGCCCAGCAGACATCCGTGTACCTTGGGACGAGTTGGGAAAGGAGTGTTAGCTAAGTTTTTGCCGCATCCTACGGCTGTATGCTTCGAGTTTCTTTCGCTCGGCCTCGTTAAGCGACTCCATTCCGGATTGATTTACCTTTTCCAGAATGCGTTCGGCTTCTTCATCAGAATCGTTGTAAGGATCGTATTCTTCTTCCTCGGTATGAATACGCAGCTTGGTACGCGATCGCAATGACCATTTGGGGAGCGCTAACTTGCTGGGGATAAATTTCCCCAGGTGAACGCCACTGAAGAAATATGCCAGGCCGAAACCAATGCCAGCGAGATGTGCTGAGTAGGCGACACTTTCGTTTTGCCCGAAAATGTTGGATAGCAGGATCAAAACACCGACCGCCCACGCAGGCACGGGAATCAGGAAGCCAAGGTAGACCGTCATCTTCGGATACAAACAGATGAACAGGGCCATGATTGTGGAGATTCCCCCAGAAGCACCCACCATGCCCAGAGATTCCCCGTTCGCCATCATGGGAATCTCGCCACCCCAAGCGGCCAAGGTCGCCAGGTTCCAGACGATTCCGCAAAGGACAATACTTGTCAGGTAGATCTTCAGGAATTCGGCTTTTCCGTAGCGTACTTCCACGAACCGGCCGAACATCCAAAGGACGAACATGTTCCCCAGAATATGCCAGATCGACTTCGTATCATGGAGGAAGCCGTAGGTCAGGTACTGATACCAGAGATACGGTTTAAAAATGGTATCAACATGAGCCCCGAAGTATTGCCCCAGGTTCAATTGAAGCGCCCAATCGACGATGAAGATGCCCACGTTAATGTAGAGCAGCAGCATCGTGGCGGACTGGCCCCCAAGCGAGAAGGACATTTGTCCGTCGTTTTCGCGATAGTATTCCCGATCGTAGAGGCCCATTTCCTAACCAACACAGAGATTCAAGGTAGCGCACAGCGATGGCCATGCATCCATTCAAACTATCTTAGGTGCGCCAAAGAGAAAAGTGCAGTGCGGCTTCTCGTGGATGGATTTAACCAGAAGCCGCAAAGTCCTGCAGAATGATAGCTTAGCGCGATTTCCAAGCACGCGCGAAATGCGCCTACAGCGTGACCGTAGGACACGACAGCCGCAGGATGGTGGAAAGCTGGCGAATTTAGAATGCCAGCGTCAGCGAATCAGGATCAGCCTTGTCCAGTTCTTCCTGTCCCAGCTTTCGCAAAACGGCATCACTGGCCCGTTGCAGTTCTTCAACCAGAGTCTGGTTGGTGCGGTAAAGCTGGCTGTTGATTTTCAAGGTTTCGGTCAGGAAGGTGAGTAGCTTTTGCTTGTACTCAGCGATCTGTTCCTGCTCGTAGACAACCTTTGTCTTATCATCCTGAAGCTTCGTCTTTTCCTGCTCGCGGTAAGCGATAATGTCTTTGGCGATACCGTCAGCTTCGGTCAACATCTTAATGTCTTCGGTCAGTGTATAAGCCATGTCACGCATGTCTTCGACTTGCGAGTTGTAGGCATGGAACTGGAAGGCGAAGTCATTAAGAGGGCGAATGTAGACTTGCTCGTCCACTGTAATGATCCCCTGGTCGACTAGGGCCTTACCAGGATTACGTGAGGTCGACAGGATAACCTGATCTCCCTTGCTGAACTTGGTCGGTTGACCTTGCTTCAGAAAGGAAGCAGCGGCCAGGCCGGTTTGTGGTTCGAATTCCTGGGTAATGTTGGCGGTGTCGGTCTGGGCATCGACCTGAATTTCGTGATCTTGTTGGAAAGTGACTTTGCTCATCACAGCGATCTCTGGATCGTCGGTGCTGGCCGGTTCGCCATTTCGCTGGATGCTGGCAAGCACTTCGTCCTGCATCGGCTGAGGCAGTCCCATGCGGGAGCACGCACCACGGATCAACGTGGCCAATTCGGCATCATCCATATTGTCGAAGACTTCGTTGTCGTCGACGGGCATTTTGTCGTACAGCATCCACTGGTTAGGCAGGTTCAGCGTTTGCTGCTGAGCCCGGTCTAGCTTTGTCGTCGATTCGACCGTCATGTTTTGATCTTGGATCGTGCGGACGACGAATTCACCGATGAAGTAGGCAGGAACGGTCACCGTTGGATCGGTCGGGTGACTCATCTGGCCGAATGCATAAACAATGTCGTCTGGGGCCAAAGACCGTTGCGTAGAAACAGGTGCCGGAGCTGCGCCGCCAGCAGGGTTATTGGTTGCCGGTACTTGGACAGGAGCGAGCGTCAGGCCAACTTGGTTGTTGTTGACCGCGCCACGCGTCACGTTCCGCCATAGACGGCCACGGTCGTACATGACCCGCTTAAGTTCCGCCTTCGCACCAAGCAGGCTATCGGTGGCATTGTCGACTGTTTCCAGGCGACCCGTTTGTGGATTAACGGTTTGACCAGTTTCGAGTAGTTCTACTTGAGATACAGCGAGACTCAGTTCCTTTTCTCTTTGTTCGGCAAGTTTCTTCCAGCTTGACTCGGTGCGCAGCACGGCAGCGGCCAACACTAAGTAGGCAAAGGCAGCTCCGAAGGTCAGGAACAGGCCCAACACATGCAGAACATTCCAGTTAGCCGCGTTCAGGTATGAGAAAATACCGAACAGCAGAACGAGCACGGCAATGACAATGTAAAAAACGGTCATGTGGGCTTAGGTTCTGGGAGTTGACGATCGTAACAGGGACAGAAAAGGGAAGGGATGGATCTGTTATACGTGCGGGCAAACGGTTCATTGGACCGTTAGTCCTTGCCTGTCCGCGCAAATCCATCCGTGTATTGTACTTCAGACCCTGGACTTTTCACGGAAATTGCCATGTCATTCCAGAGAAAAGACTCTGAGATCATAAATTGGGAAGATTGGGCAGTCAAATGACTTCATTTGAGGGGGTTTTACTGTAACTCTAGTAGTATTATTAAGTTAGGTTCGTTTGGTAATGTTTGGCAGCCGTCACAGGCCGCAAAATCGTTCAAGTCCGAACGATTTTCGGTCGAAACCATATCGATAGCGGAACGTTCTTCCCCGGGATGGTTCGCTACCGAATGTTTTTTTGCGTCTGTGGCTGAGCGGATTTTAACGATTCGCAAGTATGGACGTCCCCGCTGAACTCAGGGAATTTTCCCATGGCAAACTCGGAGCGAACATCGTCACATGTGGCGGTGGAATTGATTCGCATGGCCATCGAGATGGCCTCGTGCGAGAAAACGATGCGGGCTGCGATCGCGGAAGTGGTCTCACCGTTTTCACTATCTGAGAATGCCTTTTTTGTTTTGGTGTTGTGCCAACAGAACTTGGATCGGCCTTTGTCGCAGTCCAGGTTGGCCAAGACCGTGGGACTTTCTCCGGCTCAGTTGAGCAATCTGGTCGAACAGCTTCGACAAGAGGGGTGGATTGAAGCGAGTCGCGATGATCGTGATCGTCGGCGTCAGTATTGGACGCTGACCGACGAGGGTAATCGGCGACTTGAAGAGATTCTTCCTCGCTTTCACGAAGCATGGCAGTTCGATCAGCTTCCCGTCGATCCGCGAACACTGCTGGAAGGATTTCGGCAACTGGTCGCTCTGCTAGGTGATTCATTGAATACCCGAGCGTTGGCATCGTCGGTTTCCCCTGTCAAATCCCACGCCGCATAGGGAGATGGGCCAGCATGCGATTCAATTCTTTCCGAAATCAAACAAATCTTCCGCCAGCGCCAGTGCCATCGTGCTGGGTCGCTTTGGCTTTGCTGATGAGTGCTCTCTTTGTGGTGGGCTGTCATTCGCCTGGGTTTTATCGAGTTCAGGCCGACGACGATGCATACCACCTGGTGGCCGAGAAAAATAACGATCCGCGGTGGCACCTCAGTCGGACCTCGATTGATCCCAATCCGCAGTCTCGCATGTTCGATCCGTTCAGCCCGGATTGCCCTCCTATGCCGTTGGATGATCCGGCGGCCAATCAGTTCATGCATGTGGTCGATAACAAGCCGGCTTACTGGGGCTGGGAACGCGAAGGCGTAACCGACGAAGTCGCTAACCCCAACTGGATGGCCTATCTTCCGTTGAATGAAGAGGGAGAGCTGGTTCTGAACGTCGATCGGGCCGTGGAACTGGCACGATTGAATTCCCCTACGTATCAACGAGAACTGGAAGATTTGTACTTGTCCGCACTCGATGTCAGCTTCGAGCGATTCCGGTTTGATGCCCAGTTCTTTGGGGGCTACGAAGTCTTCTATACCGCGGATGGACCAGTTCGGGGTGGTGGCGGTTCGTCGAGTGTTCTGGACACAAGTACCCGTAACATTCAGATGGAAAAGTTGTTTGCGACCGGTGGCCAGTTGGTAGTTGGTTTCGCGAACAGCATGATGTGGGAGTTCTCTGGTCCGAATACCGACTCGGTCAATAGCCTGATCGACTTCTCGCTGGTGCAGCCGCTACTGCGGGGTGGTGGTCGCAAGGTCGTGCTCGAAAACCTTACCCAGCAGGAACGTAACCTGCTTGCGGCCGTTCGTGACATGGAACGATTTAACCAGTCTTTTTATCTCGATATTGTCGCCGGCCGTGGGTTGACTGCGGGACCGCGCCCAGGTGGTGGCTTCCCTTCCACTGGACCAAGCGGGTCCTTTGGTGTCGGCGGATATTACGGTTTGCTGCAACGGCAACAGACGATCCGCAACCAGGAAAGCAATATCTCATCGCTACGAAGCAGCCTGGCTCAGCTCGAAGCGTTGTTCGAGGCTGGCCGTATCGACTCGTTCCAGGTGGAGCTCACCCGACAGTCGCTGTTCCAGACGCAAAGCTCGTTGCTGTCGAACAAGACACAACTGGCCAATTCGTTGGATCAGTTCAAAATCGATATGGGGCTTCCACCAGAACTCAATATCGAACTGGAGCGAGATCGTTTCTTTGATCAGTTCAACTTGATTGATCCAGCATTCACTCCGGTGACCAATAAGCTGAATGACATTCAGATCACCGTGGGCAATTCCATTTTGGAAGTCTTGCCGGACCCGGAAGAGATCGATCCGAACCTGCCACTCGAGCCAGAACTGGTATGGGATGCCGAAGTCGAGGCACGACTCAAGGCCGTACAAACTTTGACCCAGCAATTGAAGGTGATCTTGCAGTTGGTTCAGGAGGACTTCTTCCCACTGGTCGAACAAGACGTTTCGCGTTTGGAAGAGGCTATGCCGAGCCGTATCGAAGATCTGAAAGAGATTACCGAAAAGCTGGCTGGATATAGCGAGAACGTCCAGGACGAAACGGTATCGGGTGGCGTGCTCAGTACGCGCCGGCTTGAAGAACTGCCTCCCCAACTTCGTACAGTGCTAGACGACTTGAAGATCCGGTTTGCCCAGCACAGGACAGTTCTGGATGGAATAAATGCGGAAGTGGGGCAGCTGATTGAAAGCGGTCCCACTATGCAGCCTAAGCAGTTATACGGCCAGGCAAAACAAACCGTATTTGATCCGGTGCCGGATGAAATTACGACACTCATCTCTGATGTATTGGGGTTATCGCTAGTTCAAGCTCGCGCACGAGCGGAAACTGTCTCGCTTGTTCCAGTCGATATTTCGTCAGATACGGCACTCGATGTGGCACGGGCATACCGCTTGGACTGGATGAATGCCCAGGCCGCCTACGTTGACTCATGGCGAAATATTCAGGTCGTTGCAAACGATTTGATGAGCGACCTGGACATCGTATTCACCGGCGAACTGGGCAACATCGGAGACAACCCGGTTAAGTTCAATAGCGACAATGGCCGGCTCCGAGCAGGACTTGAATGGGATGCACCACTGACGCGATTGGTGGAGCGGAACAACTATCGGGAAGCTCAAATCCAGTATCAACGAACTCGCCGTGCCTATTACCAATACCGCGACTTTATCAGCCAGGGGCTTCGCGATACGATTCGAACGCTCGACTTGAATCGGATCAACTTCGAGCTGCGACGAGCTGCCGTTCAGGTCGCCATCTCTCAGGTCGAACGGACGCAGTTGCGACTGCAAGAACCAGCCAAGCCTAACCAGAACAATCAGCAATTCGACTCGAGTACGGCTCGTGACTTGTTGAATGCGTTGGACAGTCTTCTCTCAGCACAGAACGATTTTCTTTCTGTGGGTGTGAACTACGAAGTTCTCCGCCGTGGACTGGATGTCGATATGGGAACGATTCAGCTCGACGAACGGGGTGTCTGGATCGATCCAGGTCCGATCGAAGGATCGTACTGGGAAGAGAAATTGAAAGAGATGCAGTTTGATCACGAGATCCCAGAACTGTCGGAAGAGTCCGATCTCTCGTCGGGCGTCCCGGAAGAGATCGAATCGTCTGGGGGCCTGCAACTGGAAGTCGATGGGGCCCAACCGATTGAACTTCCACCGCCGAGTGGAGCGGCACTCAAGCCAACAAAAGTGGAAGCCGTCGATCCTCGACTCGAGCCCCCCAAATAGATTGCTATGGTAGTGATTGGCCCAGGGTTTTTGCCTACATTGCCTAGCCTTCCCGGGGCTATGTTTTTGCTCAGAATAGCGTAAATTGCTGTCACGGCAGGGTTTACTTAACTGCCTGATAGCCGTTTTAACAATCTTTCTCGATTTGGGAGAATCTTCGGCGACTTGGCGGGGTTTCATCTGGGTGAAGTACTTCGGGAGTCGATCTATACCCAATAAGCGGTAATTCGCTGCAATATTTTTCGGTAACTACCTTCTGAACAATGGGTTAGGAGAAGTGGATATTGAAAATTGCGGCGGTTTTTGAGGTTATCCTCGGCTTATTGTTTGGTAGACTTATGTAGTGCCTTGCTGGCACGCTCCCTTCCTTCTTCAGATTCATGCACGGAAATCCATGGTTAGGTCTGTGCATCCTACCTTCGTTGAGAAACTTCCATGGCTAGCTTTCCATCTAGTTTGCTACGTTCGCTAAGAACCCCTGCTCTGCGACCGCGACATAGTCGATCTGCGAGGAGGGGATATTTCGCCAAGGCAGCCATCGTTTGTCTCGTCATTGCGGGAGCTGCCGGAGTCTACTTCTACTCCGCCGGAAAGAAGGGACCGATCGCCGAAGATGAAATGTTTCATCAGGTGGCGTTAGGCGACTTCGTTCACGATGTGGTCGAAAAGGGGGAAGTCGAAAGTGCCCGGAATGTCGACGTGATGTCGGTCGTGCGAGGTTACCAGGGCCTCAACAACTTCGAGATCCTGTGGGTGATCGAAGAAGGCAAGATGGTCGAACCGGGCGATGTGCTGGTTCGCCTTGATTCCTCTGGTTTGGAGGAAGAGGCTAAGCTGCAGCGACTCGACTTGAGCGGCTCGGTTGCTGGCCTTTCCAAGGCCATGAACGAACTCGAAGCAGCCCAGATTGCCATGACGGAATACGTCGATGGGTTGTTCGTCCAGGAGAAGAAGGAACTTGAAGCCGAAATCAAGTTTGCCGAAGAAACCCTCCGCCGGGCCGAGGAATATTACGCCTACAGCTCTCGTCTGGCAGCGAAGGGGTTTGTGACTTCGCTTCAGTTGGAAGGGGATAAGTTCGCCGTTGATAAGGCGAAGATCGAACTCGACAACGCAAAGCTCAAACTGAATGTTCTGGTCGAGCAAACCAAACAAAAGAAGATCAAAGAACTTGAAAGTGCCATCGGAGTTGCCAAGGCAGACTTAGAGTCGGCCAAAGAACGAAACTCTATTGAGCAGAAGCGTCTCGATTTCTTCTTGGAACAGATCAAGAACTGTACTATCACTGCTCCTGCTTCTGGGCAGGTGGTCTACGCGAATGAACGCGGTAACCGCGAAGCGTCGGAGTTTATCGTGGAACCGGGAACGTCCGTCCGCGAACGTCAGACGATTATTCGTCTGCCTGACTACAGTGCGATGCAAGTCCACGTGTTGATTAACGAGTCACGCGTCGCGATGGTCGACCCTGGCATGAAAGCGACCATCACGCTTGACGCGTTTGATGGATTGAAACTGGACGGCACCGTGACGAAGGTCAACGAGTATCCAGAACCGATCAGCCGATTTGGTGCTCAGATCAAGCGTTATGCCGCCGTGGTGACCATCGATGGAACTCCGCGTCAAATCAAACCAGGTTTGACTGCCAACGTTGCGATTCACGTCGACAGTAAAGAAGACGTATTAATGGTGCCGGTTCAGTCTGTCTTGCCCTATGGTGATGAATATTACTGCATGATTCGCAAGAGTGCTGAAGAGGTCGAGCCACGGAAAGTCGATCTCGGACCGAGCAATAATCGATTCGTTATTTTGAACGGTGGAATCGAGGCAGGGGAGTTCGTTTCGATGAGTCCTCGCCGTTACCTAGATTCGGTCGATATGCCAGAGTTGCCGCCTGAACAGTCCAAGCCGAAGCAAAGAGACAGTGGCGATCGAAAGGGACCACCAGGAAAAGGTCCTGGGAAACCTCCACGAGAGCAGAGTCCCGGGGAAGCGAGTCAATCCGGCGAAGATACTCAGTTGGTTGACCGTGTGCTGAAGAACTTCGACAAGAACAACGATGGCGTGCTCTCTGCCGATGAACTAGCTGCCAGCGGCGGAGAAAAGTACACCAGTGCCGATCAAGATGGAGACGGTCAGGTACAACGCCACGAATTGATTGCCGCTGCCAACGCCGAAAAAACTCTTGCGGAAGATCCCGTTAGAATTGCCGAAGATCAGTCGCCCCAGGCAGTGGGAGGCGCTCAGTGAATTACGCCACGCGCGTAGTTGACCTCAAGAAGATCTACCACCTCAAAGGCGAAACTGTTCACGCACTGCGAGGAATCAACTTCGATGTTCCTGAGGGTGACTATGTATCCATCATGGGAACATCCGGTAGTGGTAAAAGTACCCTGCTGAATATGCTGGGGTGTCTCGATCGCCCCACGACAGGTCAAGTCGTGCTGGGTGGAAACGATACGAGTAAGCTGACCGACGATCAACTCTCGCAGTTGCGAGCGTCGCGGATTGGTTTCGTTTTTCAGTCGTACAACCTCATCCAGCAGTTGACGGTGCTCGAGAACATTGAAGTTCCGTTGTTCTACCGCGGTAACGTTTCATCGGCTGATCACAAACGTGCGCGAGAATTAGCCCGTATGGTTGGCCTGGGAGATCGCCTGGGGCATCGCCCGACTCAGCTTTCCGGCGGTCAGCAGCAGCGTGTTGCCGTGGCTCGCAGCTTGATCAACAATCCTGACTATATCCTGGCCGACGAACCGACAGGGAACCTTGATTCAAAGACGACTGAAGAGATCTTGCAATTGTTCGAGACCCTCAACGATCAAGGACGCACGATTATTCTCGTGACGCACGAAGATGACGTTTCGCATCACGCTAAGCGTTCGATTCGCTTGATGGACGGTCTGATTCAAGAAGATCACGCTGTCGAGAATCGTCGATCGGCAAATGCCCACGGCACGATGGATACTTCAGCACTGAACTTAGCGTAACGTACAGGAACCTGGTCCCATGCTTGGGCTGCGAATCTGGAAACTTGGAATCAAAAGCTTGCTACTGCACCCGATGCGGTCGCTGCTGACGATTCTTGGTATTTTCATCGGCGTGGCGAGCGTGATCTGGCTGTTGGCTATCAGCGAAGGGATTAGTGCGAAGGCTCAGCAGCAAATCGAAAAGCTGGGGGCCGAGAACATCATCGTCCGCACGGTGAAACCACCCTCGGAAGCCATCGCCGAACAGCGTGGTCCTCTGACTTACGGTTTGAAACGAGACGACTGGAAATTGTTGGAAGAAACGCTGCACTCGGTTGAGACGGCGACGCCCATTCGTGAGATCCGACGCCAATTCCGCCATGGTCCGAACTCGGTTAATGGGCGGCTGGTTGGCTGCACGCCTGCGTATGCACGCTTGAATCACTTGGAAGTTCAACCACGCCGTGGGCACTTTCTCACGGAAGTTGAAGTTCTGGATAAGTCCAACGTTTGTGTGTTAGCGGCGGAAGTCGCTGACTCGCTGTTCGGATTTGAGAAGCCTGTGGGGAAGACAATTCATGTCGACGATGACATTTATACCGTCATCGGGGTTTTAAAGCCCAAGGCCGCGACGGCAGCCGTCGGTGGTAGTTTGTCTGGCCAACAATACGACAAGGATGTTTATATCCCGATCAGCACCCTTTGGCAGCGTATTGGCGACCATGTCGTGATGATTGAAGGGGGGACCTTCTCTAGCGAGATCGTCGAGCTAAACCAGGTTACGTTAAAGATTACGGAGTCCGAACAGGTCATGAATACGGCAGACCTGGTTCGCGAGAGCTTGCAGAATCACAACACGCTACGCGATATCTCGGTGGTCGTGCCGCTCGAACTTTTAGAACAGGCTCGGCAGACAAAGTTCATGTTTATGGTCTTCATGGGTCTGATTGCGGCGATCTCGCTGTTGGTGGGTGGTATCGGCATTATGAATATCATGCTGGCCACCGTGACCGAACGAACCCGCGAGATCGGCATTCGCCGGGCCTTGGGGGCCAAGCGGGGCGATATCATCCGTCAGTTTCTGGTAGAGACGATTGTTCTTTCTGTCGTGGGGGGCCTCACAGGCGTTTTAGGTGGGCTGCTCTGTATCCCAGCCGTCGAACTGGCTCGCTTCCTGGCGAATACTTACGATCCGGCACTGGTAGCTCAATTGCCTGATTCTATTCGGGATGTAAGCCCCCAGATCGTGCCGATTTCGATCCCTCTGGCATTCGGGATCTCGGTGCTTGTGGGGGTGATTTTCGGCCTCTACCCAGCCAGCCGGGCAGCAGATCTAGACCCGATCGAAGCACTCCGAGCCGCTAATTGATCCGAGTTGGGAAGCCCATTCTCGGATCGGCCAAAGTGCGTTATCCTGTTACATTCTTCGCGATACGGATATTTTCTCTAAGCTTTGTAACTTTATACGATCAGGCGGCAGCGGATGGCCAAGAAGAAAGCCCCCAAGAAGGCAGCACCCAAGACGGATAGCAAGGCGAAGGTTGATTTATCGAAGAAAGACGTCCATACGCTCAAACAGTTGGTTGGCCTGGCCGACAGTGTGGTCGCTGCCGCAGGTCGCGTTCGCGATCCAAAGATGGACATCCCTACGCGTAGCCTATCGAACGTTCGCTACAACAAGTCACAGCGCATCATCGAGATGGGCAAGAATACGACGGGGCGGCAACTGTTCAATTTGAACCAGGCCAAAAGCTACATGCAGACGATGCTCGTCGGTAGTGGCTGCAAGAAGCTGATCGACGAGGGGAAGTCGACCAGCATCCGAGGTCTCTACTACTTGCTGAAGCACACCATCGCAGGCACCAAGGAAGAAACGTTCGCCGATCAGGCCGAGAGCGATCCGATCATCGAAGACGTGGAAGTGCTGCTGAACGTCCTCCGCGAGGAACTGCACTTGTATGCTCAAAAGAAGGGGGACATGGTTGGCAATATTGTTCTCCGCGATAAGGGAGACGAGATCGACTGCTCGCGTATGGGGAGCGGTGGATATGGAATTCCTTCGATCGTCGAGCCGGAAACGATTGAGTTCGTGAAGTGCAGTGCAGATTTCGTCCTACATGTCGAAAAAGGTACCGTTTGGCAGCGGTTCAATGAGGACAAGTTCTGGAAGACACACAATTGCATCCTGACCCACGGTGGCGGACAACCGTCGAGGGGTGTGCGGCGACTTCTATCGCGTTTGAATACCGAACTCAATCTGCCCATTTACTGCGTGCTCGATAACGACCCGTGGGGGTATTACATTTACAGTGTGATCAAGCAAGGCTCGATCAACCTGGCCTACGAATCAAAGCGTATGGCAGTGCCTGATGCCAAGTTCATCGGGCTTCGTTCGATCGACTACGAACGCTGCAATCTTTCTCCCAGCGTTCAGATCGCCCTGAATGATTCTGATAGAAAACGCGCCAAGCAGATTGCCAGTTACCCCTGGTTCGAGCAAAAGAAGTCTTGGCAAAAAGAGATTCAAAAGATGCTCGAGAATGGCTTCAAGTTGGAAGTCGAAGCATTGATTAGCCAAGGGGTCAGCTATGTGACCGAGGAATATGTCCCGGCACGCTTAGCGGAACGTTCCTGGTTAGACTAAACATTCGATCGAACGAAAAGTTCATCGAAACCATCGGAGAAGGCATGATCGACCGAAGCGAACTCCCGCCAGAGTTGGCAGATTTTCCCGCCGTGGCACAGGTACCTGTGCAGTGGGGAGACATGGACTCGTTTCAGCATGTGAACAATACGGTTTACATACGCTGGTTCGAGACTTCTCGTGTTCGCTACCTGGAGGTGTCAGGCCTGAATCCGGTCATGGCAGCAACAGGGTGCGGGCCAATCCTTGCTTCCGTGAACTGCAATTACCGAAAGCAACTTCGGTATCCTGATACCGTGCTGATTGGTGCCCGGATGGTCAAGCTGGGTGGGACGAGCATGAAAGTCGAGCATCTCGTCTACAGCACCGAGCAAGGACAAATCGTCGCCGATGGCGAATCTGGCGTCGTCTATTTCGATTACGCGAATCAGCGACCGATCGTCATTCCCGAAGACGTGCGAAAGCTGATCGGCCAAACCGAAGGCCGCGAGCTTTAATTGTTGGCGTCGAAGCCTACAGGTTGGCCGCGATTCTGCTGCCCGTTTCTTGGTCCCCTTGGCCCGTTCTGATTGGGCTGGGGACCGCCTGGCTGTCCGTTCTGATTTTGCATCTGCTGTTGCTGTTGTTGAAGCAACTGAGGATCCGTCTTTTCTAGCAGGCGATTGAGTAGCTCGCGGAACTGATCTCCGCCAACGCCTGTTTTCAGGTTCACGACACGCACGGTGGAAACCTGCTTGGCGGATTCATCAATTCGCTTCACCATGTCCATCACCAGTGTCATCAGGCTCTCCCCTTCGGTCGAGATCAGCAAGGTGTTGGAGATGTCGTCGACGCCAATCGATAGCTTGCCGCGAAAGGCGGATCCACTGCGCGAGACGTAGTCGCTGGCGGAACGCTCGTCATTGCGTTCACGGTCACCCCCTTGTTGTTGCGGGGGCGCTTGCAGCGATTTGTCATTGGACGAAAGCAGATCGCGAAAAACTTCTTTAACCGATTCGGCGATCGCGGTAGCTCGCGAATAGCGAACGGCGTACGTCGCATTGAGTCGTTTGGATTGTTCGGCAACAGGTTCCGGCTTGTCGTAGAGTTCAATCAATTCACGGATGGTTGCCAACTGTTCGGCACTTGCATTTTGCACGAGGATCGTGTTGGTATCGATATCGGCAAGGAATTTAATGGGAGCCCTTTGCGACAGGCGTCGAGGATCTTCCTTTTCCTCTTGTTGGTTAAAGTCCCAGAACCATGGCGAGCGGGCGTTGGTGTCCTTCTCCTCTTCTTCCTCGAAGAAGTCTTCCAGGTTCCACGACACGTACAGGGCCGGGGCATGTTTTAGCGTGAAGACTTCGTAATCTTTGGCAGGGGGAGTGATCTCCAAAAGGATGTCTTCCAGCAGGTCCAAGACGGCAGGGTTTTCTGACGACAAGGTCATTCGACCGTTCTCGTCGATTTGAATCACCACCGGCTGGTCGCCGCCTGGCTTCTTCTCTTCGTTCTTGGTCGCGGCTTGTGGGAAGTACTTCTGCTTGAGTTCTTCTTGCGAGAGTCCTTCTAGAAGGTCGTCGTCAGCAGTGTCGGCCTCTTGCGAATCGGCATCTTCTTGTTGTGTGGCGACAGCCAGATGAACTGGAACTGTCATGCCATGCTGGTGCATTACCGCGCTATCCGTTTCTGGTTTCTCTTGCTCGGTTTCTTTGGGCTTCGAGGGTTCTGGTTCTGGTTTGGGTTCTGGCACCTTCTTGGGTTCGGCAACTTCGATTTTCAAAGGAGCCGACGAAAGCTGTGGCCAGACCTCTTTCAGCTTCTTGATCAAATCCTGGGCCGACTGGCTGGAACCCAGGTCGAGCGTTCGCAAACGGCCTCGCTGCGAATCACCTCCGGATGGGATCTCACCGAGTTGTACGAGCAGGTTTTCGACTGCTTCGAGCTCGACCTCATTCGCCCACAGTAGCAGACGATTATTAACCACGTCGGCATCGACGCGGAACTTGTCCTTGCTCTTGGTGTCCTCTTGCTGGCGACCATAGCCGTAGAACGAATAATATCCGCGGCGTGAACTGCTGTCTTCTTCTTCTTCCTCGCTTCCCATCATGAACTGGATCGACCCGGCCACGTAGTCAGCCTGAAGTCGACGAAGACGGATTACCTTGAACTGTCGACCGGTCCCGTCCAGCTTGCTAATCAGCGCCTCGATGGTGATTTGGTCGGCTGGGGTTGCGTAAGCGATCAACGCTTTGTTCTTGTCATCGGCAACTAATTGCGTCGTGGGATCGAGGTTACCGGCCTGCAGCAGCATGGCCTGTAGTGCTTTCGGATCTAACTGGGCAAGCCGAAACACCTTGACCCGCTGAAAGTTGGCACCAATGGTTGCGCCCGGTTGCGGCGGGACATCGAACATCTTGACCGCTTCGGCAATGACCACGATCTTGTCCGGCGGAGCATGAGCGATGATGCTGTTCTGCCGCGAGTTGATGACCAGGTGAATGTCGTCCGGTGTGTTCGATCGCCGGCGAGCGCCGCTACTTCCACCTGGTTGTTGACGCTGCTGCTGCATCTGTTGCATCATTTGCTGCTGCATTTGTTGCATCTGCTGCATCATTTGCGGATTCATGGCCGACATGCCCCCGCCTCCTGACTTGCTGACACCAAGTAGCGATTCCAGTTGAGCCATGACATCTTCGGCTCGCGTATAGCGTAGGAAGAACTCGTGGACCTTGGAGGACCGAACCTCGGACGACTGTTCTTCCTGCAGCACATGCTGAATCTCGCGCAGGTTCGAGACAACATCCAAAACTTCCAAACGGTTTGAAGTTGCGAGAGCTGACATCGAGCCGTGCTTGCTCAGCATAGGCTTCAATTCTTCCACGGCATCTTCGGCCATCAACCAGCTGAGCGGGAAGGAGACTTTCACGAACTCGTGCGCGTCGCGATGACGCAGATCTTCCGAATGGACTCGGGGAACACGCCCCGGATTCAGGCCTTCGAGCTTGGCGACAACGAACCCTTCTTGTTGCTGCAAGATGGTATAGCCGCGCGTCATCAGGCGTTCATTTAGAAGATCGCGGACTTCATCGACCGAATAAGCTCGTTGGGTGGTCAGGTTGAGATAGTCGCCAGGGAGCTCTTGCCAATCGAGACTAGTGTTTGAGATATCGGCCAGCCAGTCTAAGACATCGGGCCAGGCTTGGCCTCGAAAGTTGAAGCGAACCATTCCACGCTCATCAGGACGAACTTTTAGCTCTTCTGGATCGGAAGGTTGTTCAGGCTCGTCTTTACGTTGGATGGGGCCCTTTGAGCCTCCCATTGGATTTTCACCGGGCTTTGCTTCTGCCTTATTGTCGTCTGGTTTTCCCTCTTCCTTTTTCGGCTCTGGCTGTCCTGGCTCGGGCTTCGGTTGTTCGCCTCCAGGGGAAGGACGTGGACCGCGCATACGCGGACCACCTTCGGGACGAACTTGGATTGCACCGGACTGCATCTGTGGAACCGCATCTTCCTGCCCCCGGGATATACCTGGAAGACAAGTCAGGGCGATAACAACGAAGCATAGTCCTACGCATCGAAATGCAGAGGATAGCCGAAAAATCATGGGGCTTCTGGTTGGGATGAGTCGCTGAACAGTCAGCCGATGGGTAGTGATCAAGACGGGTTCATTATCTTTGGTCATTCGATTGGGTTCAAACGAATTGCCAGGAAATTCCCCTAAATTGGTGTGGTATCAAATTCCCCGGAGATCCGTCATGACATAAGACGAACGAAAAAGTGCTTTGGTTTCTTGGTTTGGTTCTTGTGTGATGTGCTGAAGACTCTACGTTAGAGGCAAGCTGGGAAGAAGGCACAGTTTTCGCGATGTCAGTGCTGTCTTCGCTATCCCTCAAAATGCCGGAAGTTTTGAACTGGAATTGGGGAACTTTCGTCGCTACAAGGCCATCTACGTATTCAGGCAACGACACTTTTGTTGTCGCAATATTGTTTCATATGCCCTAAGTCTCTGTGTGATAATGGGTTATGTGGAATTTGGTTTAGTAGAGTCGGGCGTGTAGGTGCCTTAGAACCATGGATTTGCAACTCAATGACGAACTTCTTTCGGCTTTCCTGGATGGGGAAGTTTCAGAAGAAGAGCGTTTGCAAATTGAGGCTCAGCTGGCTAACTCCCCTGAGTGGCGTCGTCGGTATCACCAGTTGGTTGAAACCGTTAACGTAGTTCGCACGTTGCCGGAAGTCGCTATGCCGCGAGATTTCTCTCTCAGTATCATGGCGCAAATCGCGCAGCGGCAGCAGGAACAGGGTCAAGCCCCGGTTGCTTCCGAGGTTACCCTGGCTACTTCGCCTGACCGGTCGGTTGTGAACCGTCGTCGTCAGAAGGAGTCGTCATACTCGTCGGCTTGGATTGCCATCGCGGCTTGTCTATTGATTGCCGCAGGCTTAGGGATTGCCTATCAGGCCGGAATGTTTGGTTCTGGTAATGATCCGATGATCGCCCAGAACGACCCTGTCCTCCCCCCTGATGTGAAGCCGAACGGGAATCCTGCGACCCCAGATGTCAAGCAAGCCGCTGGCAATTCGTCTGAAGTGCCGAAGCATTCCCCCTTCCCCACGGTCGACGAACTCGCCAACAGCCAGGGTGATCCTCCCATGGAAATCACTCCCATGGAAGATACGACGAAGGAGCGAAATCCGATTGGGATTCGGGTGAATGTGCGTACTAAGCCAGGAGAAATGCCCAAGCCCGATACAACGATGAAGCGTCCTGGTTCTCTGGCTCGTAGCGTGTTCAACCTCGACCCACAGGAAGATCCAGGTTTAGATCGTGTTGAATTGACGAGTTTCAAACAGGATGACGTGGCTGAAGAGATTTCTGCCTGGGCAGATCTCGATAAGGATGGTCAGGTTTCCGATACCGAAGCCCAACAGTCATGGTTTCGCTTCATGCAGACCGAAGGGGCCGTTCCTGCCCTGAGCGAAGAAGCATTGATTGCGATCGACCAGGATATGAATCAAAAGATTTCGATTGCCGAATTTCACATGTCCGTCGCAGCAGTTCGTTGGAATGGGAGCGAGGGACTTCGCAAGGCCTGGTATCGCTTGGATGCCAATGGAGACGGTGTCTGGTCGCGAGAAGACTTTTCATCCAACGCTCGCTTTGCGGCGATGGGCGCTCCTTCGCTATCGCAGCAACTCGTGCAGTGGCACGCACTTTTGGATCGCTCTCGCGACGGCAAGGTGTCGCGTCTCGAGTTCGCTCTTTCGGCAGACCACATCCAGCTGGTGTTAAAGGGTTGGGAGCAGAAGATTCTTAATCCTCAGTCGTACGATCTAACCAAAACGTTGTTGGGTGAATTCGATCGAGACGGAAACGGGCAGCTGGCAGGTCGAGAATTGATGCGACTAAAAGAGAAGCATGAATCGCTTGCTCCGCGTCTGGAAAATGTGGGACGTGAAGGCCTCTCGGCTTACGAGCTCTATTTGGTTGTCGAAGCAGAAAACCTCTAGGACTTCCTAGAGTTGCTTCTAAGTTTCTTTTTTCGATCAGTTACGGAAAACCGATCTCAGGTCGCGATCTGGGTATTTCGGGGGGTGAAAATCCTTTCTTTGCGAGACTGACTGCGTAGAATGACGTTGTCGTGGCAGTGGCAGCCAAGGCCAGCTTGCCTGTCATGACATTACGGAAAGCCGCGTTGGATAATGATGTTCGTCGGACGAATATCCAGGCAGCCTATCCAACCGAAGGGGAGAAACGTCGAAGATGAATGAGGGAAGCGGCAGCATCGTGGGAAGTCAGGAAGAATCCGCGATTGCCGATTCCATTTCTAGTGCTGATTCGTTTGCTGCGCGTCGGTCGAAAACTCCACGAGTGTCTGACACTTTGTCCGAAGATAAAGCGAAGCAACCCCAAATTTCCGACTCTGAATCGCTACGTACCTATCTCGTTGAGATGGGGAAGATTGCTCGGTTGACTCCTCAGCAAGAGCAAGCCCTGACCCAGCGTGTCGCCCAATCGCGTCGAAGCTACCTACGCCGCTTATTCGGGTGTGGAATTGTCACACAGATGGTGTGTGATCTTCTGGTGGAAGTTTCTGAAGGGAGTCGCCGTCTGGATCGCACTTTGGAAGTCACCATCAGTGGGCCAGGGCAAAAGGCGAAGTTGCAAAGCCAGGTACGGGAAGTCATTGAGCAACTTGCCGAATCCTCGCATCGCAATCGCTACGATATTTCTGTCGCCATGCGGACGGAAGAGGAAACGCCTCAACGGCGTGAGCGTGCCATTGAACGCCTCATGCGTCGCCGTCATGCCACGGCATGTTTTCTTGAGTCGTTCGGGCTGCGAGAGAAATTTCTTCCGGAATGGCATCGCAAGATTGAGCAGTTGCTAGAGTCGCTTGAGCTTCCGCCTGACGGTGTTCCGGGACCGATGTTCGATATGCCTGTGTCACCAGAAGCACTCGAGATATTTGAGCTATACCAAGAAACGCCAGGGACGCTTGCATTCCAGTGGCCAAAGATCCGTGAAGCTCATGAAACGTACTGCCAGGCTAAAAAGGAGCTCGTTGCTGCGAACTTGCGGCTGGTAGTATCCATTGCCAAGAGCTATCGAAATCGCGGACTGAGCTTCCTGGATTTGATTCAGGAAGGAAATGTCGGACTGATTCGAGCGGTTGAGAAATTCGACGAATCACTTGGATTTAAGTTTGCCACGTATGGTACCTGGTGGATTCGCCAGGCAATTCTCAAGGCAATCGCCGAACAGGCCAAGCTGATCCGCGTTCCGGCGAGAATGCAGGAGAGAATTCAAAACGTTCAGTCTTCCAAGGCTCAGTTCCGACTAGAAGAGAATCGCGACCCAACGATTGAAGAGACGGCTAGTCTTGCCAAAGTTTCCGAACGCGATGTACTGCAGGTCGACGTCCTGGTGCGTGGCCCGATGTCGCTGGATGTCAAACCATACGATGACGACGAGTTTGCCGATATGCTTCCAGCGCGAGATGAGGTTTCGGGTTTCTCGGAAGCTAGTCGTGAGACGGTGCAAAGTCTACTGGCCAGTGTCTTTAGTATTCTGACTCCTCGGGAACAAGAGATCCTCTGCCGGCGTTATGGCATTTCGGACGGTCGAGCGCAGACACTCGAGGAGGTAAGTCAGGCCTTCTCGTTGACCCGCGAACGAATTCGGCAAATCGAAATAGCGGCCCTGCGTAAGCTCCGTAAGTCGAGTGCCTGCGCAGGGCTGAAGGATTGGATTGACGAGCCGGTTACTTTCTAAGACGGGTCACCATGCGTCGCATTCGTAGGAAAGTTGACGCAGATAGTCGATCGCTTCTTCCAGTTCCGATGTTTCGACGCCAACTTTTCTCCCTTCACGGTCGCAACGGGCAAGCAGGATGAGTTCTTCGTAATCCTCCGACTCCTTCAGGCGACGTTTCGCTCTCGCTCCGATCGTCCCGTCGACGACCAGGGACGCTTCCATGTGATGGGCAATAAGCCAGTGCGTTCGTTGGGTAATCTCGTCTCCTAAGGCTTCCAGGCCGGCCTGAACGTGGTCGTGGGGATCAATCCCCTTCCCCACGTCATGTAGCAGAGCGGCAAGCAGGAATTCCTCGTCGTATGGCAAATGGTCTCTAGCAAGATCGAACACTTGAAGGCTGTGATACAGTGCGTCCCCTTCCGGGTGCCATTTAGGGCTCTGCTTGACGTTTTCTAGGGGCAATAATAGAGCTTCATATTGAAGAAAACGATCGACTTGGTTTTCGACGGCCGCGAGCCCTTCGGCATATTCGATTTCGTCGTAAGTCTCGGCCAAAAACTGTTCGAACTCGGCGATGCTCATCCGTTCTTGTGGCTTGCCGGTGATTGAACTTTTGGAAACGATCGATGCCTCTTTCGTGGCTCGCACCGTGAGTTCTAAGGGGTATTCTTCTCGAATGTGAATATGCGTGTAGATACCTTCGGCACCTGGTTTGTTGACGTGCTTCCGTTGTACATCGTAGCGGATTCCCTCTGCTTCCAGGGTCGCGGTTACCGCGGACATGCTGTCGGTGAAAACATGCAGGTCGATGTCTGAGCCTTTGCGGACATGCCCTGTGAGGACACTGCCAACGATCTTAGGGCGAAACCGCTGCAGGACCTTCATCATGCGTAAGGCTTCCAGACGCATCGTCAGCAGGTGATCGAGGCGGTTATCTCCCTCGAACATTCGTGCCATTGATTGGACCTCGTCGCGAATTTCCGCGTTCGTGGGAAGGTCGGCTTCTTTGACCCAGCCACGTTGGACGCGGCGGGCCGCTTTCATCTTGGCGTGGTAATACTCAGATTCCTGACGGTCGTACAGCATGCGCGCAGCCTGATGGGCAATCTGGCGTCGCAATTTCGACGGTTGTGTCATAGAGATAGTCAGCTTGGCTGGCTGACGAGTCGACGGGTTTTGATGGTTAGAGTGTTCTGGTCGACATCAGAACGGTTAGAAGCATTATACACAAACCAAGCTAAAAGGTTCGCGAAGAAAACGCGGAGACAATTCCCAAGGTAGGCTACGTCGCACCGCGCCGATCCGGCAACCAGGTGCCCTCTCCCGACAACCAAATCACCGGCCGGCAACGGTGCGCACGTCAGCCGCAAGATAGCTCCTCGCGACAGCAAAGGCGGCAAGGTCCTTGTTGGGGTTATCTCAAGGAGTTCGCAAAACTGGAACTTTGGCCGTATTAGCCATGGGTGCAGATAACAAGAAAGGAGACTGTGGCCATTGAGTCGCGGACATAACCGTCAAAGCAAACTGCATGCCGCGTACCATAAACCCTTAGGTGGTCACACTTTGGCCACCTGTCGTAGGCACTGACTGTAGCGAGAGTTAGCGACGCTGCATGGCCGGTCCCGGGCTTGGAAGCCCCCAATTCTTCATAACCAATGCTACGGATGCGCGCCCGCTGTGCCTAATTCCGGGGCAGCGATTGGGGGCGTCCGGTCATCTACATTAGCTATCGCCCCAAAGGTAGAATGCGGCGAAAGATATTCTCTCCATTCATCGAAAGATTAATACCTATGCGCCTTGCAAAGTTTATCGGAACACACGGGACTCCAGCGGTTGGCATGGTGCGTGACAGTGAAGTGGTTCAGTTTGCCCCCCAGGATGTCACCAGCCTCTTCGAAATACTCGATGCGGATGATCCTGTGCAAAAGGTCGAGTCCTTACTTGCCAATGCGCAAGAAACGGTTCCCCTGGACCAAGTCGTTCTGCTGCCCCCGATCGACCAACAGGAGGTGTGGGCTGCTGGCGTGACTTACAAACGTAGTCAAACGGCACGAATGGAAGAGTCGGAAGCTGCCGCCGATTGCTACGATCGGGTGTACGCTTCGGCTCGCCCTGAGCTTTTCTTTAAGGCGACCCCTGGTCGAGTTACCGGAGCGGGGCAGACTTTGCGAATTCGTAAGGATTCCAAGTGGAATGTCCCCGAGCCTGAATTCGCGTTAGCCTTGAATTCTCGCGGGCAAATCGTCGGTGTTACGATTGGCAACGACATGAGCAGTCGCGACATTGAAGGAGAGAACCCCCTTTATCTTCCGCAAGCAAAAGTTTATGACCAGTGTTGCGGATTAGGACCTTGGGTTGTTCTGTCCTCCGAGTATTGGAAGGAGCATTCAGAACTTTCCCAAGTCAAAGTGCAGTTGAGTATCGTCCGGGCCGGCAACGAGGTCTTCCAGGGGGATACCAGCCTTGATCAGTTGGCCCGATCGTTGGAAGGTTTGGTTGAGTATCTCTTCCGAGATCAGCACTTTCCACGCGGAGCATTCTTGTTGACGGGGACGGGGATCGTGCCTGACAACGATTTCACTCTTCTTCCGCAAGACATTGTGAGTATACAGATTTCAGGAATTGGCACCCTGACCAGCGAGATTGTGCAGGGGTGACATAGACCGTAACGCATCGGGAAAGGTGATTGGATTCATGGCGGCAGAACAGGTTCTCATTGGTGGAAAGTGGCGAGACGCTGAGTACAACGAAACGTTTCAGGCCGAGAACCCCGCAACCAAACAGGCACTCCCTCAGCAGTACCCGATCAGCACCTGGAATGACGTCGACGAGGCGCTAACTGCCGCGGCAACCGCATTCCAGGAGATGCGTGGCATGGCGGTCGAAAAGCTGGAGCTGTTTCTGAATCGGTTCGCGGAGCTACTCGATCAAAGCAAGCAAGCGATCTGTGAACTGGCCAATGTGGAAAGCGGCTTGCCGGTCTCGCCCCGTTTGCTAGACGTCGAAATGCCGCGAACGATCAATCAGCTTCGCCTCGCCGCTGCAGCAGCCGTTGATGGGTCTTGGCGAGCGGCGACGATTGATACGGCGGCTGGAATCCGCTCTTACTTTGCCGGTATCGGTCCTGTTGCCGTCTTTGGCCCCAATAACTTCCCGTTGGCATTCAGTGGGGCCTCAGGGGGTGATTTCGCCGCTGCGATTGCCGCTGGGAACCCTGTCATTGTGAAGGCCAACCCGGCTCAGCCTGGGACGACTCGCGAACTGGTGAAAATCGCGCATCAAGCCGCCGATGAATCGGGGCTTCCACCGGCCGCAGTGCAGTTGATTTATCATATGGCCAACGAAGATGGCCTGAAGTTCGTGGCCGATCCTCGTCTCGGAGCCATTGGGTTTACCGGCAGCAAGACGGCCGGTCTGAAACTGAAGGAAGCCGCCGACAAGGTCGGCAAACCGATTTATCTGGAAATGTCGAGCGTGAATCCGGTCGTGATTCTGCCAGGTGCCCTGGCAGAACGAGGCGACGCATTGGTCGGCGAGTTTCAAACGAGTTGCTTGATGGCTGCTGGGCAGTTTTGCACCAACCCAGGGCTTGTGATTCTGTTGGACGATGACCAATCGGCCAAGTTTATCGAAGCAGTCAAAGGGGGATTTGCAAAGGCCCCCAGTGGAACGCTTCTGACCAAGGGGGTGGAAGCGGGGCTCACTCAGAACCTAAAAGTTCTGATCGACGCTGGTGCGGATGTCGAAGCCAGTGGCAGTGGCGATGGCTCTTCGCAGGGATATACCTGCCCGAACACGTTGCTTTCGACAACCGCCGAGAAGTTTTTGGCCGACGCCGAAGTATTTCAAACCGAGGCCTTTGGCAACTGCTCGTTGATTGTGAAGGCCAAGAACCTAGCGGAAATCTGCCTGGTGATCGACTCGCTCGAAGGAAACCTGACCGGGACGATCTACTCGGACACTGCCGGCGGCGATGACCCTGCCTACGATCAGGTCGCCCATCATTTGCGGCCAAAGGTCGGTCGTTTGATCAACGATAAGATGCCAACCGGCGTTGCTGTGAGTACCGCGATGAATCATGGTGGCCCGTTTCCGGCGACAGGGCATCCTGTCTTTACCGCGGTGGGGATTCCGGCGTCGATCCATCGATTTGCTATGCTGCAGTGTTTTGACAACGTTCGTCCTAATCGCCTGCCGCGAGAGCTTCGGGACGAGAACCCAACCGGCAAGACTTGGCGATTGGTGAACGGGGCATGGACTCAAGACAGCATCGGCTAGATCGGGCGATGATCATAGGGCCTGCGGAACGGCTGCTCACGAAATCCAGCAGTCGCCTGGGGGATTGCTGGAGTCGTGCAGCGGGATCCGTTATGATTGCCAGCAGTTAATTCGATGATGCTCCATCCCTTGTGCAACGTCTGCAAGTGAGAACACCACCCATGAATGACGCATTGATGCTCTTTGCCCAAGCCGACGAAGCTGCCGGCGGAACCATGTGGTACGTCTACGCTCTGGCGACATTCATGCTGATCGTTTTCGGCATTGTGATTCTCATCGTGCTGCTGAACTACGGCCAGCTTTGGTTTCAAGCGTATATGTCGAGTGCCGATGTCTCGCTGTGGAGCCTGGTTGGGATGAGTCTTCGCCAGGTGAATAGCCGGCTGATCGTCAAAGCGAAAATTATGGCGAAGCAGTCGGGCCTCGATATCGATCGCCGTAGCGGAATCAGTACGAAGCGGCTGGAAGCCCATTATCTGGCCGGCGGCAACGTGATGAATGTGATCCATGCCATCATCGCCGCACAGCGCGCTGGGATTGACCTCGATTTCGATCGAGCTGCCGCAATCGACCTCGCCGGTCGAGACGTGGTCGACGCCGTGAAGACCAGCGTGCTACCCAAGGTGATCGAATGCCCCGACCCGCGTCGTAGCGGCAAGAGCACCCTTAGTGCGATCGCCAAGAATGGTGTCGAACTTCGCGTGCGTGCCAAGGTAACTGTACGAACTTCGCTCGAACAGCTGATTGGTGGTGCGACGGAAGAAACCGTGATCGCCCGTGTGGGCGAGAGTATCATTTCTGCGATTGGTTCTTCAGAGCATCACACCCACGTGCTGGAGAACCCCGACGTGATTACCCGGGCAGTGCTTGCCCGTGGTCTCGACGCGCATACTGCGTACGAGATTGTTTCGATCGACATTGCGGATATCGATGTTGGCGAGAACGTGGGGGCTCGTCTGCAAAACGATCAGGCCGAAGCGGATACGCGCGTGGCCCGTGCTAAAGCCGAGCAGCGTCGTGCTGAGGCGATCGCCTCCGAACAGGAAAACAAGGCGAAGGTTGCCATGAATCGTGCCAAGCTCGTGTTTGCTGAAGCCGAGGTTCCCAAGGCTATGGCCGAAGCCTTCCGCAGCGGCAAGATGCATACCCAGGCCGAAAACGGTCAGGCAGGCTGAAATTAGAAAGTTGTTTGGCCCACCATCAGGTGGGGACCACATTTATGAAACAAGCCATCGCTGGGCTTTCACTCAGTTCTCAACAAGAGTCGACGGCATTGATTGTCTGGCCGTCTGTATCGGCGACAAAGATCGGGCAGTTTCTCGGTAGGCTGTATACGAACAAAACTGGCGTTTCTTTTTTCAGCGTGGGCAATCTGTTTGTGTTGCTGTCGATTCCCGTCGCCATTCCTCTTTACCTCTGGAATGTCTTACCGGTAGTGGGAACGCGATATCGGATCACCAACCGTCACGTAAATGTCGAGCGGGGCGTGCAGGGGGTTATGGAGCGACAGATCGCGCTCGATGCGTTTGATCAGATCGAAGTTCGTCAGCAGCCTGGTCAGGCTTGGTTTCGATCTGCCGATCTCGTTTTCTTTCAGGGGGAAGAAGAAGTCTTCTGGCTGCCTGGGGTCCCCTACCCCGAAGGCTTTCGCACGGCGTGCCAGAAAGCATCGATGACCTATCGCGGGTTCAAAGAGATCCACGCCCGTCAGGCTAGTGACGTTTGAACGGAATCCAGGTGCGTTTCAATCAGTCGCACTAATCTTTCGAGCATACGTGAGCCTCGGCGTATTGCGTTCTCGGCGTTGGCGTCGTTCATGTCGATCAGGGGAACATGGACGAACAGGCTACGGTTGGATAGTCCGCGTTGCCGGTAGGTTTCCGTTGACCAGTAATAGGTTGCATTGCAAAGGTAGGTGCCTGCGTGAAAGCTCACGGAAGTAGGCAGACCTTGCTTACGCATCACTTGGCACCACGAGTCGAGTGGGAGTTGACTGGTAAATGCAGTCGGGCCTGTCGTGCTGAGTGGTGAAGTGGGTGTGATGGGGTCAGATTTTAGATTGAGTGCCACCATCTCAAGCTGATACTCTTCGATTCGTGGTGACTGCCCCAGGTGTAGGGCAAAGTCGAACGGCTCTGCATGCAGTTCGTCCAGCCGCGGCTCCGTAAGGGCATAATTAACCGGCAGTATGTCGGTCGTAACAGCAACTCGCTCGGAGCCTGGATTGTCTTCGGCCCAATGGGTAAGGATCTGCATCGATGCATTGGTCGGGTACTGCAAGAAAGGTTCGAAAGCAGTGATCAGAATCCGATGCATGATTACGTGGCTTACTCCGTTGGTGGACCAGGGGCAGGTCGACGCGGTTCGTATTTGCAGCAGTCGACCGGGCAGACATCGTGGGACGGGTCAAAGTTGCCGATCGCTTCCCGTTCGGTAATCATACCAAGGCGTTCCTCGATCAGCTTGCGGATCATGCTCACAAACGTTGGATGGGTTCCGGCAGTCTTGGCCCGGGCCATCGTGATACCAACTTTCTGAGATAGTTTGGCGGCCTCGTCATCCAGGTCGTAGATAACTTCCATGTGATCTGAGACAAAGCCAACCGGCACAATCACGACCTGGCGTGCTGAATTTTGATCGGCGATTTCTTGAATGACATCACATACGTCCGGTTCGAGCCATGGTTGTTGCGGAGGGCCGCTCCGGCTTTGGTAAACAAGCGACCAATCCTCAATTCCCACGGCTTCCGAGATCAAGCGAGAGCTTTCAGTTAGCTGTTTCTCGTAGGCGCAAGTGGCGGCCATCGCGTTTGGGATGCTGTGTGCGGTGAACAGCACTTTCCGCTGGTCGGAACCCTCTTCGGGCAGTTCGCCGATAGCGTCGCGAACGCGATCGGCCATCGTTTCGATAAAGTCGGGGTGATTGTAGAACGTCCGTATTTTGTCGAGCGACATCTCCTCGGCCAAGTTCAGTTCATGCAAGGCTCGTTGAATGTCTTCACGGTACTGACGACAGCCCGAGTAGGAGCTGAAAATGGAGGTCACAAAGACCAGTACCTTGCGGTGGCCGTCGTCGTACATCTGCTGAATGGTATCAGGTAGCAATGGATACCAGTTGCGATTTCCCCAGTAGATGGGAAGGGGGATGTTGTGCGAAGTAAGTTCCGAGTTCAGTGCCTCGATTAACGCTCGGTTCTGGTCGTTGATCGGGCTCTTGCCGCCAAAGTGATAGTAGTGTTCGGCGACCTCTAGCATCCGTTCTCGTGGAACGTTGCGACCGCGAAGAACATTTTCCAGAAAGGGAATCACGTCGTCCGGTTTCTCGGGGCCGCCGAAAGAAAGGACGAGCAAAGCATCGTAGGGTGGCTTGATCATATGGCTTGGCTGGTTGCGTGCATGGTGTTGGACTAAAGAAAGCCTACCCGCAATCGCATTAAGTGTTCAACTCGCTGATGGATGTGGTGCAAGTGATGACGACGTACGAGGGGCAGTACATCCACAAAAAAAGCCTTCCGTCGTAAAGACGAAAGGCTTTGAAGTGACCCCTACGGGACTCGAACCCGTGTTACCGGCGTGAAAGGCCGGTGTCCTAGACCACTAGACGAAGGGGCCGTTTGTTGAAGGGCTTAAATATACCCAATGACTGACAGTGTGAGAAGGGGGTATGCCGTGCGGAAGTGAAAAACCTTTTCACGGCTAACCGAAGTAGTTCGAAACAAGCAACCGCAGCAGAATACGGTAAGAATTCGCGGACTCAGTGGACGCTTGTTGTTTCAATGAGAAAGACGATCGAGATCAATAATCGATGCGATTATTCCGATTCCAGGTTGGCCGACGCATCCGTGGCCGACTGTCCGCTCTCATTGCGTTTGATCGCATCGTATACCTCGCGGCGGTGTACAGGTACTTCCTTTGGGGCTTCGACCCCAAGGCGAACCTTATCACCACGAATTTCAACAACGACAATGGTGATGTCGTTATTGATGACAATGCTTTCGTTTTTCTTCCTCGATAATACCAGCATTTTATGCTCTCCACGCAACCGCCAAGGGGGAATACTCTTTCATGATTTTGGCGGCACTGCCTTGTCGAATGCTTGAACCTTCTTGGTGCCTTCGTTAGACTTGAGCAGAAATCAGAAGGTTCGAGTCAAATCGACCTAATACAGCGACATCCTCGAAAATCTCCCCAACGCAACAAGAACAGCCTGTTGTGCGCGAGGAAACTCTCACTTCACTCTACGCGCTAATTTAGCCGCGTCAAGCAAGCAAATCTCGGACTTTAGTGAATTCTGGAGTCAGTCGCGAGGAATGTGCCGAAAAAACGGGAGTATTTGCCTTGGTTGCCAGGGTTGTCTAAGGTCCCTGGTATTTAAACAGACTGCCCCGCTAATTGGCCACTTGGTTTCACTTTCTCAGAAGGGGGAGAATCGTTAATATGAGGGCACTCGCCGTTAACGCAAGGCTATTCCCTGTAAGGGAAAGCGACACCTCCTTCGAGTTGGCAGATGCCAGCCGAATTCGTGCAAAGGGAAGGCATGCTTAGTTGGTGGAAAAATCTGATTCGCGCGATCACAACGGTTGTACAGGGTCTTGGGGTGACGCTTCGGGTTTGGAAATCGACGTACGATCCAGCTCGAAAAACATTTACCGAGCACTTCGAGTATCCCGAGCTACCTGCGCAAGTGGCTCCCCGCTACCGGGGGTTTCATCGCTTTGATGTCACCACCTGTATTGGTTGCGACCAGTGTGCCAAGGCTTGTCCGGTCGACTGCATCTACATCGGCAAAGAACGTGTCGAGAACGGCAAGGGTTTTAGGCTAACGCACTTCACCATTGATTACACCAAGTGCATGTTCTGTGCTTTGTGTGTTGAACCGTGTCCGGTCGATTGCATTTTCATGGGAGGCACACTCGACTTGAGTTCCTACAGCCGCGATGGTGCCTTGGTGGACTACTCTCGTTTGCCGATTGATGTTGCCTGGGGGCGAGCCACCTTGAATCCAACCGCTGTGGCGGAATCTAAAGCAGTCCTGCGCCCTGTCCACGGCGGTCCTGCCGAGCAAACCGGCTAGTTGCAATACCGTCGTGTGGTCCCTTAAATGAGGTCATGCGAACGGTGCCTGGGCCGCTTCATTAACATGCTTCAAAAGTCACTTCATCAATGAGTTTATCCACCACGATTGTCGCGTACCTGATCCTGTTCACTGTGGCAGGCTTCGGTTTCGTGTTGGTGAATCTCTTGCTGGGAAGCATTCTCCGGCCGAAGAATCCGCACGAAGAAAAGCTCGAGATCTATGAGTGTGGCGAGCCGACGATCGGTTCGAGCTTTGTTCAGTTTGATCTGCGATTCTACGTGGTTGCTCTGTTGTTCATCATCTTCGATGTCGAAGTCGCGTTTTTCTTTCCCTGGGCGGTCGTCTTTGGGAAGTCAACTCAGCTCGCCAAACCGGAAACACCTGCGATTGTCGAAATGGAAGATGGCACCCGTGTGATTGGTCCGGGATACGCAGGCCTGATGACGGAGCTTGGTTTGCCGGTCGGTGAAGAGGAGCTTCTAGCATCAAAGGACGTTGCCGCCAGCAACGCCCAGGCCCGTTCGGCTGCTGCAAAACTAGTTTGGACGTGCGTAGCGGACATCATGGTCTTTTTTGCGGTTCTGATGGTCGGTTTCGCGTACGTTTGGAAGCGAGGGGATCTCGACTGGGTGCGCTCGATGTCCGGGCATGCGCGCACACGTACTAAATCAAAATCAAGCTGGCAGGAATCGACTCAGGTGGCCTCAACTCCTTAGTTGCTTAGCAAGGTAAACCCAAGCATGATTGACGAGCCCTTCGTAGAGAAACTCAAGCAACGTTTCGGCGATAAGGTCGTAGGTGCGAATCTCGAGAACGTCGATCCCTGGATCGAAGTGTCGCCAACTGGTTTAGTGGAAGTGTGTCGTTATCTCAAGGAAGAGTCTTCGATCGCGTTTGACTACCTGAATTCGATTTGCGTTGTCGACTACTGCGAGACCGATCCCAAGAAAGCCGCCAAGGCAAAGTGGCAGCCACACTTAGAGGTCGTTTATCACGTTTCCAGTATTCGTCATAAAACGACTGGCACCATGAAGGTAATGCTATCGCGTTGGAAGGATGCAATCGAAGGACAAATTCCTGAATTGCCGTCGGTTACCAGTGTCTGGAAAACGGCTGATTGGCACGAACGTGAGGTATACGATCTATCCGGCGTTCTGTTTATTGGGCACGAGAATTTGAGACGGATTTTGTGCCCTGAAGACTGGGTAGGGCACCCGCTTCGCAAGGATTATGTCATGCCGCTCGAGTATCACGGAATCCGTGGACGCTAGTTCGTGAAAGCCCTTTGAATGTCCAACGCGAATCAATCCGAAATCATTGAACTCGATGTTCGCACCGACGAGATGTTGGTGAATATGGGGCCGCAGCATCCCAGCACGCATGGTGTGTTACGGCTTGTCTTGCGCACCGATGGCGAGGTTGTCTCGGAGGCGGTACCCCATATCGGATACCTGCATCGCTGCGCGGAAAAAATCGGCGAGAACCTCACGCCGCGGCAGTTCATTCCTTACACCGACCGGATGGATTATCTGGCCGGTATGAACATGAACCTTGGCTGGTCATTGGCTGTGGAAAAGCTGCTTGACTACGACCTGCCAGAAAAAGTGCGACATACCCGCGTGATGATTGCGGAATTGAATCGCATCGCCAGTCACCTGGTGGGAATGGGAACCTACGGGCTCGATTTGGGGACCTTCAGCCCATTTCTGTACGCGTTCCGCGAGCGAGAGAAGATTCTCGATCTGTTGGAATGGGTCTGCGGTGCGCGGCTAACCTATAGCTATATCACCCCAGGGGGCGTGACGGCCGATTTGCCTTTCGACTGGATCGATAAGTGCAGCCATTTTCTGGATCAGTTCGAGCCTCAGATTCCGGACTATCACACGCTTTTGACAACGAACGCCATTTTCATCAAACGGACCACGGGCATTGGGGTTATGTCGGCCGACATGGCGATTGCCTATGGCTGTTCAGGGCCGGTGCTGCGCGGGTCTGGCGTCGATCATGATCTTCGCCGAGATGGCGAGCCTCGCTACCGGGCAATGTACGAGGGATACGATTTCGAGGTGATCGTCGAAAGAGACGGTAGCTACCCGACGGATCAGGTTTATCCCTCCGTGCCGGATGAGGCTGTGCTGGGCGATTGTTGGCACCGGTTCTACGTGCGGATGTTAGAAGTGATTCAGGCGATCAAATTGATCCGCCAGGGGATGGATTTTTATCGGAAGTCGAGCGGCGACTGGGGAACGCCCATCAAGCTGGCAACCAAGCTGCCGCCTGGCGAGGCCTATCTTGAGACGGAGTGCCCTCGTGGGCAGATGGGATTCTATGTCGTATCCGATGGGGGCGACTCGATTCCTCGCCGGGTCAGGGCTCGCAGTAGCTGTTTCAGTAATCTTTCGGTTGTCGAAGAACTCTGCCGTGGTGGCTTGATCGCCGACATTCCAGCGATCGTTGGTTCGCTGGATATTGTGATGGGGGAAATCGATCGTTGATCGTACTGTGGTGGTAAAAGGTGTTTGGAGCCTTGCTGGGGCCTGCGTGGTTTACTCGTTGGCGATGTATTCAAGGTGCATCTCCCCTTTGGTTTTACGGTAAAAATGTTAGCCACCTGGCCGACGAGTTGACCCGCTTGGGATCGGAACAACAGTGATGAATTTTCGGAAAGCTTTGTTGGCAGGATGTTGGGTTGTGGTCATTTCATCAACCGCCTTTGCTCATCCGCAGCATGGTCTTTCAGGCAGTAGCTTGGGAGCAGGCTTCTCACACCCATGGTTTGGTTTAGATCATCTTCTGGCGATGATCGCTGTTGGGCTTTTAAGTGTGCAGATAGGTGGGAAAGCGATTTGGATACTTCCGGCAACGTTCCTGGGCATGATGGTCGTTGGTGGCACTATTGGCATGAATGGAGTGCAGGTTCAATTTGTTGAGTATGGGATCGCACTTTCGGTGGTTGCTCTCGGTGTTGCTTTGGCCTTGGGGATGGCATATCCAATTGTCTCTGCCGCCATCTTTCTCGGAGTATTTGGTTTGATGCACGGCCATGCTCACGGAATCGAGATGCCTGCAATGGCCGATGCTGTGTGGTATGCGTCTGGGGTTGTTGGTGCTACCGCACTACTCCATTTGGTCGGGATTGCTGTTGGATTGAGCGTGAAGAATAGTCGGCGTTGGGCACCTTCACTTCGTCTGTCTGGAGTGGCAATCTCGCTGGTTGGAGTCTGTTTGCTTTTGGGTGTGCTGTAGTGGCAATTGATCCTGATGCGAGTTGCCGAGAAAACAAACACCAGGTGAACTAATTCCCGGCGAGAAAGCCGGAGTTTGACGACTGAGTAGTTTTCGCCGGGTGCCTGGGTCGGTATCATGAGGGTCCGGGAAAAGGCTGTGTTTTGCCCGGTATTTTTACGCACAAGGAAAGCGCGCACGTGGGAGAGTTCTTCGCAGGTTGGTTTCCTGCAGGATGGGAATTCCTGGGGTACACGGTCGCCGCGCTGATTCAAGCCTTCTTGCTGGTCAATGTGATCGCTCTGGGTGCGTTTGTGTTCATCTGGGCCGAACGGAAGGTCTCTGGCCGTATTCAAGATCGCCTGGGGCCAACTCGCACTGGTGGGGCATTTGGGTGGCTTCAATCGCTGGCCGACGGGATTAAGCTTCTTTCAAAAGAAGACTTGATGCCCAAGGATGCTGATCCCATCCTGTTCAAATTGGCACCCTATGTGGCGTTCGCCGCCAGCTTCTCCGCGTTCATGGCCCTCCCCTTCGCTTCAGGGTGGGTGGCTTTGCATTTGAACATCGGTCTGTTCTTTCTGATCGCCGTCTTGGGATTGGAAGTCTTCGGCGTGATCTTGGCAGGGTACTCGTCAGGGTCGAAGTGGTCGCTGTTCGGTGCAATGCGGCAAGCGGCCCAGGTTGTCAGCTATGAAGTGCCGTTGGGTCTCTGCGTGATCGTTCCCCTGATGATCTGCGGAACGATGGACCTGGTTGCTATTGGCGATCAGCAGCGAGGTTTGTTCACCAATTGGCTGATCTTCCACGATCCCTTCATCTTTGTCGTGTTCTGGATTTACTTTACGTGTGCGGTTGCTAGTGTGAATCGAGCTCCATTCGACCTGGCAGAAGCCGAAAGTGAGCTGGTGGCCGGCTTTCTCACCGAGTACTCTGGCATGCGTTGGAGCCTGTTCTTCATGGCCGAATACGGCTCGATGATTTTGGTCTCGGCCTTGGCGGCGATCCTATTCTTTGGCGGCTGGAATGGCCCGATCCCCATTTTCAGCGCTCTGATGGATTGGTACCCCGACTACCTTGGCAATTGCTGGTGGTTCAGTTCAATCGCTAATCTGTTTGGCGTGCTTTGCTTGCTGGTCAAGGCATCGATTGGTGTGATCGCGATGATGTGGGTGCGTTGGACGTTTCCGCGTTTGCGTGTTGACCAGGTGATTACCATGTGCCTGAAGTACTGTGTTCCGATCGCCGCCGTATGCCTATTGGGGGTAATGTTCTGGACGGCGCTGGACGTTCCCTTCTTCAACGATTTACTGCCAGCTCAGGAACGCTCTTTGGTACGCGAGGGTTGGTATAAGACCGGCGAGAAGCAAGCCGATGCGCTGCTTGAATCGCTGTCGTCGTCAGCAGACGAGGAAGGAGAAGTCGAGTGACTCCACTTCTCGCGGCCACTAGCGAAGTAGCGATCAACTGGCACACGGTGTTGTTTTATGTCATCGCCTCGTGTGCCTGTGGTTTTGCCGTCGTCGTGGCCATGACGAACAACATCGTGCGGATGGCGTTTGCCTTGATTGTCTGTCTGGCGGCAACCAGCGGCTTGCTGTTTCTTGCCGGAGCCTATTTCGTTGGTGCGATGCAACTGATGATCTATGTCGGTGGAACGGTCGTGCTGTTGATCTTCGGCGTGATGCTCACGGCGCAAAAGGCGTTCATTACCATGCGAACCCCTGCTGGCGACTGGATATTGGGGCTATTGGTGGGCGGTGCCTTGCTGGCCATTTTGGTGCAGCTTGTATTTCTCATTCCACAGTGGCAAAGCTCGGACTATCAGTCTGTCGTCGATGCGCAGTTGCTGGCTTTCGCGGAAGAACTCAATAGTCAACAGGCACGCGGGGAAGAGATTACCGCGGCGCAGCGACGCAAATTAGAGCTTATGGCGGCCAAAGCCAGTGAAGGAATGCCGCAGCGGACAGGCGAGATTGGCCTGGCGCTCGTAGGTGTGAGAGCGGATAAGATTGAAAGCGAAGAAACGGGCTTAGCAGGCTACTTGCTTCCCTTTGAGATTGTTTCGGTTCACTTGCTGGTAGTGCTGGTCGGGGCCGCATTCCTGGCCCGGGCTAAACGGCATCATCACGGAGGCGATCACCAGTGAGCTTTTTGACCGAACCCATCGGATTGTCTCACTTCCTGGCGGTCGGAGCATTTCTGTTCGTGACCGGCGTGCTGTGCATGGCAACGAAGCGAAATGCCTTGGGTATATTGATGGGCATCGAGTTGGTCCTTAATGGAGCGATCGTCAACTTCGTGGGATTTGCGAGTCCTTACTTCCGCGACGAGACCTTGGGTCTCGATGGGCATCTGATAGCGATATTCGTCATCGTTTTGGCAGCAGCGGAAGCAGCAGTTGCCCTGGCGATAGCCCTGAACTTTTACAATAACCATGCGACTATAGACGTCGATCGCGCGGATGAACTAAAAGGTTAATGGAAGTTTTCCTGCCGTATCTTCCGAGTTTGCTGGCGACCGCGGTGATACTGCCGTTGGTGTCGTTCTGCGTGATCTTAGTGGTCGGCAAGTGGCTAGGTGATCGAGGAAAGCCAGCGGGATGGATCGCGACGAGTGCTATTCTGGCCTCGACGCTTCTGTCGTTCTTCTCGGCGGGCATTTGGTTCGCCGTCCATCATACGCCTGCTCCGCACGTGATGGATGACGCTCACCATGCGGTTGAACATTATGCCCCGCCGGTGATTGTCGGCAATGGCTACACGTTGGCAAGCTTCGCTGGGGCCGAGGTTAGCATCAATTACTATATTGATGCACTAACGATCCTCATGTTTTGTATGGTGACTTTTATTGCCACCTGCATTCATTTCTATGCCACCGGATACATGCACGAAGAATTGCATGGCGTGGTGGATAACGAGGCACTGCTTGCCAATGGTGAATCGCTGCGTCGGCCAGGCCGGTATGCACGATTCTTCCAGGCCTTTTCCCTGTTCTGTTTCAGCATGCTGGGACTGGTGATTTCAGGGAACTTCCTGATGACGTTTGTCTTTTGGGAGTTGGTTGGGCTCTGTTCCTGGTTACTGATCGGTTTCTATGTCGAACGCCTATCGGCGTCGACCGCTGCCAACAAGGCCTTTATCGTCAATCGCGTCGGCGACTTTGGCATGTTGATCGGACTGATGGCTTTGTGGGCCAGTTTAGGTACACTCGATTTCGGTGACATGCCGAGTGCAGGTAACGGCGTGTTTGCTCAGATGCGGAGCGAAGAGAATCACTACGCATTGAAGACGCCTGACGGCATGGTTCGTCTGGCCGCTGCGGATCGAATCGACGAATTGGCCCTCGCTTCCGCCGAACCACTAAGTCAGGAACAGCTTAACGCGAAAGTCGATGCTTCGATTGAGGTCTGGCGCGACGGGAAGGCCGAGGGAGACACAACGAAGTACGGCTACACACTGTTGATGATCGCCGGCCTGGGAATTTTCTGCGGATGTGTCGGCAAGAGTGCCCAGTTACCGCTGCACGTCTGGTTGCCCGATGCCATGGAAGGCCCAACGCCTGTGTCGGCCCTGGTGCACTCAGCCACGATGGTTGCCGCTGGCGTGTTCCTGGTGGCGAGGTCGTATCCAATCTTCTTGCCGGAAGTGCTGTTGGTGATTGCCTGCGTCGGCTGCATCACCTTGTTCTTAGGGGCAACGATCGCTCTCGTCTCTACGGATATTAAACGTGTCTTGGCCTATTCGACGGTTAGCCAGCTGGGGTACATGATGTTGGCTCTTGGTGTCGGCGGATGGGCGGCAGGGGTGATGCATTTGATCACGCATGCCTGTTTCAAGAGCTTGTTGTTTTTGTGCTCTGGATCGGTGATCCATGCGGTGCATACCAACGAAATGCCCCACATGGGCGGGCTCATTCGCAAGATGCCATGGACCGGGTACACGATGCTCGTTGGCTGCCTGGCGATCTCGGGGATTGGTCTTCCATCGATCTTCGGACAGCCGATCGGGCTGAGCGGTTATTACTCGAAAGACGCCATCCTGGAGCAAGTGTTTTCGTTCCGTCATTTCAATCCGGTTTGGGGATCCGTGTTCTTCGCGGTTGCTTGCGGCGGTGCCTGTTTGACTGCGTTCTATATGTTCCGCATGTGGTACCTGACGTTCCTTGGCGAGCCACGTTCTAGCCACAAGCACGAGCATGCCCACGAATCGCCCAGGACGATGGTTGTACCGTTGGTCTTGCTGGCGATTTTGGCAGTAGTTGTCGCTTGGCCGATCTACGATTGGGTGGGACTACCTACCCTTGCTCGAACAATCGAGCAGGCACGGCCAGCAGGTATTTGGCAAGATATGGCCGGTAGCCATTGGCATGTTACGCTGCCGGAAGAGTCGAAGGGGCACACTGCCGCAGTCAAAGGGCCGGTCGGGCTGTTGGCATTTGGGGCAGCGATTAGCGGTATCTTGTTGGCATCGGTGTTCTATTTGTGGAAGACATTGGACCCGGCCGATGTGCGACGTTCGTTCGATCCGCTGTATCGTGTCCTAATGAATAAGTGGTACTTCGACGAAATCTATCAGGCCGTTTTTGTAAGCGGGACACTTGCCGTGGCGACATGCGTTGCATGGTTTGATCGGTGCGTAATCGATCGACTTGTCGATGGTGCGGCTTGGATGGTAGTTGGTTTGGCAAGGCTTTCCGACTTTTGGATTGATCGTCGCGGAGTCGATGGTTTCGTGAACTGGTTTTCACGGCGGACTTATCGATTGGGCAGCAGCTTACGGACAGTGCAGACGGGAAGTTTGCGGCAGTATGTAATGCTCATCGTTATCAGCACCGTGACGTTGTTTCTGATTCTAAGTTATTGGACTTATTCGCTGGCTCGGTAGCGGCTAGAGCTTTTTGCCCTTGAGGCACTTGTATGGATAACCTGGCAAACTTCATCGTGACATCGTTGATCTTCACGCCTGTGGTGGGTGCGATTGTCTTATTGTTTTTCCCTTCGGAAAACAAATCGCTGCTGCGCTGGTTCACGTTGTTGGTCACACTGCTTGTATTGCTGCCGACACTGTGGATTGCCCTTCCTTGGAGCGAAGCCCTTAGCTTTGAAATTGGGGATGCTGGTCTTCAGCATGTCGTTCAGGCGTCATGGATTCCGTCGTTCGACATTCAGTTCTTTCTCGGTATCGATGGGATCAGCTTTCCCTTGCTGTTGCTGACGGCGTTGATTTCCTGTCTGGCGATGGGGGCCAGTTGGACGATCGACAAGTACGTGAAAAGCTACTGCATGCTTTACCTGTTGCTGTTGGCTGGCATGATGGGCGTGTTTTTGTCGCTCGACTTCTTTCTGTTTTATATTTTCTGGGAAGTCATGCTGCTGCCGATGTACTTCCTGATTGGTGTTTGGGGCGGACCACGTAAGGAATACGCCGCGATCAAGTTCTTCTTGTACACACTGGTGGGTAGTGTGCTGATGCTGATCGCCGTGTTGATGCTTTATTTTAACAGCGATCTACGGCAGCTTTCGGTACAGCAACTTGCAACCGCTCATATTGCTACTTGGGATGAAGCTGGCCAATTACTTTCCGCAGAGGAATACAAGGCAAAGATCGATGCTAGCGAATATCCGTTGCATACGTTCAATATTCTGGCTTTGCAGCAACTCGGTCAGCATACGGACGTTTTCGATCAGGCATTGCTGTTCGGCAAGTCAGTCCAGTGGTGGGCATTCGTCCTGCTATTCATCGGTTTTATCATCAAGGTACCCAGTGTGCCGCTTCATACCTGGTTGCCGGATGCCCACGTGGAAGCTCCCACACCAATCTCGATGATCCTGGCCGGGGTGCTGCTGAAGATGGGTGGTTATGGCATCGTGCGAATCTGTTACCCGATCTGTCCTGATGCCGGGTACGACCTGGTTTGGGTAGTGAGTTCGATCGGTGTGATCAGCATGGTTTATGGGGCATTCGCGGCGTTGGCTCAGACCGATTTCAAACGAATGGTCGCCTATAGCTCGGTAAGTCACATGGGCTACGTCGTTTTGGGACTGGGTGTCTGGAGTGCGACAGCCGGAACGGTGTTCGATCCGGTCTCATGGAGCATGGGTGTCAAAGGTGCACTGTTTCAGATGATCGGTCACGGGATTAGCTCGGCTGGTATGTTCTTCATGGTTGGTGTTATTTACGACCGAGTACATCACCGCGATTTAAATCAGTTCGGCGGTCTGTACGGCAAGATGCCTGTCTACACCGCGATGGCGATGCTCTTATTCTTCGCAGGCCTGGGGTTACCGGGTCTCTGCGGCTTTATTGGCGAAGTCTTCGTTGTTCTTTCGGTTTGGAAACTAAGTGCTACGCTTGCTGCAATCGCGGCGGCGGTGGTTATTTTGACGGCGGCATATATCTTGTGGGCAATCCAACGCGTGTATCTTGGTCCTGAGTATCGAGGTCCACACCCGGAAGAACTGACCGAGATAAATCTCCGGGAAATGGCCATTGCCCTGCCCCTTTGTGTGCTGGCCGTTGTTCTCGGTGTCTTTCCGGCAACGATGTTCCGATACATGGACGCCACAGTCGATCAGCAGGTAACCGACCTGGTCGATTGGACCGAAGATGTGAAGCTTCCCCGGCTTCGAGCGGAACGAGAGGCAGCCGCGGAAAAAGATGTTGCTGCGAATGCACCCTAAGTTGACCCAATACCTACATGTTTGTCACCCTCGTAAATCACCTGACCTCCGATACCTTTGCCAGTCTCCCTGGGTTTGGGGCAGAGTTGGTATTGTGCGCGACGATTGTGGTGATTCTGTTGGCACGCATGTTTGCCTTCTCTGAACGCATTGACTCAACTTGGTTCGCCCTGGTGGGAACATTGATATCGCTTGGTGTTTTGTCGCCACTGGCCCCTTGGGATATCTCGCAAAGTCCGGCCCGCATGGTTGCCATTGGTGATTTGCCACGTGTCGAGATCTTTACCGGAATGCTCGTTTACGATGGCTTCTCTGTCGTGATAAAGGCCTTGCTGCTCACCTTTCTATTGCTGTTTTTCGTGCTCGTAAAGCTAACCAAAGCACACGGCAAGCCAGATAGCCCTGATTTCACGACATTAGTGCTGGGCTCAGCTTTGGGCATGTGTTTGATGGTATCGGCAAATCATATGCTGATGGTCTTTTTGGCGATCGAGATGGCATCGGTTCCGTCATATGCCATGGTTGCGATCCATCGTCACGATCGAAAGGGTTCAGAAGCAGCGCTCAAGTATGCCGTGTACGGGGCAGGCACCGCCGGGGTGATGCTTTACGGAATAAGTCTCCTGTGCGGGATGCTGAATTCAGCCCACGTGCCGACGATGGCTCAGCACCTCGCGGAAATGGCAGCCGAGGGTATATCCCCTGCCGAGAGTGTGATCTTGGTGATGGCTATGCTGATGATCCTGGTGGGCGTGGCATTCAAGCTATCTGCCGTTCCGTTTCATCAATGGTGTCCGGACGTCTTTGAAGGAGCGACCGCCGAGGTGGGGGCGTTTCTCTCCGTGGCATCCAAGGCCGCAGCCTTGGCACTGCTGGTACGCATGGCGGTAGGGCTCACTTGTTTAGAAAGTGCCCCGCTCGGTTTAGTGGAATGGGAAAGGGGAAATGCGAATACGATTGCCGTCGAGACTGAAGCGGTCGGACCGGCGTTAGGTTCCATCCGAAACGTCGTAGCCTGGCTGATTGCCGTGATGGCGGCCGTGACGTGTACGTTCGGGAACCTTGCAGCCTTTGCTCAAACAAATATCAAGCGACTCTTGGCCTACTCTACGATTGCCCACGCAGGCTACATGATGATGGCCGTGCCGGCAGTACTTGCGCTGGTTTCGATCGATCCTGTTGCGGCCGGTCAGTGTGTCGGCTACTTGGGGCTTTATATTGCGGTCTATCTGGTGATGAACCTCGGGGCATTTGCCGTCGTGGCCATGGTGCGTGATGTTACGCGAAGTGAAGAAATCCAGGACTATGCTGGGATGATTCATCGCAACAAATCGTTCACCATTTGCCTGGCCGTTATGTTGATTAGTCTCGTTGGGCTTCCTCCGCTGGCTGGCTTTATTGGCAAGTTTGCGGTCTTCGCGGGACTGGCTCGCGGATATCTGGCAAGCGGTGAAAACTATCTGATCGCGTTGCTAGTAATTGGTTGTGTGAACACTGCGATAAGCTTGTTCTACTATCTTCGAATTGTGAAAGTAATGACGATCGATTCCGTCGACGCAGATACGGCCCCAATGCGGAGTTCGCCTGGTATCTTGCAGGCCGGCTACTTGTGGTGCTTGACCGTACCAGTATTAGTGCTGATTATCGGTTGGGATTTTCTGAACGTTTGGATTCAACAAGCCGTTCGCGGTTTGGTCTCGTGATGTTTTAGGTGAACTTCTGCCAATGTTGCCTGCCAGACAATTTGAATTGCTTAACCGAATCGCCGCATTGCATCATCGTTCGCTGCCGACCTATTTGACATATGCTCGGCCTTGGGTCAGTTCCGGCAGCGAATCAAAGGCAGTGATCATCGACGACATCGCGGCCGATCATCACGACTTGGTTCAGCGGACTCTGCGAGTGCTTGAAGCGGATGATCGACCTGTTGCTTTGGGCGACTTTCCGATGGAATATACGGATCTAAATGACTTGTCTCTCGACTTCATATTGCAAGAGCTTACTCACTACGAACGCCGCCTGCTAAAGACGTTGGAAGAGATTGCCTCGTGGATGGATCGAGAGCAGTCGTCGTATTTCCTGGTCAATATGGCGATCGGTATGGCCATGGGGCATCTTGAGAACCTGGCAGAAACGAAGGGTGGTTCTCCGGCAGTGAAAGCGTAACGGCCGTTTCGCAATAGCCGTGACCGCGTTACCATGAACCGTTTCTGATTCGCTGGTCTGAGGCCCTAGAAGAGCATTATCGTGGAATGGTTTGATACGCATGCCCATCTGTTTGATGAAGGGCTACTACCGCAAATCGAGGATGTCCTAGGCCGAGCTCAAGAGGCGGGCGTCGGCACGATCGTGGCGATCGGTACCACGCTGGAAGATAGCCGGACTTGTGTTGAGCTGGCCGAGCGATTTCCGCAGGTCTACGCTTCGGTCGGGATTCATCCCAATCACAGTGCGGAAGCGAACGAGGGGGACCTCGATCAGATTGAACAATTGATTCCTCATCCTAAAGTGGTTGCGATCGGCGAAACTGGCCTCGACCGATACTGGGATTTCGCCCCGATTGAACTTCAAAAGGAATACTTGCAGTGGCATGTTGAAAAATCGCGGGCATACAACAAGCCGCTCGTGATTCACATGCGTGAGTGCGAAGAGGATATCATTGAGTGGTTAGAGGTCTCGAAAGCCGACGGGCCTTTGTCAGGTATCTTGCATTCCTATACCGGAAACGCACAGTTGGCCGAACTAGGTGTCGCGTGCGGAATGCATATTAGTTTTGCAGGCATGTTGACGTTCAAGCGAAACCAGGAACTGCGCGACGTCGCGAAAACGATTCCGGCCGACCGATTGCTCGTGGAGACGGACTGCCCTTATTTGAGTCCCGAGCCATGCCGCAAACAGCGGCCTAACGAGCCGGCACTTGTGGTTCACACGGGAAGATGCCTGGCTAACGAGCTTGGTGTTGATCCGTCAGAGTTGGCACGCATCACAACGGCCAATGCACGGAAACTGTTTGGCATAGCGGAATCTTAATGCCACGGTTGCCGTGTCCCGCAGTTGAGAGTGTCTGCCGCTGCGTTAGAATACGAGAACGACTCAAGACTTTCCGCATCCATTACCCTAGGACAATCATCCGATGGTTAAGACCGCCAGTACAATGCTTCCGCTGGGAACGCCAGCTCCTGATTTTTCTTTGTTGAACGTCGATTCGAAGACGGTCTCGCTGGCTGACTTTGCCGATGCCAAGGCGTTGGTCGTTATCTTCATGTGTAACCACTGTCCTTTTGTGAAGCATCTGGCAGATGCCTTGGCCGATTTCGGTCGCGAGTGCCAGGCCAAGGGAGTGGCGGTCGTGGGGATCAGTTCCAACGACGTTGCCAACTATCCGGACGATTCCCCCGAACAGATGGTCCACGAGGCCGAGAATCGTGGTTACACGTTTCCCTACCTGTACGACGAAGATCAGAGCGTAGCCAGGGCGTACAAAGCTGCTTGCACGCCCGATTTTTATGTCTTCGATGGCGACAAGAAGCTTGCTTATCGTGGTCAGTTCGATGCCAGCCGTCCGGGTAACGACATCGCTGTGACCGGCGATGACCTTCGCAAGGCGGTCGATGCGATCGTCGCTGGAAATGCTGTGCCTGAGCCGCAGATGCCCAGCATTGGTTGCAACATCAAGTGGATTTCCGGCAAGGAACCAGAATACTTTAACCCTGCCGGTACCGCCTAATTGGCGAACGGGTCAAACGGTTGATTCCTCGGAGCCAGCGGCCTTGGATAGTCTTGAACCATCCGTCAGGATGCGGACCATCTCGGCCGCTGATCCTGTTTCTTGTAACAGCTTTCGCTGCTGGGATGCCCAGCTTGGGCGATTGGCAATAGCGTTACAGTATTCAAGCTGCTCGGCACATTGAAGTCGTTTGGCCAGCGGAGTGAGGTTGGTCACCAGGCGTTTGGTCATCTCTGGCACCGTTTCGACATCGAATGTGAACGAATTGACCAGTCGAGCCGAAGTACCGAAGCGAGCCGCACGCCATTTGTTTTGACGGACCATCATCGGGTGGCAATCGTGCTGATAGGCACCTTCGTCGATCTCGCGCGAAAGATAGACGATCAGGCACTGTGTCATCGCCGTCAAGGCGAGAACGTCGTCCAGGCTGCCAGGCATGTCGCAGATACGAACTTCGACTGTTCCGAAATTATGGTGAGGGCGAACGTCCCACCAGATTTCGCGAATCGTATTAATGAAGCCAGTGTCGACCATGTGATTGACGATCCAGACGTACTCGCTCCAGTTCCGCATAAGCGTCGGAATTCCAGCGGTCGGCAGCCCTTCCATAATCTTGCTGCGATGAGACGAGAGGCCGGTATCGCGTCCTTCCCAGTATGGGCTTGAGCTGGAGAGGGACAACAGCAGTGGCAGATACTGCATGATGCGATCGCACAGCATGACTGCTTTGTCTCCTGACTCAACCCCCACATGCACGTGCAAACCTTGGGTGACCAAACGGCGGGCCATCTCCTGCAGAAGCTCCAGAAGGTCTAGGTAGCGCTGATTGGGCGTGACGACCTGATCTTTCCAGAGCGAAAAGGGATGGGTGGCCGCCCACCAAAGCTTTAGGCCGAGTTTGTCCAAGACCGTCTCGATGCGTTTTATCTTGTCAGTTAGGTCCTGCTCTGCTTCGCCGACGGTGTGGCAAATCCCTGTATTGATCTCCAGGCAGCACTGCATCAGTTCGGGCTTGTATTGCCCTTTTTCCTCGTCGGGTAGCTGATCGAGGATGGTCTGAACCGCAGACGACAACTGCATCGTTTGGTTGTCGACCAGACCTAATTCCAACTCAACACCGAGGGTTGGGTAATTATTGGCGCGAAACTCGATTTTCGACATATGGGGCGTCCTAGTCTGAAGTCGAATCGGGGTGAGGCGTCGTCCGAGACTGCAATAGTTGAGTATTGAAGCGTGAGCCAGGCTCGAAGCAGGCAATCAGGCTACGAGCCAGCAGGTTGGCTCCTAGGGGCAAAACACGTTCGTCGATATCGAAACACGTGCTATGCAGCAGTGGCCAATTGCTCGCCCCAGGTGCGGCACAACCGAGTCGAATCATAGCCCCCGGTACATGGTCCAGATAGAACGCGAAGTCCTCACCTCCCATGCTGGCTCGCGGAACTTCGTAAATCGCCGGCATGCCCAATAGCTCGGCGCAGTTTTCTTTAAGCAAGTCGATCACATTGCCATCGTTTCGGACTGCGGGAGTACCCAGGTCGAAGCTGACCGAGATTTCCGTTCGAGTGGCCATCGCGATACCTTCAGCGATGCGATGGATGTGGCGAATCGTCTCGGAGCGTGTCTGAGCTTGCAGTGTCCGCATGGTACCTTGCAGTTCGACCGTTTCCGGAATCACGTTGGCGCTGGTTCCGCCATGGATCTGTCCAAAACTGACCACCACCGCTTCATGTGTCTGCGTAACGCGGGGGAGAGCCAGGTAAAGCGTATTGATAAGCTGTGCGGCGGCGGCAATGGGATCGTTCGCTTCGTAGGGACGTGCTCCATGGCCGCTTGAACCATGGATTGTGATGCGGATCTCTTCACAATTCGCCGTCAACTCTCCCTTGCGAAACCCGACTTTACCAAAGGGAAGGCTTGGCTCCATGTGCGTGGCCAAAATGGCGGAGACATCTTCCAGGGCTCCAGCCTTAATCATCGCCTTGGCACCTACACAAGTTTCCTCGGCAGGCTGAAAGATGAAACGAGCACGGATCGGCCAAGGCAGTTCATCCTTTTTGGCCAATGCTTGAATCGCTTGAGCCGCACCCAACACGAGCGTGGTGTGAGCATCGTGACCACAGGCATGCATCACGCCGTCGACCTGGCTGCAGTAATCAACCTTTTTGCAGTCATGGATCCGAAGGGCATCGATATCGCCGCGCAAGGCAATCACGGTCGACTCTTCGTTTTCAAAGGTGTCGAGGTCCGCGATCACGCCGCGACCGTCTGGTCCCATGCGTACTGATAGGCCCAAATCACCTAGAATTTGGTAGAGAGAAAGGCTGGTCTGAAATTCTTCACCAGACACTTCTGGAAAGCGATGCAGGTTGCGGCGGAATTGAACGAGGTGATCGGTGTTCTGGTCGATCTCCGCACTCAGTCGCGATTGCCAGGCTGTCATGCTGCGGGGCTTTCCTAACAAGTCAGTGAATCTCGGTACTCCAATAATACCATGCAATTGGAGTACCGATCACCATCAATTTGGAAAGGATTTCCGCGCTGACCTTGCTCGATTAGCCGTCTACGAATTCCGGCGTGATCAACTCAGGAATAGCACCGAGTTCGTAGCCTTCCTTCAAGAATCGAGTGACCGATTCACGACCGCGATCACCGAAGTCGATCGTCCAGTCGTTGACGTACATCCCGACGAATTTGTCGGCGAGTTGATTGTCGAGTCCACGACCGAACTGCAAAGCGTAGTCGAGTGCCGGCTGGCGATTCTCCAGGCCGTAGACAATGCTCTCTTTCAGCAGGCGGGTAACTTCGCGGATCGTTTCGTCCCCCAGGTCCTTGCGTATGCCGTTGGCACCTAAAGGAAGTGGAAGTCCGTCGGTGCGATCGTGCCACCAGACACCCAGATCGACGATCAACTGCAAGTCTTGACGCTGGTAGGTGAGCTGCCCTTCGTGAATGATCAGACCCGCATCAACCTGCTTGCCTTGGTACTCACCAGACGCGGTGACTTCGATGATTTCGTCGAAAGGAACGACGACGTGTTCGAATTCCTGGCCGAGGTACATCCGCAATGCAAGGAAGGCCGACGTAAGCGTGCCGGGGACGGCGATCGTCTTGGTCTTCAGTTCATCTTGCGTGTATTTCTGCTTGGCGATGACCATGGGACCGTAGTTGTCCCCCATGCTGGCACCGCACGAACAAATGGCGTATTTGTCATGCAAGTGAGCGTAGGCATGAATGCTGATCGCAGTAAGCTCCAACTCGCCCGAGAAGGCACGGCGATTGAGCGTTTCGATGTCGACCAACTCGTGCTCAAACCGATAGTTGCCGGTATCGATCTTGTCGCAGGCCAAAGCGTAGAACATGAAGGCATCGTCCGGGTCAGGACTGTGTCCTACTCGGATCAGTTTTTTCTCAGCCAAGATACTAGGTCCCTGGTTGGGGTGAAGCAGTGAAAATCAAACCATCCATTGTTGCGTGGATTGGTGTTTTCCATCAACCAGGGAACCGGTGCGATTCTGGCGGGATAACACGCCTTTTTGGGCGTAAGTTGAGCTTACCGACGCGATTAGGCATCAAATGATATGCCACCACCGGAGTTGGGGTAATAGTCCAAATGTCCTTCATACCCATACGAGCTAGGTGGACGCTGCTGGAAGTCCTGGGAATTCACGCTTTCGCCTGCGGTTCCCATCATTTCTTCTGCGTCTGAGGAGGTGATCTCCCGCTGGCTGTCACTTGGGCGTTCGGGGGCCTCTGGCATCTGTCGACAGAGTTCTTCCCAGGTTTCGCGCTCTTCGTTCAGTACATTCAGAACACCATCAAGACGGTTGTATTCGTCTTTGGCGTGCAGGTCGGTCAGTTCCTGAAACAGAAAAAAGTAGATCCCTGCCACATTCTGCATCAATTCGCTGCCGTCGTTCTTGATGCTACAAAGGATCTGAGCGACGATTTCCCGGCAACGCATCAGGCGTTCCCAGGCTTCTTCCTTCTCTTGCTGCTCGCTCAGTTGCTGAGCCTGGTATGCAAAGCGGATTGCTCCGTTGATCATCATCAACTGCAGCTTTTGTGGAGTCGCCGTAAGAACTTCGGTCTCCAGGTAATTTTCCGTCGAGTCGCTAGCAAAGCTCATGGATACCAACTTGGGTCAGTCGAGGATCGAAGAGTCGGGTCTATCGGTAATATCGACCAGCATGCCCGCTGTCTTGCGGAGAAACATTTCCCAATACGGTAATTACCCAGTTGAACCGTCCGGATTAATGTACTGAATCTGACTTAGTGCGGTCTGATTGTTCTGTAATTTGCCGATGGTCAGTTCGAGATTGTAGAACTCTTTGAGTAGGCTTTCTGTCTTGCGTTCCAGTCGCTCAGTCATTGCTTTGATACGATCCGTATTGAGATCGGCACGAGCTTGAAGTGTTTGGGCTCTACTGACCAGCAGCGAGTTGTTTCTGCCGGCGAACTGTTCTGTGAGGTTAAATACTTTATGGGCGAAGCCAGTTGTTTCTCGGGTAAAGAAGGTTTCTACCGCTTTAGGATCTTCTTCAAATGCCGCTTTCAGCTTCGTCGAGTTAAAGCTTAGTTTGCCGGTATCATTGAACTCGAAGCCAAGCTGTTCGAGCGATTGAAACTTGCCGTTGCCAGCCAGACGTGATGTGATCAGGCTGCCGAGTTCGGTATCGATTCGCAGAGCTTCATTCGATCCAAAGAGCACGCCGGTCGAGTTATCTGATTCGTTGAAGAACGTATTCGCGTCGAGCTTATCTCGCAAGGCGTTGTACTGATCGACAAACTCCTGGGCGGCCTTTACAAGCGGTTCATCCGAAACCTGGATGTTCACATTGATGGCCGAATCGGAGGCTCCGTTGACCGTTAGTGAGACTCCCTCTAGCACTTCGCTAAACTTGTTTGTGCTGGACGAAGTCAGGATGCCTGCGGCAGCATTGCTGGTGGATCCGAACAGTAGTAAAGCGTCCTGGGCTTCGACAATCTCATCAAATCGGAATTGCGACTGGCTCGAGTCGATCACGACTCGCCCTTTACTGCCGGAAATCGTGCTCGTCAGCGACAAGCGTACCGGGTTTGTGCCTGAGCCTGTGTTGAGCGAACTGGCCGACAGCCCGATGTTGGCATCATTGATCTTATCGATAAGATCCTGCAACGTTTCCCCGGCTTCGATGTCGATGGTCGTGACTTCAGAGCCTTCAATGACAGTACGGGTAATACCGTCGACTTCTTTCTCGACGCCGGTGCCAAGCAGGCCGAGACTTGCCGCGGTATTAATAGAGCTGCCTTCGGTGACAGTTAACTTGCCCGATCCCGAGCTCTTATCGATCAGGACGATTCCGTCACCGCGGTCGTTAATCCGAGCTTCGACATCCAGTTCGAGTTGCGAGTTGATCGTGTCGATCAAGTCACCGACTGTCTCGAACGATTCGTCGGTTAGATCGAATAGCCGAGTGTTGCCGGCACTGTTCTTGATAAGAAACTTGCCACGCTCGATACCTTGACCACCCTTGAGATCATCGAGCTTAGTATTCTCATTGACAAATTGACGCCCAAGGTTACCAGAGTTTACGGTCAGGCTCGTCGAGTCGTGCGTGATATTGAGCAGATCCGCACTGTTGGTTCCATCGGCATTAGCGATGATGAAGTTGCTGCTGAAGGAACCACTGGCATCAATGAGCGAGATGCCTGTGCCAGATGCGTTTACCTTGGCGCTAATGGCCAAGCCAGAAGCATTGATCAGTTCGATAACATCTTCGACGGTTTCAGCCGACGACAAGTCCACATCTGCCGAACTGCCACTGCGATCTGTGAGCGAAATGGTACCTAGCGTGCCCAGGCCTTGCCCACCATTGAGCGACGTTAGCAGTGTTGTTTTCAGTCCTGCTTGAAGCCTGCGACTGGTAAGCGTGCCACCGGACGCTGTGCCGGTTAGCCCCAGATCCTCGGCGGCGGAACTGTTGTTGATACTGCTGACCGTAAAAGTCCCACCATTGTAGGCCGTTAGGTCGATAAACTCGATGCTGTCGCCGTCGTCACTGATTTGGGCGCGTAGCTTGGTCGGATCGATTTTATTGATGGTGTCGATCAATTCGCCGAGGGTTTGGGGCTCCGATGCTTCGCTGGCTTCCCCTTTGTCCGTGGTCGCTTCAATGGAAGCATCAATGATTCGGTCGCCTGTCGCACTGGTTGGCTTGGAGGCGGTGAAAACCGCTTTAAAAGACGTATTGCCATTGAGTGCATTTATGACATCGTTGGCGGTCGTCTCGCCTTCTGCGATACGTACGGTGATTGTCTTTGCTTCGGCATCAAGCTCGACGACTTCATTTCCCTTCGTGACCGAACCATCGGCTACGTACGAGATTTGGTAGCCATCGGAGTTGGCTCCTTTCACCTTGGCCTTGAAGTTGACTTGGCCGTTGGAGGCATCATCCGGCGTGGTTGCCGAAGATTGCAAAGCGCCCCCAGAGGTGACTGCGGTATCCGTAACATCGACCAGGCCGCTCCCGTCACTGCCAGACCCGTCTGAAGCGGTGAACAGGGCACTCGCGGTTGGATCGTTGTTGATGGCATCGATGACATTCGTCCCTGTGGAATTGCCGGCATCGATCCGAATTGTGAGTGTCTTGTTGTTCGGGTCAGAGTCGTCGTAGGTAACCGTTTCAGCCCCGGCAGTAACGCCAGCGTCATCGACGAAGATGATCGTTACGTCATCGAATGCTCCGCCAGTTCCGGTAGCCGTCAAGGCTATCGCCGCATTCGGATCGACCGATGTGGTTGTCGCGGCGGCGGTGCCAGTGGTGGCCGCAGTGGTGACTGAATCTTTGTTGGGATCGATAATCCCGTTGCCAAGTCCGTTGTTGACGGTTTCAGCGGTAAAGTACTGGCTGGCCGTTGGGTCGTTCTCGAGCGCCAAAATGATATCGGCGGCCGTTGTTTTGCCGGCGTCGATCTGAAACGTCAGAGTCTTCGCGTTGCCGTCGAAGACAACCGTTTCGTTCCCTCGAGTGACCGAGCCATTGTCTTGGAAAATAATTTGAACGCCGTCGTATGCACTGCCGTTCTGGACGGATGCAAAGCTAAGCCGGGCATCCCCAGATTTGGTCGTGGCTGTGGCGAAATCCTCAGGAGCGGCTGAATTGCCGAGATCAATTTCCAGTGAGGAGCCGTCACGTAATGACACGGCAAGATCTGCTGCGCCGCGGTTAACACTGATTCCATTGCCATCATTGAGTGACGATAACAGCGTATTGGCATGCAAGCTCAGTAGATCGGCACCAGTTGCGGAATTCGATGCCGTGTTGATTCCATCCAGACCCAGGTCGGCAGCGGTACTGCTACTTCCAACGGACTGAACAATGAGATTCGAGGCTATCGAACCAGAGTTGTCCGTCAGCTTGATTCGATCGCCATCAACCGTCGCGGTAACCTGAATGTCGTCATTGTTATTGATCGCATCCAGGACGTCGTCGATCGTCTGAGCGTAACTCAAGTCGACGGCGGCACTACTTCCGCTGCGGTCTGTGATGCGAATCTTCCCACGCTGTACCCCTTGGCCGCCATTGAGTTGATCGAGAGAGATTCCGTCATCGAGCTTCGGACCGTGACTGATCTGGATCTTTCCGGCCGTTAACGGCTGAGTGAGGGAAGATACGCCCGAGCTGAGCAGTTGCTGTGATTGCGCCGTGCGAATGGGAGTAAACTGATAGTTACCCGCTTTGGGCGATCCGGTTACGGTGGCCGAGAGAAATGTCGTGTTGCTACTGGTAGCCTTGGAAGTATTGAAAAGGGAGGCCTTCTCGAACTTCTTGGCGGTGAACTGAAAGCTCAGAACACTGGCTGTAAGCTCCGCAATTGCTTTTGCTTCGCTGTTGATGGCCTCGGTGCGGGTGACCAGCAAATCTCGAGGCTGGGCTTCGAGCGCAATCAGCTGCTTGACCGTTTCCGTAATCGGAATGCCGGTGATGAGACCAGTATTGGCTTGAATGCCTGCCATTAGCTTCGTGTCGCGTGGGTGAGCCGTCGCTCACGCAATAGTTCCGCAGAAATCTAGCTCGCGCTATTCTTCTTTATCGACTATATGCGACCACATGCTGGAGGAATTTTCCGATTAGGTAATTTTGATCGATAGGGCTTTCAACGAAAAACGCCCGACCAAATGGCCGGGCGTTTTCCTGATATGAGAACTAAGTTGCTTCTTAACGGAGCAGACTCAGAACGTTTTGTGGGTTCTGGTTGGCGATACCCAACACCGAGGTACCCGACTGGACCAGAATCTGCGACCGGGTCAGCTTAGCCGATTCAGCAGCGAAGTCTGCATCACGGATCGAGCTTTCAGCTTCGGTCAGGTTGGCCAGCGTGTCGTTCAAGGTGTAGATGTTCGATTCCAGAGTCGTTTTCTGGAATGCACCCAAGCGACCGCGAAGCTGGGTAACAACCGTAATCGTTTCGTCAACGATCTTGGCAGCACCACCGACGTCGGAGGTCAGGCTCTTTGAGCCACCGGAACGCAACTCGAACAGACGGCCGCTGACACCACCCAGGGTTGCCGTGCTGACGCTCTGGATACCAAGGCGAGCCTGCTGGTTGCTGACCACGTCTGGACCCAGTTGGAACAAGGCACCACCACCCGAGATCTTGAAGCTCAACTTCGAGCTGTCACCAACCGAAGCACTCAACGAGAAGCTCAGGTCGAGCGACGAGGTGTTGATCGAGGCCTTCAGACCGTCACCCACGGCTTGGATACCGTTGATGCGGACGTCGACGTCGGTACCTTCCGAACGGTCGGCAGCAGCACCGGTCCCGTTGGTCAGGTGGAACGTTCCGCTTAGAGCTTTCACGCTCACGAAGCTGTCCGAACCATAACGAGTTGCCTGGAACGTCAGACCGGTGTTTTCCAGGTCCGAGTTGCCTTGCAGGGCAGCACCTTGGACGCTTCCACCGTCAACAACACCACCTTCGAGCTTACCCGTGTCGTCGGTCGTGACAACACCGGCACCAGTACCACCGGCAGATGCCGAGAACAAGGCTGCGATGTCAGCATCGTAGTTGCCGTCGGCCGAGTCGAAGATGTCTTCGATGTCGGCGGCGGTCGTAACGCCTTCTTCGATGTAGAAGGTCAGCGTCTTCGAGGCTGCGTCGTATTCAGCACGCTCATCGGTACCGGCAGTCACCGAACCGTCTGCAACGAACTGAATCGTGACGTCGTCGTAATCTGCGCCGCTGTTGATAGCGGTGAACGTCAGCTGAGCATTTTCACCGTTAACAGCGAAAGTAGTGCCCGTTGCCTGAGCATCTTCCAGATCGGTGCCGCTCGTTGAGAAGGAGATGTCTTCCGACGTGACGGCCAACACACCCGAGCCATCGCTGCCACCAGCGTTGGTGACGCTGATTCCGCGAGCGGACAGGTAGGCAGCAGCATCGGCGGCTTCGGTCGAGTCACTGATGAATTGGCTAGGGTCATCGAAGAACGCGATCAGGTCGTCCGCGGTCGTCGTGATGATACCGTTTTCATCGGTGGCCAGATTGATGATCAGTGTGCCTTCCGATTCAACGCCACCTGCCGTATCAACTGAAGCTGGATAGTTGGCGATTGTGATAACGCCAGAACCATCGCTGGAACCAAAGTTATCGGCACCGAAGTAGTCGCTGACGTAGGTGTCGTTGTTGATCGCGTCAACAGCGTCCTGGGCAGTCGAGGTAGCATCGTTGATATAGATCTTCAGGGTCTTGTTTTCTTTGTCGAGAATGACGTATTCATCGCCATTACCGGCTAGGTCGGTGTCGTCGACAAACGAAATCGTGTAGTCGTCGTAATCACTGCCTTTAAGCTTGGCCGAGACAGTAAACGTTGCATTTGCATCGTCACTCTGCAGCGTGGCTGACGAAAGTCCTTCAACACGAGGATCGGTCGTCGTATCGATGCTGAGTTCCGTGCCTGGATTCGAGACGAACCGAATGTTCGGATTCGATTGCGGAGCCAGGAACTGTAACGCATTGTTCTGTTCAGCAACACCGTGGTAAGCGACGTCCGTGAATTCAGAGACGATACCGTAGCCGTTGTTGCCAGCTTCCAGAGAAGCGGTGACCTTGTCGTTGCCGGCAGCAGCGTTGATCGCTGCAACAACGTCGTTGGCTGTGGCAATGACGTCGCCACCGTCAACACCACCGGCGAACGTACCAGCAGCACCGGCCGAAGCAACAGCACCAGCACCCGTACCACCGGTTGTTTCGACCAGAGCGGCCGTGAACAACTCAGCAACTTGATCATTGACGGCAGTGTTGTTGATAGCGGTAACCAACTGAGCGGCGGTCGAGGTAGCTGCCTTGTGGATGGTCAGCGTACCGGCGTCGGCGTCAAAGTCGACCGTTTCAGCACCAGCGGCACCGTCATTGGCGAAGACGACGGAAACACCATTGAAGTCAGCACCCTTGATATTGGCTGTGATGGTGAAGTCGTTGTCTGTACCAGCATCGTCGACGGTAACGGTCGCAGCTTCGTAATCACGAACACCGAGCGAAACTTCGATCTGTGCAGGATCTTCACCAACTGGAGCGGTGTAGGTTGCGCTGGTCGTGCTTGTGGTGCCCTTTGTGTACTTAATGCGAACGTCACCAGGATCGAAACCGGCTTCGTTAGCGGTGATCAGGACGTCGTTGTTCTCGCCGTAGCTCGAAGCGACCAGCGTGCCCTTGGTGGCAGCCGTTTCGACGATGGCTTCCACGCCGGTGGCGTCCGAAACCAGGTTGACGGCCGAAGCGACCTCTTCGATGGTCGAACCCTTGGCGAAGTTGAATGCTTCAGTACCGTTGCCGCCGCCGATTTGCAGCACGAGATCTTCAGCGATGGCACCGAAGTTGTAGTTCAATTGACCGCGGGTCGCTTGCTTGACGACGTTGACCGAGACGCCGATTTCGCTGAACGAGCCGAAGTTGGCCTGGTCGACGCGGAGGCCTTCGATCGACTTCGTATCCACACCGTTGGTGATGAAGTCGAGGTTGCCGTCCAGCAGTCGCTTGCCTTGGAACGAAGTGATTTGTGCGATACGGTCGATGGCTTCCAGCGACGAGTCGATCTGCAGCTGATTCGCAGCGATCTGCTCTTCGCTCAATGCACCCGTATTAGCGGCTTCCGAAGTCAAGCCACGGATGTCATTGAGAAGCTGGCTAACCTGACCAAGTGCGCTGTCGGCCGTAGCGATCAGCTGATTGGCACGTTCACTGTTCGTGATGGCCTTTTCGACGCTGATGATATCGCTGCGGAGACCTTCGCTGGCGATCAAACCAGCCGGATCGTCTTTACCACGGTTGATCCGGAGACCGGTACTCAAACGACCCAGTGCGGTTTGCAAGTCGTTGTTAGAACGCGATAACGTGTTCTGAGCGATGAGTGAGCTGACGTTAGTATTGATTCGGGTCATTGTGAGACACCCCTCCTAGTTGAGGACTACGTTTGGTTCCAACCGAGACGGGGAGTCGTGACTCAGCTGGTGAAGCTGCAAAACGCAGCCCCGAAATATTGGGAACGAACGATTGTCAATCTCGAGTTTTGGCCACGGTTTCTTTCTACGAACGTCGTAGCCAGTTTGGGCCTGCCCCCGTTTAACGCCCCTTATCCGAGCTAGCTACGTGGTCGGCGCAGCTTCCGCGAGGATTCTGAAACGTCTAAATGGGAAGATCGTCACACTTTGACACTAGCTTGAGATAAAGACATTCTTTTTCGTTGACGTCTGACTCGACCGAAGTTGTTTCCCTGCTTCATTCCGCATCGTTAGACCAGGCGTTACGACCGCACCACCCAATGGTTGAATTGCGTAAGGGAAACGATTGGCATTTAGCCAATCACCGGTACGAAAGTGCCCTGTTTTGCGAATCATTAGCAGAGACCAGAGGGGTGACCGATCGATAGGAATACCTATGGAACGGCAACGCCCTATGCAGGGAATTTTTTCCCTGGAAATCCGCTGGGAGAGGAATCTAGATCGGTGCCTGTCTGCGGCTTGCCGAAGATTCATACAGCGCAACGAGGGTTTCGCTGTGCGGAGTTGCGCAAAGGGAGAAAGACTTGGAGGTCGTCTGGCTGATGGATAGACGACCTCCGTCTCAAGACCGCAATTATTTGCGGCCCTTCTTCATCATAGCGGTGTCTTCAGGCTGCATGCCGGAGGCCTGCATGTTTTCTCGCTTGATTGCCTCGTAGACCTCCTGGCGATGCACAGGAATGTCTTGCGGGGCAGCGATGCCCAGGCGAACTTTATCCCCACGAATATCCACAATCGTGATGACAATATTGTCGCCGATCATGATGCTTTCGTCACGGTGCCTCGAGAGTACCAGCATCTCTGGCTCCTTCCTACTTTTATTTCAATCAGGGTATTGGGCATTTGGTGCTTGTAAGATTCCGTCCAGCCCCGAATGACTGCGTGCTTGCAGTCGCTCGCCAGCAATGATAGCAGTGCATTGCTATGACTCGACGTGTTGAGTATCGGACACCTAGAGAGACGGATTCACTTTTCAATCCGTGGATACTATTCTGACGGCAAGTCCGGATGTTCAAGCGCTGCGACGCAAAGGGATTGTTTCAGTCGCAATGACGTGCCGCAGTGGTTGTTCATCGGTGGTGATCACCTGACGGCCTACCTGGAGCGAGAGATTTACCAGCAGAGGAGCCCGGAGATTGACGGTAACTAGTCCGTCTTCGCGACTTACGACGACCAGCACAAAGGTCTCCATGCCGGCGTCGATTTGCAGCGAACTGGCTTGTTCCGGGCTGATTCGCACCTTGTAGGAAGGAATGTATCGCCGAGGGCTAACGACTGCGAACGCGAGTCCTGGATCTTCCAAAGACTGCAGCCAGCCGACCGAATCGTTGGAATCATCCGCCAGAATGGCCCATTTCGTATGACCGTCGAAACCGATCATGCCGTTTGGGAAGGTGATGATTTCATCTTGGCGAATATCGAGCTGGCCGAAGCGAGTGGTTTTAAATTCCATAGCCCCTGGCGTCCTTACGCAATCATGTCGGCAAATTAGTTGTGGACGCGAAGATAACGCCCTATTCTCTCTATCGACCGAATGGCCGGAGGAATCCATAGAATCGTCAAAGTCGGACTAGATAAAATCCAATAAGGTTAATTGGAATAGCTGCCCCGTCATTTGCAGCGAGGCCTGGAATGAGGCCTGTTTGGCTGTCATTTCCGAAATGGCCTGGACGATATCGACGTCAATTTCCAACGATAGGTTCGTTTTTAGTTCGAGGATCTCATCTTCACCACGAGCTTTGAGCACGTCGACGTGCTGATCTCGTGCTCCGAGCTCACCACGGGTGAAGCTGAGCCGGTCAATATCTTCTGCCAGCAGGCCGGCAATGCGCGAGACCTCCTGAACGTTTTTGGAAGCGATGGCATCCTTGAGTCGCAATAGCGAGTTGAAGATCCCCTTGGTTTCCTGTGGATTGACGTTGCGACCTTGAAGCACCTCCGGACTACCGCCTGCCGTCGTTCCGACGGTTCCTGTCGCGTTGATAATTCCATTGCCAGAGTTAGTCAGGTCACTGGCGAAGTTCAACTTCGCATCGAAATCCCCTTGCTGGTCAATCGCGGCAATTACTTGGTTGGCCGTCGTCACGCCTGCTTCGATTTGAACGGTGAGCGTTTTGGTTGCCGAATTAAAGACGGCGCTGGGGACTCCACCTGATAAAGAGTCTTCAAAGACAATTCGCACGTCGTTCATCCGCGTGCCCGGGTATTTCGCAACCAGGGAGAACGCGGTGTTCAGGTTATTTGGTGAAGAAAAGGAGATCTCGGCCGTCGCTGCCGCTGAATCCGCAACCGGTGTTCCACCGTTAGTCGTCGCGAGGACACCAGTTTGCGAAACCAGGCCGGTTCCTGCGTTGGTGGCGTCTTCGGTTGCGTAAAGCTCCGCTGCAAATGTACCTTCCGCTTGAATTGCGGCAATAACGGTATTTGCCGAGGTCAATGTCGGGTCGACATCGATCGTTAGTTTCTGCGTAGCGGGATCGAATGAGACAAGGGCCTCGTTACCACTGGCGGCACTGTTGACGATCTCGATTTGAATGTTGTTGTAGCTGGTGCCGGGATTTTGAGCCGTCAGCTTAAATGCGTTGTTGACGTTATCTGGTTCGGCGAATTTGACAATCGCCGTGGCCGGCGAAGCATCGGGCGAATCCGAAACGGTTGCTTCCGTTTGACCGGGGGGAATCAGGCCAAGGTCGACGCCTGCGTGACTAAGCACCCCTTGGGATACGGTGAGGCGACCAAAGCCAGGCGGGTTATCGTCGATCAATTCGATGCCATTACCGAATTCCGACAATCGCGCCACGACTGCATTGGGACCATCCAAGTTATTGGGATGGTTGTTGATCAGGTTTAGCACATCCCCGATGGTCTTGGCCGTTGAAAGCTCGATATTGAGTTCGACACCGTCGTTACGAGTAATCGTCAAATCCGTTCCATCGGTGCCGGCGACACCGCGACCGAAGTTCAGTTCCGAGAGTCGTGTTTCCGTGGTGAAGCTTCGCAGGCCTAACTGGGTAGCCGTTTGGCCCCCATTTTCCCCGATGGAAAAGTCTCCGCCGCTGACGGTTGAGCGAACGTTGATGCCGTTGCCGTTTGAATTGATCTCAGCAACAAGTCCAGCGTCACTTCTATTGAAGACGTTAAGTAGATCTTCAACCGTTTCCACTTCACTAAAGTCGAGCGTCGTGATAACAGAGCCATTCTGGATCTGGATGCCAGAATCGCGGTCGAATGTTGTGCCCGATCCGCCGGACGTTTCGCCAATGACGGATGTGCTAACCGTACCGCTCGCTGTTAAAAACTCGGCCGTGGTATCTTTGGGATCGATGCTGGCAGTGAAGTCCGCGGAGAACGTGACGCTGTTGTTCAGTGCTCGGATGAGATCGTCTGCGGTCGTCGTTCCCGAGGCAACCTGGACGAAATAGGTATCGATGTCACCCCCGGTATTGCCAGTGTTGCCGATCGTGCCGGCACTGGCCACATTGACTGAAGCAGCCAGATTGAACGATTCGCCGTTTCCATTATCGCTGGTGACCGAGAACGTACCTTCGGCGGCAATTGCATTGATGATCGATTGAACGGTTGTTTCGTTATCGTCATCAATCTGAATGGTCAAACGGCGGGTGGTGCCATCGTCCGAATAGCTCGCGATGGCGGCGTCTCCCAGGTTACTGGACGCGTCGATCACGATTTCGACATTATTGAATAGGTCACCTGCTTGGTTGGCGATCAGGGTCAGGTCGTTGCTGCCACCCACCAACGGTAGCGAGGCTCTGGCTTTCACCGCTTGGCTGGTGACCAGAGCGGTGGACGTGTGCCCATCGTTCGTCGCGGCTACGGCACCGGCCGGGTTGAACCCTTCACCAGTATTCGCTTTGCCGACGGCGAACCGTCCGTCAACGGCAAATGCGTTTATTAATGTCTGGAGACTTGTCTCGTCGCTGTCGTCGACCTGGACCGTAATGGTCGGGACACCATCAACCAGCGTTGTCGGCCCAATGACGGCCGTGTCGCCGATGTCGCTGGAGGCATCTATGATGATCTGCACACCATCTAGACTTCCATCGGTAGAATTCGCGGTGAGCAGTAAGTCGTTGTCAGCTCCGTCGAGGTTCAACGTCGCCTGGGGACGCAGTAGGTCGGAACCCTTAGTAACGATTTCATTACCCCGGGTGATACCGGTACCTGCTTTCAGTAGGTTATCGTCGACTAGCTGAATTTTCGTGCCATTGAGCGATTCGCCGTTGGAGTTGGCCTTAATGAGGATGTCGTTGTTCGCTCCTGGGTATTCGATGATTGCATTCGACTTGGTTCCCAGCAGATTTGCGACCTTCGTGGTCAAGGTAACCCGCGGGTTCAAGTCGGCCCCAACGATTGGGTTGGTAAGATTGCCATCGGTCTTGAGAATCCCCAGTTGAGCTGCGACACGGCTGCCACCTAGTTCGCGGATGGTGAGGTTGCCGCCACCTGCATCGTCGATGTCGACGATCAGACCGGTGTCGCTGATGCGTGCCGTTACCTTGCGGCCGGCTGGTGGGTTCGCCTCGATCAGGCGAACGACGTCATTGAGCGTATTGGCTCGGCTAATATCGATGGTGACAGGCGGAGAGATACCATCGGAAATCTGGAAACTCCCCTTTTGGATCCCCTTCCCTCCCCGCAGATCAGCAAGCTTTGTTGAACCACTCACGATGGGATTCAGATCCCCAATCCCTTTGACCTGCTCGCTGATCGCACCAAATGCATCGTGTCCATTGACGGTTGTATCGAAAAGCAAATCGATATCAGCAAAGCTTTGCAGGCCGGTCGTATTGCCCAGGTACTGAATCAGACCGTTATCAAGCGTCTGAAACGGCTTGGTCGTCGTATTCGAGCCTGCGAACAGATAGCGTCCACGAAACTGCTGATTGGCCAGGTCCATCATCTGTTGAATGGCTCGCTCAACTTGCTCTCCTGCAGCGGCGAGTTCGGTATCGGAGAAGGTTGTATCCGCAAGCCGAACGGCCAGCCCTTTTACATCGTTCAGTGTCGTTTGGACGTTGGCCAGTGCTACGTCGGTGGCTGAGAGGTAGGACTGACTGGTAATCAGGTTCGTTTGGATCTGCGTTTTTTGTTCCAACAGCGACTGCAGCGTCACGCCACGGATAGCGGCTGGCGCGTCATCACTCAGAGAAAGCACGCGACGTCCGGTACTTAGCTGCGTTTGCAATCGCAGCAAGTCAAGCTGGTCCGCTGACATTTGATTGGTGAGACGCTGCGACAGTAGGTAGTCGCTCGTTCGACCTGTGGGAACCGGGATAATACGTGTCATGAATATGTTTCCGTCGCCGTGAGGCTGAGCCGTTGCTCATTTGTAAGGACTCTCAGGCTGGGCCCCTCCTTACAGGTTGACCATAATCTCTAATAGTTCGTCGAGCGTCGCGATCATTCGAGATGATGCTTGGAACTGACGTTGAAAGGTGATCATACGCACCGCTTCTTCGTCTAAGTTGACGCCGCTGACGCCGAGCTTTTGTCCTTCGAGCGTATCTTTGAATACGCGAAAGCCTTCAGTTATTCCCTTCGTGACCGCAGCCGTTTGAGCAACTCCCCCAACCAGGTCTTTATAAAATGCGGAAACGGTTGTCCCGCTGAACGAGTCCAACGCTCGATCGGAGAACGATGCGAGATCCAACGCGTTATCCGTATCTTTACCGATGCCCGATCGACTGGCCGCAAACTTAGAGGGGTCACCGCTTACCAATTCGTTTACGCCAAGATCCGTGGCAGACGAACCGGTAAAGAACGTGCCAACTCCCAGGGATGCCAGCACGCCGCTCGTATCGTCGGCGAAAGCAAACTCGATGTTGGGCTGATCAGCACTGATCTGAAGCTGCCCTTCCAGGCTGATCGATGCCGAGAGTCCATCGATATCGTCCAGTGCCGCCCGCAGGTCTTCGAGCGAGGTGTCGTCGTTGGTGCCGTTGAGCTGCACGAAGATGTCGTGTGTTTCCGTAACGCCAGTTTGGCGATTGAGCAGTTTGACTTGGAACGAGCCATTCTCTGGCGTAAACGGAAGTCCCACCTGGTCGAGGGCATCATTCCATTGGTCGGCACTGACAAAGTGTTCCGCTTCGATCGATTCGTAGCCAGTGAGTCCTTGGCCGCTGCTGAAGACCTTATTGAACTCAAATGCAAACGACTTGGCGAAGTTGTTGAGCTGGCCGAGAAAGTCGCCAAGAATATGATCCCGCGAATTGACCAGCCCTGCCAGTTTGCCGGTATCGGTCTGCAAGGGGGACTCGAAGTCTACGATCTTGATGTCGACAAAGTTGGCACCGTCGCGAGGTTCTTCGTCGGCGTAGACTTGCCGGGCAATGCCGTCGGTTACCAGGTATTCACCCCCTGCGAAAACCGATACCGAACCGTTCTTTTGTTCGACTGCTCGAATACCGATCAACTCGGAAAGCTCGGTGAGCTTGCGTTGGCGTTGATCGCGAAGTCCCACGGCGTCACTCTGCGTGACCCCGCCTTCCATGACGGTAATCTTTTCGTTGAGGTCAGCGATATCGGTCAGCAGGCCATTGATGGTTCCGGCCGCATCACGGATTCGATCGTTCGTGTCGAGCTGAACCTGGCGGACACGTTGATACATCCGAGAGATATCGTCTGCTAGCGTCTGACCGCGAAGAATGGTCAGGTTGCGAACGCCCAAATCTTCCGGCTGGTTGAGGATGTCGTTGATCGAACCGAAGAAGTTGTTGAGAGATGTGCTGAGGTCGGTATCGCTTAATTCGCCGATCAGGGCATCTAGCTGGGTGAACGTATTCTCCTCGGCTTCGCCTTTCGCTAGATCGCTTCGCGAGCCGCGTAGCCGCTCTTCCAGGAAGTGGTCGACCTGCTGGACGATCGCCTCGACCTGCACACCAAGTCCCAGCCGCAGGTTGCCGACGGCCTGCGTGGGCGCAGGCGTATAGATCACACGCTGGCGAAGGTAGTCCGGCGTGTTGACGTTGGCGATGTTGTTGCCCGTTACCTGCAGACCAACCTGGGCTGCTTGCAGGGCATTGTTCGCTTGTTGTAGAGAGCTAAATAGAGACATCCTTGTTTACCTCGTAAGGCGAGCCACGCTAGCACGACCTATGCATCCTGATCTACCAAGGTTCCACCCTGATTCGAGGCATTCTCCGCTTCATATGTCGGTTTAAGTTTCCCACCGGTCGCAATGATTTGTAGCAATTGAGAAAGATGTAACACGGTTTGTTGGGCTAGCACGAAATTCGTCAGTGTTTCATTTTGAATATGACGCATCGTATCTTTCGCGGTGTGCGCCTTTGTCGCAAGTTCGCCAGATTGATCTTCATCTAGCGCTCTCGCTAGCGAGTGCATGCTATCGGATGGCAATCCCTTCCCGCGCGCGTCGGCCAGAAGCATTTGTCGAGAGTCACGCAGTTGATCAAGTCGATCAAGCAGTGCCTGTTCGCTGACCATGGTCTGCTCCATGGCTTCCAGGTCGTTGGCAACCATCTGCTCGCGTTTGCGATGCAAAACGTTCAGCAAGTCGGCCTGAACGTCAGAAAGTTCCTGCAGAAAGAGCGCCGTCTCGTTTTCGAGATTCAGTGGCGTTGACAGGTGTTCTGCTGTGGAAGGCATTGGCGAAGTCATATCGATCAAAACCACTTACTTAAGAGTGGGAAACACATTCTGGACTAAATGGAGACATCCAACTGCGACAAAGCCGCCGAGTTGGTGGCACTATCTTGCGATTTGTTCTGCTGCTGCAGTGAGCCCAACTGCTGGATCGCCTGCTGGGCTTCGTCTTCGCTGACAAACGAGGAAAGCTCGGAAGCTTCCTGTCGGTTGCCCATGTTGGCGGTAAAAAGCTCGAACATCGGCTGCGAAATCTGTTCAGCACTGGCGTCGGAAATCTTTTCGACCAGAAGCTGATCCAACTGCGACTGAAAGACTTCCTCGGCTCGGCCGCCGTGAAAGTAGGCTGGTTTGCCGACCGATTCTCGCATGCTCTTGAGCATTTGCCCGAACATCGACTCACCGACGAACTGGTCGAACTTCTCGCGTAGCTGGCCTTGTGGGGCCGCTGTACCGGATGTCGAAGTGAGTGTGTTGACGTTCATGACAATGCTTGTTTCGTTTACTAGTTGACGTAAATCAGTTCGCCGTAGACTTTGCCTTGGTGATGCAATGCTTCGACGATGTCGATGATGTCGGTCGCGGGAACCTTCAAGGTGGTCAGGGCGTCTTCCAGGTCTTTCAGGCGTGTCGCATATTGCTTTTGCGTGTCAACCGTTACAAACTTCGATGCTTCTGGATTGGCCGTTTCAACCTTAATACCGTTGTGGTTGATCACGACAGGACCGATCTCGACGTCGCTGCCAATCACGATCAGACCTTGATTTCGGTTGATCACTACCTTGTTGTTCATCAGGCTGTCGACGATTGGCGTCTCCATCAAGATAGAGACGAAGAAGACCGGCTCTTCCTTGTATTGAGGAGGAATCGTGATCTCGATGGTCTTCTGGTCGATGGCCTTGGCGATCTGGCCGCTGGTGCCGCGGTTGATATTCTGTTCCAGGTTATTCACCCCGAAGACGATTTCCTGAGCCATTCGCCAATCTTTGTGTCCTTCGTTGATGACCAGGAAGATCTTGCCATCCTGGGTTACGAAAGGGTTGCGAATCGTCTGTTCAATACGGCAGCCCTTCATGACGTAGCCGCGTGTCGGAATGTCTTTCTTCGCCAGCTCAACCGGTCCGCTGGCCAAAGCCCAGACGGTTTTGTCATGGGGGTTAGGACCTTGCAGGGTCGAGATCGCCAGCGTGCCGCCGGCCAGGCTCTTGGCTCCCAGCGAGCTGACTTCGCAGTCGATGAAATCCCCTTCCTCAGCACCTTCGGCAGGGATATTAGCCCGAACGAGAACCAAGGCCATGTTCTTGATGTTCTTGAGTTCCTCAGGTAGGTACTCGCCGCCTGGGCCGCTTCCGGAATTGTTGCCCATATGCTTGAGCATCAACGACAACGCGCGATGCGTCGGAGTCAGGTCCGAATCGCCCGTTCCCTTCAAGCCGACCACCAGGCCGATCCCTTGCAGGTAATTGCCTTCTTGTCCTTTTACACGGACAAAGTCAGAAAGAGGACGATTGATCTGAAATCGCTGCGAATCAATCGAGCTGTACTGCGTAGGCGATACCTGAGCTTCCACCGAGGTTCCGAGAAGAACCAGCAGTGCGAAGATAATCAGGGATGCGAGTTGTCGAGTCATTTGAGTATTCATGATTTGGTTGTGTGTGGGTTCGCCAGGATATCGTTTAGAACCAGTGGACTTTGTCCCACAGTGTCAAAAGCCAGCCACGACGGTAAGCGTCGCGAACTGAGCCGTGGTCTTCCTTCGTGATTGTCAGATCAGCCAGGTGCTCGCTTAGCACGGTGTTGTTCGGATTGATGTCTTCGGTTCGGGCAACGCCACGCAGGTGATAAACCCAGATCTCGTCGTTAACGGTGATCGTCTTGCGGGCTTCCAGCTTCAGTGTGCCATTGGGCAGAATCTCTTGGACTTCAGCAGCGATGGTGAACTTGAGTCCCTCAGATGTTTCCATTTCGGCTTCCGACTTCAATCGCTGGTTGAGCGTACCAGCGATTCGTGGGTCTCCATCGGCTTGGACAGCCGGCTTGATCGAGTTAATGCCATCCAAGCGAATCCAGTCAGTTAGGATTGCTGCATACTGGCCACTTTTCTTGCGGTCGATTTCGCCATCGGAAAAAGCCTGAGCTCGTTCATCGACACGGATATGAATCAAGTCGTGAATCTGTACCTGGCGTGGTGGCGGCAGTTCGCGATACATCCAGCCCAAATCTTTCGTCGTGCCGTCGTAGGGCATGCCTTGGGCAATCTGGCCCTCAGGCATGTTGCGTTGTCCCAGGCTCGAAATGGGGCCACTTTGCTGAGCAAGCAGGGTGCTGCTCATGAATGCCAATTGCAGCAAAACTAAGGCGACGGTAGCAGATTTCATCGTTTGATCTCCGGTTGCGGCAGCGGCATCAATGGTTTCGAGGTGGGAACCTTCACGTGGCCTCCCAGAACAATGGCTTCCCCTGGACCGGTGACTTGGGCTTGAAAGCGTTCGACCTGGCGAGCGCGGCCGAAATGTGTGGGTTCGATCGGCTGAACTTCGACTAGCTCCCTGATGCCGGCGTCGTTCAGGGCTAGCATTTCGCGTCGCACGATGACGTTGCCTGCGTGGGCATAAACCGTGACGACGTCGTTACGACGAACGATAATCGGTTCGCGAATGTCTTCCGACGAAACGGGACGATCGGCGGCGATTGTGCGAGTGGCTTCCTTGCCGACCACGTTATGCATTGCGGAAGGGTACGAGTCGTCACGACGAATCACGGTCAGCTCTCGCATTTCAACGTCGCTGGCCTGAATGACTTCACCACGACGAACGTTACGTACGACGTGGGCGACGGTCATGATCTCTTGGGGCGGATCAACCTTGCCACCGAAAGTGCGATGCGGAACTCGCTTCGCCGATACGGCAGCGTGTTCGATGGTATCTTCGACTGAAGCCGCTTCCATGCGAACACGGTTCGAGCCGGTGACAGCGACTTGTTCGCTGGAAACTCCCCGAGCAGCCAGGATCGAGCGGATGTCGTTGATTGTCAGGTAGGTTGAATGATCGGTGCCAGGAGCGGGCATCAGTTCCATCTCGGTCAGTTCACCGCGAAGTTCGCGATCCTGAACTTCGATTGCCGCCACGTCGCCCAGGCGAACCAGCGGACCACCAACGACGGCCGAAGTTTTCAGCACAACCTGATCGGCCTGAGCCATTGCCGTAGCGGAAACAGCCAGAAGCACCAGGATGCTGAAGAGGGAACGAATTTCAGTCGCAATCGTCATGGCTCTAAAATTGGATCCTATCGACGCAGGTTCGAGATAAGTTGCAAGATTTGATCGCCGGCTTGAATCGTTTGCGAGTTCAATTCAAAGGATCGCTGTGTGGTGATTAGATCAATCAACTCTTGAACTGGTTCAACGTTCGAGGCTTCCAGCATCCCTTTGCGAATCTGTCCCAGGCCGTTGGTTTGAGGGTTGCCGGTAATCGGAGCACTGGATGAACCTGTTTCGGCGTATAGGTTCTCACCCAGTTTCAGTAGGCCTTCGGGGTTGATGAATGTGGCCAACTGAATCTGGCCGACTTCGTTTAACGTGCTGGAGCCTGGCTGCTGAACGGAAACGATTCCATCGGGGCTGACTTCAACAGCGGTGGCATCTTGCGGAATGACGATGGCAGGCTGAATCGGACGACCGATGCCTGCCGATCCGGTAACCACCTGGCCGTTGGCATTGACCGAGAAATTTCCGGCTCGGGAGTAGTAGACTTCGCCACTAGGATCGAGCACCTGAAAGAAGCCTTCGCCTTCGATCAGCATGTCGAGCGGTCGGTCGGTGGTGGTGAATGCGCCTTGCTTGAAGTCGGTTTGAACGCTGGACACTCGAACACCGAGACCAACTTCCGTTCCGGTTGGTGTAAGGTTGCCGCTCGAGTCCGGGTTACCAGGCAGAACTTCGTGATCATAGAAAAGATCTTCGAAGTTTGCTCGATCTTTCTTAAACCCGGTGGTGTTCACGTTGGCCAGGTTATTGGCGATCACGTCGAGCTTTGTTTGCATCGACTGCATGCCGGTGGCTGCGGTGTAAAGGGTTTGGACGCTCATGGCTTACTTCCTTGTTCGCCTTCAGTTCGCGTGTGTTTTACGAGGGGGATATTAGCTTTGTCGCAGGACTCGGCCGAGCAAATTGCCCAACGCTTCGTCTTGCGATTTGATCATGTTGATGTTGGATTCGTAGGCACGGGTGGTTTCGATCATGGCCATCATTTCCGTAATTGGATTGGCGGCGGATCGTTCCAGCATGCCAGGAGCGGCACTTCGTTCTTCTTCCGGGACCTGCTCGACAGGGCCAAGCGAGCGAAAGAGGTTCTTGCCGAACTTCACGAGGTCAGCATTCGATTCGGGTTTGGCGATTGCCAGTGGAATGACTTCACCACCGATGACCACGTCGCCGCGTTCGTTGTAAAAGGCTCCGCGATGGACAGCCTTGGCTTCGGGGTCGACTTGAACCGGATCGCCGTCGCTGGACAGGACCGAGTAGCCTTCCTGCGTTGTCAGACGTCCGTCTGGAGTAAACAGGAAATTGCCGCCGCGGGTCAGCATGACCTGATCGCCATGCTGGACTTGGAAATAACCTTCGCCACGGATGGCGATGTCGTCACGGTTGCCGGTCGGAGTGATCGGGCCTGGCTTGAAGTTGGTTTGGGTATCTCGAACCATCACACCACCACCGATGTTGTTGATGCTGCCGGAGCCCGGCGAATCGAGATATTGGTTGATGGCTTCCGAATCGCGAGCTTCGAGGATCGCGAATTCGTTCTTGAAGCCTGGCGTGTCGACGTTGGCCAAGTTATTCGCAATCACTTCCATGCGACGCGATTGAGCTTGGGCTCCTTCTGCCGAAATATACAGGCCGTAAACCATGGTGAATCTTTGGACTGAAACATGCCCCCCCGGACACGCTTTTTCCTAAGGCAATGTGCGTGCCAAAGATTCATCGCCAACGTAAGAAAGTTTTCTGATTGTTCTAAGTCGCTTAGAGATCGATAGATAGTTGCCTGATAGCATCGCCCGCCAGCATGGCGGAAAGAATTTCCGAAGGCCCGGCAACCGGAAAAAGCTGCCGGGCATGGTCGGCAAAGATTGCGGAAGGCGGCAAATGCTAACCGCGTCCGCCGGAGGTTCTCGCGTAGCTGATGATACGCTGAGCACCTTGAATGATCAGCTGCGAAGCGACCTGGCGTCCGATTTCCGCGGCTTTGGTGGGTGGTCCGCAGGCATAGGCCGAGATCTTCTGAACTCCATCACCACTGATAACGACGCCATCAAGGTGGAGCAAGTCGCGTTCGAGTTCTAGCCGAGCCCAAGCACCCACCGGGGCCAGGCAGCCACCACGAAGCTCCGCTAGCAGCACGCGTTCGGCTTGAACACAGTGATAGCTGTCTGGATGATGCAGAACGCCAACGGCTGCTTTGGCACGATGATCGGAATCACGAACTTCGATCCCGAGTGCCCCTTGCCCAACGGCCGGCAGCATGACGCGCTTGTCGATCACATGAATGATTCGGTCGGCCATTTCCAAGCGGCGAAGCCCTGCTTCGGCCAAGACGATGGCTTCGTATTCACCTTCGTCCATCTTTCGAAGACGTGTCTCGACGTTACCGCGAATATCGCGAATATCGAGATCTGGCCGGGCATGCAGCAGTTGGGCACGACGACGTACGCTACCAGTGCCGACAATCGCACCTTGAGGAAGCGTGTCGACATGGAACCCACCTCGCGAGACCAACACGTCACCACAAGCTTCGCGCGTAGGAACGGCTGCCAGTGCAAGACCAGGAGTCGGATCGGTGGGAAGATCCTTCAGGCTATGCACGGCGATATCGACTCGGTTCTCTAAAAGAGCCGCTTGGATCTCTTTAGTAAACAGTCCTTGGCCACCGATCTCACCAAGCGGTCCGGAGGTGACGTCACCCTTGGTCGAGACATGAACGACTTCGACGGGCTGGCCGCTTCGTTTAAGTTCTTCGGCAACCCAATGGGCTTGCCACAGAGCTAGAGGACTGCTGCGCGTACCGATGCGGAGAGGCTCACCATTCATACGTGCTTTTTCGTTCCATGAATCGAAGGCGGGATGAGATGGAGGTCGTCAGACCCAGTTGCAGGATTGGGCTGAGGCCGACGTCTTGGTGTGATTTCAGACTTTTTGCTACCAGACCAATAGGTCAGATCACGTTCAATAAGTGATTAGGCTGGCTAAAGAACTGAACGATTTATTAGCATACAAAACAAATGAGCATTAGGGGAGTTGGGGTAATCGGCAATCGCGGATATTCGCGAAAACTGATAATTCGATGTATCAAAATTGGCCGTTCTAGCCACTTTCCTGCTGTGATTCGCTGCTCGAATCAGAATCTTGCTTTTGTTTCAAGCGAGCTTGAATCTGCCCGGCAACAGGGGATACCTGGGTTTGTTGGTGTGGTGGAACCACCACCCCGCAACTTACGATGAATTGAAATGCTTGATCGAGAGTGATATTCAGCTCGATCGTTTCGCTCTTCTTGGCATTAATGGTAAAACCCGTAGCTGGCATTGGTGAGGTCGGAATAAGGATCGTGACGACCGGCTCGCCAGCTTTATCTTTGATATCGAGCATGCTTTCGCTGGTAACAAAGCCAAGCGACCACATCCCCTTCCGTGGATATTCGACGGCAACCACGCGGGTGAACTGAATTTCTTGTTCGTTTAGCAAAAAGTCAGTGACCTGCTTCACAGAACCGTAAACGTTTCGAATGATTGGCAAACGCTGTACGACGTGCCGCTCGTAGGCGTTCCACACCATGCGGCCTAGTCCCCCTGCCAGAAATTTTCCGGTGAAATAAAGGGCAAGCAAACACACGGCTAGCAGCGAAGGAATCGTTAGTTCCCGTTTCAACCAGCGATGTTGAACATACTGCTCATACACGCCATACCCAGATGCCGGCATCGGTTGGTCGTGGAGGTGCTCGTAAACGAAGTTGTAGATCTTCTCGGGTACCCACTGACCATTGGCTGTCTTGCGATAGATCTCAGAGTCGTATTCGGCCCGCGTCGCTTCAGGAGCCGCATTGGGAAGTTCGCGATGAACATCCTGAATGACCCAGGCAATCGTCGAACGGGCCGTCGTTTCAATGGGGACAAGAATGTAGTTTTGGATCGTCGCGAAGATCCAAATGAAGATAACGATCGTCAGCAACGGTGGTGCCGCGATCGCCAGGCCGCGCAAAACAGCCCTGCGAAACACGTAAAAGCCGCTTACGGTTTTCGGATCGGTCTTGGTCACTTCATTGGCCATGGGGGAAATACCTTGTCAGCTCTTAAATAAGCAAGACAGTTTTCAGGACCGGGTAAGGCCATCCTTGGTTGGGGCAATTTCTGTACGTTCGAATACGCTGGTCGTCACGGCGCGCGGATGCCCTTCCTCTTGCTTCGATCCTTTCTACGCGACGAAAATAGTCAATCCGGTTGCATTTTCATGAAAATTGCCGGCATTGTCCGCTTAAACGTTAAGGTACTGGGGAGTGGAACGAGCGGCGACGGCAACGCGGATTTCCGCCGCCCCGGCTTTGCGAAGAACGCGGGCTAGCTCAACCAAGGTAGCTCCCGTCGTCATAATGTCGTCTACCAGTACAATCGGACGATCCAGTGGAACCAAACCCCGCATATTAAACGCGTTGCGTACGTTCTTTTTTCGGGCGGTGATAGGCAACTCGCTTTGCTTGGCCAAAGGACGCCGGCACACGACGAGCTTGCGGTAGGGCCAACCTGTCTTGCGGGCAAAAGAAGAGGCGATAATCGCGGCCGTATCGGTACCACGTCGAATTCGCCTGGTCCAGTGCATGGGAACTGGGACAATCCAGGGCTGAATGTCCGCATCCCGCTCCAGACTACTGGTGAGAAGTTGCCCTAAATCCCAGGCCGCGGAAGTGCCACGATTGCTCTTCGCAAACAGCACGGCTTCTTGCAGTAGCCCATCGTAGTTTCCGATCGAGGTTACTTCTTCAAAGGGAAGCTTGAGATGATGGCAGGCCGGACAGTCTTCTGAGGGAAGAGCGTTCCCGTGTGATAGCACGGCCGAGCAGCGAACACACTTTTTGGCCTCGGATCTTTCCTGTTCGCACTTCGGACAGAGGACTTTGGGGTTCCGATACGCAACGACTTCATTCAAGCAAAGGCAGCAGCAACCAGGCAGCAAGAGACCTGCCACAGACCGTCCGACATGACGAATCGTGCTTGAGATGGAATTCTGAGACATGGAATCCGAGCTCTCAGCGTCATGAAATAAGGATGGGGAATTATGTGATGCCAGCTGATTTTATCAGCTCTGCGAAGGGGGCCGTCAAACGAATCGAGACATTTCGTCTTTGGAGATTGGTCCAAAATCGGTATAAATCCCGTCCAATCGTACTTCGCCAGTGCTAGCAAACCGGCCGAAAGGCCCACCTTATGTTGCTGATCGACCGATACCTGCTGATACAGTTCCTCAAGTCGTTTCTGATATTCTTTATCAGTTTTACGGGGCTGTTCATCGTTATCGACTCGTTCAACAACCTCGACGAGTTCCTCAAATACGGTGACCAAACGGGAAGTACGTTTGGTGTTCTGTGGGATTACTACAGCCCGCGGGTATTCACCTTCTTTGGCATGACCAGCGGGATCCTGACTCTCATTTCAGCCATGTTTACGGTGACGTGGATTCAGCGTCACAACGAAATGACGGCTTTGATGGCCGCAGGCATCTCTCAGGCTCGTATTGTCCGCCCGGTGATCATCGCGGTGATTGTCATCGCTATTTTGGGCGTTTTGAATCGCGAACTACTGATTCCTCAGTATATGGATCGCTTGACTCGTAATGCCCAGGACTGGCTTGGCGAATCGAAGAAGACCTTTCAGCCCAAGTTCGATAACCATACCGGTGTCCTTTTGAATGGTGCCGCGACGGTTGCCAGCGATTCTCGGATTGAGTCTCCCAATTTTCGGCTGGACCAAAGCTACGAGGGGATCGGCAATCAGATCAATGGCGAGAATGCTTATTATCTGGCCGCCACCCCGGAGCATCCTAGTGGCTTTCTGATTGACAACCTGACCAAGCCTGCATCGACTGAAGGGGTTGCGTCGGTTGACTTCGAGGGAACGCCACTGGTGCTCATGCCGGCCGATCACGACTGGCTCAAGCCCAATCAATGCTTCCTGGCCACGGAGCTTACCTTTGAGCAGCTTACCGCCAGCAGCCAATGGCGTGACTATGCGTCTACCTACGATTTAATTGCCACACTCAGCAATCGCAGCCTCGATGTCGGAGCTGACGTCCGTACCGAGATTCACAGCCGAATCGTGCAGCCGTTTCTCGACATCACGCTGCTCTTTCTGGGCTTGCCTATTGTGCTGCGAAAAGAGAATCGCAACATTTTCATCGCTATCGGCTATTGCCTGCTGCTGGTGATGTGTTTCTATGCGGTCACACTTGCCTGCAAGGCGATGGGATCAACTTCCTGGATTCGTCCCACTTCCCTGGCAGCATTCATTCCGTTGATCATTTTCGTGCCGATTGCAACGGCCATGGCGGCACCACTACGCGACTAGGCGGAGCAGTGCCACCTGCTGTGCCATTTAGAACTTGAAGTTCTTGATGCCTCCCTTGACGTCGTTGCGATAGAACCGATCCAGGTTGCGGCGTTGCTCTTGCTGAATGACGCCATTGCCCGATTGAATCCCTTCGAGCAATTCCTGTTTGGCATCCATCTGAGGCATGGGGACCTGCTCGCCTTGTTGTACGCCCTGCTCGACTTGCCAGGTGCTACGACGATTCAGTTCCTCTTGTGTGAGGGCCAGGTCGGTCGTCCCGCGGAAGAACGCATACTCTCCCTTTTCGGCCTGAGCGATCACCGTGCTGCGGCCTCGAATGCCATCGCCGATGAAGATCCCCCGTAGATCGGTATCGCCGGAAACGAAATCGGAGTTGTTCGTGCCGATCACCTTGACGTGTACGTCGTCGACGTAGGTGTCCTTTAGCTTGTTTTTAACCGTAACGCGAACACGTCCCGACACTTGATCTTCGTTGACGTCCAGCTTTAAAGGACTGATCAGTACCAGCCCGCTGGCGTGCAGGTTGTCTGCCCGGGCAACGATCAGGTACGCACCTTCTTCTTTCAATGGAAGCGGCACGTCCTTCTCCTTATCCTGGTAGTCTTTACCATCCCCCAACGCGATGGTCGTTTCGTGTAGCGGCTGAATACCGGCCAGGTTGATCGTGGTGATCTTCTGCAAATTGCGTTGCAATAGGCCAAACTTCATCAGGTCGATGCGATAGACCTTGATTTCGCAGTCTTTCACGTTGCGATAATCGAGGGTGAGGTGAACCTTTTCATCCGGTAGGAAGCTGGTTACTTCTTCCAGCGAAATTGCTTGCCGCGTGAAGTAATTGATTGCCTGAGCCGCATCGACGAAGCGATCTTTCACTTCCGTGTAGTTGGCAATCGCCTTGGCGGCCTGATTCAGCGAATGATGAATCTGCCCCATGATGTAGATGGCTCTCCAGCGATTCTGGGCGGCAACGCTGTTGGAGTTCTGCTGCGATGCTGGCACGCTCTGGGCGACCTTGTCCGACATCTCTAATGCCTGTTCCGGTTGGCTCAGGGCGAAGTGGCAGAACGCCGTCAGATACCAGTAACTGCTCAAGTAATCACTCTTGGGATATCGATCCGTAAACTTCTTGCATAGCTTGATCGTTTGATCGTACTGCTCGAGTTCCGTCATGCCTGATGCCAACGCAAATGCGGCTTCATCCGCGGAAGGATCTTCGGGATGCGTAGTCAGGAACTGCTCGAGCATCTGCAGCGATTTCTTCAGGAAGTGAACCTTGGTCAGTTTCAGGTTCTTGGCTTCACGCGATGCCGCGGCTTGGGCCGCATTGCCATACACGTCGGTTGCCAACGCATACTCGGCAATCGCTGTGTACGATTCCTGAGGCGAGTTCTTAAGCAGGTCTTCCATCACCTTGATGCTGCGGATGACTTCTCCTTGATCGACCAGGAAGCCGGCCACCTGGCTTTCGACCATGAAGTTAGCTTCGACAGTCGCTCGGAAGACGAGGTAGCTTCGTTCGTATTCACCCAATTCATTATAGGCGTCGCCAACTTTCAGTAGCTTGGCGAAAGGGATTTGTTCGTCCGGGAACTTCTCGATCAGCAGTTCGAAGAATTTAACCGCTTCCGCCGAGTGGTTGGCTTGAAGGTGGATGTCGAACAGCATTTTGGTCGTCTCGCGGAATGGATTATTATCGAGCGACCAGTTGCTGAATAACTCTGTCAAATGACCTTCGGCACCGGCGAAATCTCCCTTCTCGAACTTGCGACGTCCCAGTTCAAACAGTTCCTGGGGCGTAAGTCGATACTTGTCGCTACTTTCCTCACCGTTGGCGAGAACCTTCAGCGACTTCGACTCTCCCACGGCCAGGCTTTCCGGGCGGTAGACGTCCTGGGCCAGTGTGGGGCCGGTGTAGAAGTTGCCAGGCTGAATGCCGACCAGTTCGTAGTTGAGGTGACGCGATCCACGGCTTGGGCCGAGGTAAAACAAGATGTAGCCTGGGTGGATCTCATAGCGTTCAAAGCTTCCGCTGATTGAACTCGGATCGACTGTTGCCCCGGCCGGAATAGGCTCGGTGACGACCAGGTACTCCATCTGTTGTTCTTCTTCGTCATTTCGTACGTTGCTGCGATAAATGCTCACGTGGACCTGGCCACGTTCGCCGGATGGCAGTTCGGTCAAATCATTTCGGAACGATTGATAGCTTCCACTGACCACTCCGAAACCGCGAGGAATCTCTTCGCCATCAAAGCGTAGTGGTGCTGGGTCGTAATAACGACGCACATACCAGCGAGACGTATTCGACTTCAGCTTGTCTAGCGGCACATCGGCCGACAGTTCACAGCGGTACGTGAACTCACCACGCCCGGTTAACTGGAAGCGAACAGTCTCTTGCTTGTCTCGCTTCAGAAAATCGGCAGGAATCTCGACCGATTGGGTGAGACTCTTCGCATCGATCTTCAGGGTCTTCACTGCCTGGTCATTGACCAGGATCGCTAGTTGATACTCGTCGGCGGCCAAGGTCTGACCCGATGTCCAACCACAAACGGCCATCATCGCAGGTCCCGTCGCTTTGTCGGGTAGCCAGCGATGACCATTGCGTAAGTGGAGAACTTCCTGGGCAACCTTTGTCATCTCTGGCGACTTTGGCTGGGTTGCCAGAACGCACAAAGCATATAAGGCCTTGGACTCGACGTCCGAACTGTTCCAACCGGCGATTCCCTGCTGACCAATCTTGGTTTTGACCAGGTCGGTCAACTCGCGAGCCGTATCGTTGCGGTTCATCTCTGCAAAGGTAAGCGCCAAGTATGCACAACCGGAAGCGGTCAACGACGGGCGATTGCGATGTAATTGATTGGCTAGTGAGAAGTCGCCAGCGTCCGCAATCGTCAACGCATGTAGCAGGGTCGCCTTGCTGTCGTAGTCGCCCACCGGTAGTTTCGGAATCTCGTTCTTCAGGGCATAGACCGACTTCTGGATGAGATCGGTGTCAATGCGATGGCCAGCCTTGCGGGCAGCGGCCAATGCCCAAAGGGCCCGAGCCGTCGAGTAACGGTTCGTGGCCGATTGAGAACCGCTCCAGCTAAAACCGCCGTTGTCGTTTTGCATGACGATTAATGAAGCAATTGCCGCATCGACTTTGGATTTAACTGAATCGAGCGAAGGTCCGCCTTGGTCGGGGCTTTGCTTCAGTAAGTTCTCCAGAGCGATGCCGGCGAGGATATCGCTTGTCAGGGTGTCGATTGGTGTCGCAGCGATGGTTCCACAGCGATAAAGCGGCACGACCGGAGGATCCAGCACGCTAATCAGATCAGACCGCACGTTGGGGCCGATCACGATATGGAGCATCGGGTTTTCCCACGGCATGCCTTCGGGGTACTTAACAACGGCAGTCATGTCACTTGAGGCCTGACCGGCTGCCGAGCGGACAATGCGATAGCTACGCAAGCGAATGGGCACCGATTGACGCTGCACATCGGCCATGTCGCCAGAGCGGACTTCCAGACGAAATTCGGCCACGGCCGGATCAGCACTCTTCACCGAAGCCGGATCGATCTCAAGTGGTATGAGGAGATCGTATTCAGTTTCCTCCTTGAATTCGATCGTTTTCTTTTGCGTAACTTTCTTCTCGCCAATGCTGATTTCCAGAGCTAGTTCGACCTTGGCTGGTTTACCATTGGTCTTGAAGACACGCACCGGAATCTTGATCGAATCGCCACTTTGCAGTGCCATTGGCAAGGTCAGATCAGCAAACAGCGGCTTGGCGACGGTCAGTTCCGCTTCCGTTTCGCCGGCCAAGGTTTCGACGGTAATTCCCTTGGATAGCATTTTCCAGGTCGTCGAATTGGGGGGCAGTGTAATCTCGACACTCGCCAGCCCTTTCTCATTGGTAACGAGGTTGGGAGCCCAGAATGCCGTTTCCTGAGGCGGTAGGCCTGGCAGCAAGAGGTCTCCATTTTTGGCGGCTTCGTCGACCAAAGCGAATAGAAAATCAGGGTTCGCGACTCCGCCATCCGCTACCTGAATGGCTCGATTCGAATAGCGTCCTTGGGCATCGAGAACCTGCACGCCGAGATTGGCATTCCCCTGAGAATCAAAATACCAACTACGTTCCTGGAATGTCGACATGTCGTCCCAGCGAACGTCTTTGGCTCCCCAGCCAAGCTGTTGCTCGCCGAGTTGGAAGTCGTACAGCTCTCGCTGACCAGCAACGACCTTCTTGCCTGCTAGTAGCTCTTTCTCGGTGATGGAGGCACGTGCACGTAGTCGTTGCGACTGCGGTTGGGCTGCCGCTTGTAGTTCGGACATAGGCGGGGGGGCATTCGGCTGGGCGTACCCAGGTCGTCCCATCATACCGCCAAATCCACCGCCGCCACCAAATCCGCCCCCGTAGCCACCCATGCCTGAGGTGTTGGCATTCGAACCGTAATCATCGGCATTGGCATCGGATGGGGCTGCACCGAAGGGGTCGTTCGCTACACCGTCAAAGTCACGGCTGTTTGCTCGACTGAAGTCACTTAGTTCGAGACGAATTTCCTCGGCCGCTTCCAGACGTTCTTCTTCGGCCAATAGCTGTTCGTCGATCTCTTCCGTTGTCGGCTGATAATGGAAGTCGATGCTGGAGGTTGCCCGCATCGCGAAGACACGGGGATTGCCTTGCCAGAAGTCGCTTGGCTTGGTCCAGTTCGGCGGGAACTGGTCTAACAGGCTCTTCTCCACCAGGGCCAGGCTCACTTCGGCCGGAAGCGGATTTCCCAACGCATCGGTCGTCTTGAGCTCAGCTTTCACCGTGTCGCCTGGTTGGGCATTCTTCGGCAACTTCAGCTCGATCCGCAGGTCTCGTTCAACCTCAAAGACGCTGTCTGCCGTATGGAAACGAATCGGGGACTCGGTATCTTCCAGCTTGACGTTCTTCTTCACGTCGGTCATCGCCGCGATTGCCAGCTGAAAGTTGGGGGCTAAGAACGTATCGACATCAAACTTCAACGCATTCTTGCCTGATTTGAGTTCCACCAGGCGATAGTCGAGGATCTTCGAACCCTCAAACGTCACCAAAGCCATCGTCGGTTCCCCACGCCAGTGTACGTCAACCGAAGCCTTTTCGCCTGACTTGAGCAGGTGCCGGTCTGCCAGGATATGCAAACGAATCCGGTCGTTCTCGTCCGAGATATTCACCGATGTCTGGGCAGAGATATCGTGTTTGAAGCGATCGACGCCTGTGAAACGAAGGATATAGTTGCCACCCTTTTCAAGTGTCAACGTCTGTCGGGCTTCCCCTTTGGCGTTGGACTTGAGCTCATCCTTCGATACGAGAACCTCCTGTGCCTGCCCTGGCCCGTCGCTGGCTAGTCGCATCACGGAAAGAGTCAGATCGGTTTCCAGGGGCTCCCCTTCCAGGTCTTTTACGCTGGCGGAAACATCAAACGATTCACCACTCAAATAGGTATCGCGAACGATCGAAGCGTTGATCGTGAAGCCCACGGACGAAATAAAGACACTCTTCGCCGTCGAAGCATTCTCGCTGGGCATCCGGGCTTGAATCTGTACCACCTTGGAATCTCGCAGGTCGCGCGTCGGCAACTCGAATTCGACCTGCCCCTTGTTATTGGTCTGGGCATCGATTTGCTTGCCATCCAGGAAGTACTGTAAATTGCGATTGATAACCGGATCCCCATGATAGTACTTCGCGGTGATCGTTCCTTTGACGACCTCACCGCGATAATAAACGTCTTCTTCGGTTTCGATTTCGAGGAAGATTCGCGGTAGTTGGAATTCGGCGACCTGGAAGTTGCCGTAGTAGGCTTCTTCCTTGTTCTTGCTCGACTTCATCACCACCTGATACGAGCCAACCGGCGACTGGGCCGGCAACAGCAAGTGCCCGCCTGCTGAACCAAAGTTAGAAAGTTTGACCTCGCGATACAGCAGCGAACGCCCGCGTGGATCGAGCACTTCCAGTTGGTAGGTTTCTCCTGAGGGAACGGTATAGCGATCATCTTTCACATGGCGAATAATGCCGCGGACATGCACCAGCTGGCCAGGACGATACGCAGGGCGATCGGTATAAAGGTAGCCGCGTCGCTCGAGTCCCCGAGCTACATCGAGTCCGCTTAGGTTCACGATGTTCGCGGCTGAATGCCCCTCGATGACACCCAGCACCCGGATATCGCCGGAGCCGTGAAGCTCGTCACGACTCGCTCGATAGACACCATCCTCACCGGTCGTCGCTTCGGCGAAGACTTCGCTGCCGTTGGACATCAACAGACGAACATTCCCCCACGGCTTGCCCGTCTTCATGTTCTGGGCGTAGACGAACACCTCGTCGCGTGAGCTTTTGACGATCATGTCCAAGTCGCTCTGTAGCACGACTGTGGTGGCTTCTTTCGTGGCTCCGGTAACGGTGACGGCAACCACGCCGGCTTCCGCTACCTTATCCCCATCTTTGTCACCAGGCAGCGGGATGGGAATTTCGACGTCATGTGTGTCGAGACGGTACTTCTCGTATTTGGGTACCTCAAAGGTAAAGCTCTTGGCCGGGTCGATCAGAGCGATGTCGAGGCTCTCGATACCACCGGTGGTTTGCATCTTCCGGAAATAAGTTTCGAGATCAATTGGATAGATCTGTACGGTTACCTTTTCCAGGTTCCGTGTTTTCAGTTGAATCGAAGGCTTCTGATTCGAGCGAAATTTGCGGAGCGTCGCGAGTTCCAGTTGCTCGCCGGTTAGTCGTGTGATGCGCTCTTGGGCTTGCGATGCGAAAGGTGTTCCGGCGAGCTCTTTGTAAAGCTCGATCGATTCGGCAAGCTTCCCTAACTTCTGTTCGGTCGTCAGCGCGATGTGGTATTTCGCTTGAGCCGCGATCTGCGACCCGGGGAACTTACTGGCCAATTGCTGCCATGAAGAGATCGCTTCGGCCCAGTTTTCCTGCCGATGGAAGCTCTCTCCGATTTGAAACTGGATCTGCTGCGAACGCGAGTCGACCGGGTATTTCACCAGGAATTCTCGCCAGAGCTTGCGAGCCTCGTCATACTGCTTTTCGGAGTAGGCAAACTCGGCCTTCTGATACTGGGTGTTGATAATACGCTGCTGGGCCTCGCTCCACTTCGAGTGGGTCGGATGCTTCGAGAGGTATTCACTCCAGGCGGCAATCGCTTCGTCAAACTTGTTCTGCTGAGCATAGATAGCACCCAACAGAAATCGGGCTTCGGCATAGGCATCGGTGCTGGCAAATTGTTCGATCTTCAAAAATGACTGCAGCGCCTGAACGGCGTCATCGCCACGTCCGCGACTCGAGAATGCCCGGGCAAGTTGGAAGTGAGCCTCGGGAACGCTTTCATGCTCCGGGTAGTTGGCCAAATACTCTTCCAGGGCCGCGACTCCGAGTTCCAGGTCTTGCTCGGAGGGGGGATTGGGAAAGCTATACGTTTCGGCGAGACGAAATGCTGCCTTGGGCAGGAGCGGGGAGTCTTCCCCTTCGTGCAGGGCCAGCAGGTCTTCCCAGGTCTTCCGTGCTGCTGCCTGTTGTCCTGCGTGCAGGTAAAGGTCCCCTAGTTCGTAGCGGGCAATCAGCTTGATCGGCAGATCAGTACTGTTGGAAACCAAATTCGCATAGACATTGATTGCATCTCCCTGACGCCCCAGATGATTCTGGCTGCGAGCGATCTGAAGGTTGATTTTGTCCCGCGTCTTGGGTTTGGGGCCAACTTCCAGGGCCTTCTGATAGAACTGCAACGCCTTGGTGTATTCGTTGTTGTCCTTAGTTTCTTCACCGCACTCGTAGGCAACGCTTGCCAGGTTCAGGTAGATTTCCGCGACTTCTTCCTTGCGATCGAGCGAGAGAAGGTAGCGAGCCTGTTCGCGGTAGGCTGCTTCCGCACTGCGATAGTCCCCCCGCCGTGCATGAGCGATACCTATGGCGAATTTGGCTTTGCGCGACCATTTTGCGTCCGGGAACCGCTTCAGCTGCTCTTCAAACACCTTTACGGCTTCTTCGTATTTACCAGCGAAATGCAGGGCTCGCCCCTTGAGGTAAAGCAGTTGCTCCTTGTCCCCTCCATCTTTCGCCAGATCGGCGTCGATCAGCTGAATCGCTTCGTCGTATTTGCGATCTTGTAAGGCATCGCGAATAGGGGTTGGTGCCAGGACGTAAAGTGTGTTATCGACACTGGTTGCATCCTCGATGTCGCCTTCGGCAGCCGTCGCGATGAGAGGAAGGCAAACAGCAAAGACGAAACTCCACGCCAGCGGTCGAAATAGCGGCAACATCAGAGAGTCCCCGGGGCTAAAGGATAGAAGAGTGTCGCGACTAGGTTCGTTATCTCAGACATAGACGAATTGGGCCAGGAAATGGTTTTTGGTGCTTTCAACATTCCTTGTGCCTGGTTGTCTACTTCATTTTTAGGTCATAAGTGACCAACTGGCAATGTTTTAGCGAGATCTTCTCAGTCGCTTTTCAGCGGATGTAACCCTACGGGAAGTCTAGAAAATCGATCTTTTGTCCGTCCCCTTACGCCGTTAAGATTCACCCCCACTCTGACCAGACGGGGGTCTGGATGCATGGATGCGAATAAAGGTTTGGACCATGTCCAATAACGTGAAGTACGCTACGAACTCGCCATCAAATTCTCGCTACTGGGAAATGGTCTCGCTGAGCCTTTTCCTTTTGGCCATCTTCTTGGGATGTGCCCAGGACAAAGGAGAGCAAGAGGTCGCTTCCGTCGACCCGAACGATGCTCCCTACGCGGAGAGTGCTGCTCCTGTTGATGACGCTCCTGCAGAGCCTGTACTGATCCCCCAGCAACCAAAGTTGGCACCCGATGTGGCTACGCCTCAGATGGTTCCCCAGAGCAGCCAGGGGGAATTCTATCCTGACGGATCGAAATCGGCTTCCCAGCCGCAATATGCTCCCAGAAGCTTTGCCCCTGAGGCCCCTGCCACGTCCCCCAATCTTCAACGGAGCTCTGCTCCGAAGATGAGCCAGTACTCGCAGCCTCAGGCGATGCCGATGGAAGTGCAGCAGCCACAGGCCATGGAAGCTCCGCAGGCCGAGCCCCGCATGATGCAGGCACCGGCCGAGATGCAACCCATGTCCGCCGAACCGCAGCCTGAAGCCGTTCAAGTAGAAGAAGCAATTGAAGAACCATTTGATGTCGTAGAAGTGTTTTACGGTACCGACCGGGCACCGATGGTTTGGCCCGGAGGCGTTTTACCTCACAAGTTCCATGCGTTGTTGCCAGCAATCACTTGCGTGATCCTTGGAATCGCGGTCGCCCTGCTGTTCACAAAGTTCAAGCAGTACATCATTGCGGGACTGACCATGGTGGTTGCCGCCAGCGGAGCGGTTGTCGTTGGGCAGGAAGGTTGGATTCAGTACCACAAGTACGACCGATTTCTCTCGAATGACTCGGTCGTTTACGGTAAAGAGCAAGGGGAACTGCAGTTGGGGACGTGTAAGGTCAGTATTCCCAAATCGCATCAGGCAGGACAGCTCGAATCTCCTTCGGTCGTTCATTGGGAATTCAAGGAGAAGCCTGAAGACCATGTCATGTTGATGGAAGTGAAGTCGAAAGAGGAGCAAGAATTCTTCGACATGCTCAAGGTGCGCGTCGAAGAGTCGCCCGGTCGTGATCTCTTGATCTTCATTCACGGCTACAACGTTACCTTCGAGGACGCGGCTCGGCGTACGGCCCAGATCACCCACGACTTGGACTTTAAAGGGGCCCCGGTCTTCTTTAGCTGGCCTTCGCAAGGGGAACTACTTGGGTACGTTACCGATCGAGGCAATTCGTTCTGGACTGCGTCGCATCTGAAGGAATTCCTGTTGAAAGTGCATCAGCATAGCGGTGCCCAGTCGGTGCATCTGATCGCCCATAGCATGGGGAACCGCGCGTTTGGTGCCGCCGTGGAATCGCTGGCACAGGACCTCGAGCAGAATCAAAAGATCTTCAACGAAGTCATTTTGGCCGCTCCGGATGTCGATGCACGTGTTTTTCAAGAGAAGATCGCGCCAAGCCTGACCGGCCTGGCCCAGCACGTGACGCTATACGCTTCGCAAAACGACGTGGCCCTGATGGCCTCTCGCGCCGTCAACGGTTATCCCCGTGCCGGCGACGTCGGAGCGAATATCCTGATTCTTAACGGCATCGATACGATCGACGTGACGAAGATCGATACCAGTTTGATGGGGCATGCTTATTACGGCGACAACACGACCGTGATTAGTGATATTTACGCGTTGATGCAGAATGCCCGCATGCCGATACAGCGTCAGTGGCTGCGAGATATCTCCAGCCCAGGCGGCATGTATTGGTACTTCGATCCGCAGTACAACAATTCGGTAACGCGAACGCCAGCCAGCCCTCCTCTGCGGTAGTTGGCGGGGCAAAAGCAAGGGCCAGAAACGTAATGGGCAATACGCCTTTGGCCCTCACAGTGGCCGCCCCTGCGAGCAATTGGGCAGTTGCACCGTAGGAATTAGGGAAGTGTCCCTTCTGAGTTAAACGGGAAATCGATTACGTTCTTGCCACGTTCGACTTTACGAACGATTGTCGACTTCTTGTTATATGCCGCGGGAAGTGGCTCTTTGACGACCGCATTGTCGTAGTCTGGCTATCGCGCCAGGACCATCTCTTCGTAGCGGGGATCGTCCGAACGGTCCTCAAAACCGGAGCAACCCGCATCTTCCGGTCAAGAGCTCGCAGCTTGTCTTGTTTTGGCCGTTGGCGAAGATAGTCGTAGTGACATGCCCGGTATACTATGAAATTCCCACTAGGCAGCGCGAGTCGCCAGGCAGCCCGAAAAACTTCATAACCCAAGCGGAAGTCAATGGATAACAACGACGAATCTCCCAAACGGCGGGGCGATAAAGGAAGTTCCGGCAACTTGTGGTACATCTTGGTGGCCGGGGCCGTCGTGTTCCTGGTTGCGATGTATTTACTACAGTCGGGCTCCGAGGAACTCGCTCAGCCCGATCTGGAGAAGCTGATCGCTTCCGTCGACGATAAGCCTGCCGAAGGTGTCGAGCCGGGCGTAACCGTCAAGCGAAAAGACAGCGACGGCAAAGTTTCCAGTATCCGCTACTCAAATTTGCGAAATGTTGAAATCGGTCCCGGCTCGGTTATCGCCACCGTCGATCGGTACAACATGGACAGTAAAGACCCGAGCAAGGCCAAGACCGACGGGCAGAAGATTGTGACTTACTTAGTCCGGAGCGAAAACGCCGCCGGCAAGATTCAATCGATGCTCGATCAGGCAGGCTTCACCGACTACAAGGCGACCGGGCCTCCTAACTTCTTTGAAATCTACGGCGGTCCGCTGCTGATGATTGGCCTGGGGATCGCGTTCTGCTACTTCATGATTCGCCGGATCGGCGGGACAGGCAGTGCGATCGCCTTCGGTCGCAGTCGCGGCAAGCTGCACATGCAAGACGACCTGAATATCAGCTTTGAAGATGTTGCCGGCATCGAAGAAGCGGTGGATGAAGTGAAGGAAATCGTCGACTTCCTCCGCTCGCCAGAGAAGTATCAGGAACTCGGCGGCCGCATTCCGAAAGGGGTACTGCTGGTTGGCCCTCCTGGAACAGGTAAAACGCTGCTGGCCAAGGCCATCGCCGGCGAGGCTGGCGTCTCGTTCTTCAGCATGAGTGGTAGCGACTTTGTAGAAATGTTTGTCGGCGTGGGTGCGGCCCGCGTACGTGATCTGTTCCAGCAAGCCGCCGCGAAAAGCCCCTGCATCATCTTCATCGACGAGCTCGACGCCCTGGGGAAGGCCCGCGGCGGCGGTATTGTGGGTGGACATGACGAACGCGAGCAAACGCTCAACGCATTGCTGGTCGAGATGGATGGTTTCGAGGCCAATGCCGGAATCATCATCATCGCCGCGACCAATCGTCCGGAAATGCTCGACCCTGCCCTGCTCCGCCCTGGTCGTTTCGATCGCCAGGTGTTGGTCGATCGACCCGATGCAGGCGGTCGCGAAGATATCCTCCGAGTTCATGTTCGCAGCGTGAAGCTCGATGATACGGTCAACCTGAAAAGCGTTGCCGCGATTACGACCGGCTTTTCCGGTGCGGACCTGGCCAACCTGGTCAACGAGGCTGCCCTGCTGGCGGCTCGTAAAGGGAAAGCGGCCGTTGGGATGGAAGAGTTCGACGAAGGGGTCGAACGCGTCACGGCGGGTCTCGAAAAGAAGCAACGTGTGATGCACGAAGACGAAAAGCTTCGTGTCGCCTATCACGAAAGCGGTCACGCCCTGGTGGCGTACTGTCTGCCTAATACCGATCCTGTGCACAAGGTTTCGATCATTCCTCGCGGCCTGGCGGCCTTGGGTTACACGATGCAGCGTCCAACGGAAGACCGCTTCCTGATGACGCAAAGTGAATTGGAAAGCCGCATTCAGGTGCTGCTGGCCGGAACGCTGGCCGAGGAAATGATCTACCAAGAGATCTCGACTGGTGCCCAGAACGACCTGGAACGAGCCACTGAGATCGCCCGCAGCATGGTAACCGACTACGGCATGAGCCGCTTAGGCAGGGTCAATTTCCGCGCCAGCGGTCGTTCGGCCTTCATTCCTGAGCAGTCGGAAGAGCGAGCCCGGTCGCACAGCGAAGAAACCTATCGCGAGATCGACCTGGAAATCAAACGCATCATCGACGAACTGCTCAAACGCACTAAAGAGATGATGGAAGACCGTCGCTCCGCGCTGGTTGCCCTGACGGAACGTTTGATGGAACTCGAAGTGGTTGATGCCGAAGAGTTGAAACGCGTGATCGAAGAAACCTCCGACGGCCCACGCATTGTGCCAGGTACCGAAGTCAAGCGGCACGGTACGCCGAAAGAGATCAACTCCGACGACATTCCACCAGCAGGTGCGGTCGATCAAGGAACCTAACAAACGTTGGTTCAAAAGAAGTGATCAAAAGAAAAAGCCAAGGCAGTAGTCCTTGGCTTTTTCTTTGTGTATGGTCAGACCCAGCGATTGTTTTCTTATCGACATTGTTCTTGTTTTGTCGCAAGTTCTCGGAGGTATGCCATGTGGAGGGTGTTTGGAGCCGTTGCGACTATATTCTTCGGAGCGGCAGTTACCTATTGGCAGATGAATCCTGGACCAACTCCCCCCTACGATACTTGGTCCATTTCAGACGAAGAAGCGCTGGACGTTGCAGAGGCAATACTGCGATATCAGATCGAGAACGAGGTTTCAGGACGTAAGGCCAAAAGGGGGCAGTGGCTGTTTATGGTCTTCGGTGACGTACCCTCGGCCGAGTTTACTGCCCGGTTCCACGAATTTCCGCAAGTCATTAAATCGTATAGCGAAGTCGATCCGGGTGGTGATACCGTTATCTTCATGGTCAAGTCGGCCAAACGATTTGACGATACGACGATCCTGGCAATCGGCAAAGTCTATGGTGGGAATGACTCGCAGGATAAACCACTTATTGGCTTAGCTGGAGATGAAGATCTAAATGGATACCGAGTCGAACAGAATGATGGAGTCTGGGAAGTTGCCGCGGTGATAAGCAGTTAGCTGGTGACTTACCGCCCTGCTTCGTACCAGGGGTAATGACTGGCCATCGCATCTTTCACCACGCCGGTCACAATCTGGATGCTCACCGGCTTCTCGAGCAAGGAGAAAACCTCCACGCTTTCGGCCTGGGTGGCGATTGTCTGGTCGAGGCCGCCGGTCAGAAGAATGTATGGGATGTTGATTCCCAGGCTGCGACAGGCCGTAATCGATTCGAGACCCGTTCGCTCAGGCATATGGAAATCGAATAGCGCGACGTGAACCGTAGTTCCCTGGGCTACGTGAATTGCCTCGTCACCGTTAGCTGCCAGGATTGGCTCAAACCCACGACGCGCAAACACCTCGGCCATCGTCTCGCGGAAGGCGCGATCGTCGTCGGTGATCAGCATGATGGGATGTTCAGAATTTCGCATGGCTCAAAATCGCGACACACGCGTAACGTGTTGGCAGGACAAAAGCTTCGACGCATCAACATGCAAATGTAGTTCCCATTTTTTGCCATAAAGCCTGACAGGTGCAATACCGATCGATCGGATGCGGTAAATACGAGAGAAATCGGGTTTTTCAGGCCGTTTTCGTGTTCTTCAGATGAAGGTTTCCTGCCTGTCCCCTGCCAATATGACATGAACTTCAAAGAAAGTTGCCCACTTTATCAGCAATGTTGATGGTAATTGCGATTTTCGGTCACTTAATGCAGGGGTACTTATAACTAAGTCGTGATTCCGCTATAACTTGTGACATGCGAGCGGCCCCTTTCGATGGATGGTCGGAGTAGCGGCCGAAGGGCGCTGATTGCGTCAAAAAGCGATCTGAAGACAACACTTGTAAGCGAGATTTTGCCCCTACCAGCACGATCTCGATTTCGGAAAGGGTCTGTGGTGAGCTCGGCACCTAGTTTTTTACAACGCAACGAGTTCCTGTTGCGTCGCCTGCATTCTTTAACCGGCCTGATTCCTATCGGAGCCTACATGGTGGTTCACCTTTCGGTGAATGCCAGTGTGTTCGGCTCGCCGCGATTGTTTCAGCGGTTGGTGTTCCACATTCACTCTCTGGGGCCACTGCTGCCACTGGTCGAATGGGCACTCATCTTTCTGCCGATCATATTCCACGCCGTGTACGGTTTGATCATCACGAAAGATGGCAATCCCAACACGCAAAGCTACCCCTATAACAGCAACTTCCGCTACACGATGCAGCGGGCAACAGGGCTGATTGCATTCCTGTTTATTGCCTGGCACGTGTTCCATATGCATGGCTGGATTCACGCCGAATTCTGGGTGAACAACATTGCTCATCCGCTGTTTGGTGCCCAGTTCTCGCCGTACAACGCGGCAAGTAGCGGTGCTGAGGCGATGCAGGCCTCGATCATCGTGCCAATCCTGTACGCCATCGGCGTGTTGGCGGCTACGTTCCACTTCACCAATGGCCTGTTCACGTTTGGCATTACCTGGGGCCTTTGGATCAGTGCCAAAGCTCAAGAGAAAGCCAAGATGGCGGCTAACGTGCTGTTCGTGCTGTTGGCCGTCGTCGGTATGACTTCCATTGTTGGGCTGTACTCGATGAGCCAAGAGAAGATCGCGGAAGTCCGAGTCGAAGAAGACAAGGCTTACGAACTGCTGGTCGAAACAGGCGACGTTATGCCCAGCGATCACAAGCATTCCAAAGAGTCGAAATACTACCACGCGGAAGAAGACGACGCCGCCCAGGCCGAGTCGAAGCGTTAAAGCCACGCGACTCCTTTCGGGTAAGCCGTTAGGGGGTAACGCCGCCAATTGAAAACCCAAGAGCCAAAGGTGGACGGGAATGGCAGAGAAGCGAGTTCTAGTTGTCGGTGGTGGTTTGGCCGGTCTGGCTGCCACCATGAAGCTGGCCGAATTGGGCATCAAGGTCGACTTGATGAGCCTTACGCCGGTCAAACGCTCGCACAGTGTGTGTGCTCAGGGGGGCATCAACAGCGTCAACGATGCCACGCGCCAACTGGGTGACGACGAATACAAGCACTTCGACGATACCGTCTACGGTGGTGACTTCCTCAACCACCAGCCGCCGGTTTACGAGATGGCCATGTGGGCCCCGAAGGTGATCGACCTGATGGATCGCCTGGGCGTTCCGTTCAATCGAACGACCGAAGGTTTCATCGATCGTCGTCGTTTCGGCGGTACACTCTACAAGCGAACGGCCTTTGCCGGTGCAACCACCGGCCAGCAGCTGCTTTACGCGCTCGACGAACAGGTTCGCCGCTGGGAAGTGGAAGGCCTGGTCAAGAAGTACGAGATGTGGGACTTCCTGGGCCCGGTTCTCAACGACGATGGTAAGTGCGTCGGGGCGGTCGCTCAAGATCTCTACAGCATGGAGATTCGCTCGTTCAAGGCCGACGCCGTCGTCGTCGCCACGGGTGGCTGCGGTTTGATCTACGGCCGCAGCACAATGAGCATGACCTGTAACGGTTCGGCGGCTAGCCGCTGTGTTCAGGCGGGGGCCAAGTACGGCAACGGCGAATGCATCCAGGTCCATCCGACCGCCATTCCAGGTGCCGATAAGCTACGTCTGATGAGCGAATCGGCTCGTGGTGAAGGGGGACGCGTTTGGGTTCCTCGTACGCCTCACGACCCGCGTGCTCCGAAGGACATTCCTGAATCGGAACGTTACTACTTCCTGGAAGAACGCTATCCGGAATACGGTAACCTGGTTCCTCGCGACATCGCCACGCGCGAGATCTTCGACGTCTGCGTGAACGGTGGACTCAGTGTCGAAACCGATCGCCAATGCGTTTACCTAGACCTGACGCATATCGAAGCAAGCGAACTCAATCGTAAGCTGGGGGGGATTCTCGATATCTACCGCAAGTTCCAAGGTGTCGATCCGTGCTACACGCCGATGCGTATTTTCCCGGCGGTTCACTACAGCATGGGTGGCTTGTGGACCGATTACGCGAAGAAGGAAAGTGGCGGTTTGGTTGCCGGTTCGCCGATCAATCAACAGACGAACATTCCGAACCTGTACGCCATCGGCGAAGTCGATTACCACTACCACGGTGCCAACCGTCTGGGTGCGAACTCGCTGTTGTCCTGCATCTTCTCGGGGCTGTTCTTGGCACCTGGTCTGGAAACCTTGCTCGGCAGCATGGGCCCAGGCACCTCAGCCGCCGATCAGCCAGCTTCACTGTACGAAGCCGCCGTGAAGAAGCACCAGGATCGCCACAACACGTTGCTCAAGCAGAAGGGGAGCGAAAACCCTTACCTGATTCACCAGGAACTGGGCAACCTGATGACCAACATCGCCACGGTCGTGCGACAGAACTCGCAACTCAAAGAGGGTATCGGCAAGCTGGCCGACCTGAAGGAGCGAGCTTGGAAGTGTGCCCTGAGCGACACCGGCAACTGGTCGAACCAGAACGTGTTGTTCACCAAGGCCCTGCAGGATATGTTCCCGATCGCCGAAGCGATCCTCAAAGGAGCATTGCAGCGTGACGAATGCCGTGGCGCTCACTACAAACCTGAGTTTGAACTACCTGGCCTCACCGCGACCGATCCTGCCGAGCACCGCCGTCAGGCCGAACAGTGGTGCGACAAGTTTGAAGCGAACATCGAAAAGTTCCTCAAGAGCACCATCGCTACCTACGATGGGAAAGACGTCACCATTTCGTACGAGGATGTCGATACCAGCATCGAGCCGCCGCGGCCTCGCCTGTATGGCCTCGTCGGAGCGGAACAGATCAGTGAAGTTTGGAAGGAACGGAAAGCTCAGAAGAAAGCAGCCGCCCAGGCCGCTGCCGCCAACTAGCTTCCCCCTTCGGATGTGTAAGAGATTGCCTGACTTCGGCCAGGCGTACGGCACAGAAAACGAGAACCTGAAAAGCTAAGAATATGATTGCCCATTCGCAAAATAAGCCCAAAACGTTCTACGTGAAAGTCCTTCGCCAGGATGGACCGGGGAAACCAAGCTATTGGCAGCGGTTCGAGCTCGATTACGAAGCGGAGCTGAATGTCATCAGCGTGCTGCAGAAGATCGCCGCCAAGGCGAAGACTTCCAACGGCGAGAAGACCACGCCCGTTTGCTGGGATTGCGGCTGCTTGGAAGAAGTTTGCGGTGCTTGCACGATGGTAATCAACGGCAAGGTTCGCCAGTCGTGCTCGTGCCTGGTCGATAAGCTGCTGGAAGATAGCAACGAAATCGAATTGCGTCCGATGACCAAGTTCCCGGTTGTGCGTGACTTGTTCGTCGACCGCAGCCGCATGTTCAATGCCCTGAAGAAGGTCAAAGGTTGGATTCCTGCCGACGGCTACTACGACCTGGGCCCCGGCCCGAAGCAGTCGCGTGCCAACCAGGAAATGGCCTACCCGCTGAGCGAATGCATGACCTGCGGTTGCTGCGTGGAAGCTTGCCCACAGTACTCCAAGATCGAACTGCTGCCTCATTCCGGCGAGTCGAGCGGCGACTTCGAGCAACGTAAGCTCGATGCCTACAGCCACGGGTTTGTTGGCCCCGCTGCGATCAGCCAGGTAGTGCTATTCAACCTGCACCCGACCGGCAAGATGATGGCCAGCGAACGCCTTGATGCGTTGACCGAAGAAGGGGGCATCCAGATTTGCGGTAACGCTCAGAACTGCGTGGCTGTCTGTCCGAAGAAGATCCCACTGACGATGAGCATCGGCAAGATCGGACGCGACACGACGTTCAACACGCTCCGCAAGTGGTTTGATCGTCCCGCCAGCAAGCACTAAGGGAATTCTGCCGGTCCCCTCGCCGCTACGGGGAGAGGGCTAGGGTGAGGGGGCGAAGAGCGTGCCCGGTTCCCATCTCTCACCTTTGGGAAGCAAGAGGGGACGGGACACGAGACCGCCGCGCATGACTGACGCTTCCAATACTCTAAGATTCAACGGCAAGGTTGCCCTGATCACCGGGGCCAGCGATCGCGGTATTGGCGGAGCGATCGTCGAGCGTCTCTCGAAGGAAGGGGCCTCGATCGTCGTCGCGAATCGCCACGAGCCCAAACGCGTGCTCAAGCGTCTCGAGCGGCAAGGCACGTCGTTTCTCTACCAAGACTGCGATGTCACCAGCGACGAGCAGATCGCCGATCTGAAGACCGCCGCCCAGGAGAAGTTCGGCAAGGTCGACTACCTGATCAATAACGCCGGGATCGAGCTGTGCCAGAACCTGGAAGACTACGCCGAAGGGCAGTGGCAACAACTGCTTGATATCAATCTGAACGGTGCGATTCGCATGACGCGGGCCTTCCTGCCGCTATTGCCATCGCCAGGGGGTGTCATCCTGAACGTAGCCTCGGCGCTGGGATTAGGCGGGTGCGTGGGCTTCTCGGTCTATAGCGCCAGCAAGGCAGGCCTTACCGGCTTCACCCAGTCACTGGCCTGGGAACTGGGCCCGAAGAAGATCCGCGTTGTCGCCGTCGCCCCTGGTATTGTCACCACACCGATGGCCATGCGTTTCGCCGAAGAGTGCGAAACTCGTGAGGAAGTCGAACAGCTACGCCAGGATATCGAAGCCTGTCATCCGCTGGGCGTTGGTGTACCGCACGACGTAGCCAACGCCGTCGCGTTTCTCGTCTCGGAAGAAGCGAGCTGGATCACCGGCGTCACGCTACCGCTAGGCTGGGCCCCGCACTACGACCTGCCGATGCATCGGTATGTTTAAGTTGAACCCAAGAAATCCAACGCAATCGCTGCGGCTTCGTCGGTCTTCTCGTAGGGGACCATATGCCCGCATTCTTCCAGAACGGTCAGCTTGGCGTTGGGCAAGTGCTGCGTGTAGTACTCGCCGTGGGCCAATGGGATGAGCTTGTCATGACGGCCCCAGATCACTTGCACGGGGCTGTCCAGGCGATGCAGATGACCTGCCAGTTTGGGATCGTGCAGGTAGGGGTTCCAGCCGACGCGGGCCGTTGCCTCGCGGGCACGTAGCCACATGAGGATGCGTGGATCGTTGGTATCGGCTGGGAAGTAGTCGATCGCTTGCTTACTGCTGGGATCGAAGAAGAGGAGTTCGCGGAGCTTGTCGAAGCTGTCGATGAACAGTTCTTCCATCGGCGAGCCGTCCACGTGCAGACCGGCCGCGGCGATCATCACCATTGGGCCGATCAGATTGGGTCGAATCAGTTTCACTTCCGCCGCCGTCCAGGCACCCAGCGAGTAGCTGACAACCGGAACGTTCTCCAGGTTCAGTTCACCCAAGAGGTCGACGTAGTGCCAGGCCAGATCGTGGATGTCGTCGATGTGGTCCAGCCCTTCACTGAGGGCGAAGCCTGGGTGAGCTGGTAGGTAAACGGTGTACTTCTCGGCCAGCTTGTGATGAAACGCGATCGGTTCGGTCTCGCCCCCGGCCGAGTGGAGGTAAAGCAGCGGAGGGCCTTCACCCAGGATTGTGAGCTGCGTCTTCTTGCCGGCGATGTTGAGGGTTTTGTTTTCGATTTTCATGGATCGCGTTTTGCGCGGGGTTTTGTTGATGGATAGCCTGTGCATTGTTCGCCCCTCTCCCTAACCCGCTCCCCTGAGGGGCGAGGGAACAGGAAAGGAGATGCGTTAGCTTGTCAGGGCGGCGTTCATTTCTTCGCGGAGGCCGGGCATCACCTTTTCGGCGAAGAGCTTCATGCTCTTGCAGGTCATGTCGTGCGGCAGCGTGCCGAGTTGGAACAAGCCGAGCAGGTTGCCCACGCCCAGCTTCTTGATGCGTTCGGATAGCTTCTGGCGAACGGTATCGGGGCTGCCGACGATCGCGTAGCCCCCTGCTTCGATGTCGTTGCGTGTCTCGCAGGTGCTCATGAACTGCTGCAGGCCCTTCTGAATGCCTGCGATCGATCGAGCCGAGGTGTAGCCAGGCGGGAAGACGACCAGCCCTTTGAGGAGCTTCTTCACGAAGTACCAGAGATGAGCTTCGTACTCGGCCCAGGCCTGTTCGTCTGTCTCGGCGCAGTAGATCGGCAGCAGCCAGCCGAGTTGTTCTGGATCGGCCGTATAGTCGCACTTCTCGCATTCGTCGCGGAACATATCGAAGTTGCGTTGGAAGAAGTCCATATGGAAGTAAGGGATGCCCATGTAGGCGAAGCGACGCTGGGCCACGAACTGAATCGTTTCGCGGCTGCCTGCTCCGGGGATCCAGATCGGCGGATGAGGCTGCTGGATCGGTCGCGGCCAGGGGTTTACATACTTCAGCTTCCAATGCTTTCCGTAGTGCTCGAACGGCCCTGGTTCGGTCCAGGCTCGAATGATCAAGTCGAATGCTTCGCGGTACATCTCGCGGGCGAAAGTGGGATTCTTCGAGAAGCTGTAGTATTCAGGACCGCCGCCGACAACCAGGCCTGCGATCAAGCGACCGCCGCTGATGCAGTCGATCATCGAGAACTCTTCGGCGCAGCGGGTTGGTGGATCGTAGAAGGGGATCGCATTCCCGACGACGGCTATTTTGCAGTTCTTGGTCTGCCGGGCCAGGATCGAGGCCATCAGGTTTGGGCTGGGCATCGTGCCGTAGGCATTCTGATGATGCTCGTTGACGCATACACCGTCGAAGCCCAACTGGTCGGCGAGAACCAGTTGATCGAGATAGTTGTTGTACAGTTCGCCACCATGCACTGGGTCGAAGATCTCGTTCGGGAGCCAGGTCCAGGCAGTGTCGTACTTTTCGGCGAAGTCGTCCGGAAGTCGGTCCCAGGGCATCAAATGGAAGGCGAAGAATTTCATGCGTGATTCTCTTGTCCCCTCGCCCCTATGGGGAGAGGGTTAGGGTGAGGGGCTGAAGCGAGTACCAGGTTCGCCCCCTCATCCTATCCCTCTCCCCCCGAAGACGGTGGAGAGGGACCAGATGAAAGAGCTTTTTCATTGCCCCAATAGGTTTCTAATAAAGTCGCCAAAATGCGCATCTGTGGCAACCCGAGAAGTTGGTTTCTCTTGCCCATAGGCGCAAAAAAACACCCCAGAGAGGTGTAAGACCTAGCCGGGGTGTTTCGTATGTCAAAACAGCGGAAGTAATACTTACTTCGCCATTTCCAATTCTTTGCGGCGTTCGGCAACCACTTCTTCCTGGATGTGGGAAGGAGTGGGCTTGTAGCTGCCCAGTTCCATGCTGAACGTGCCTTGACCTTGGGTCATGCTACGAAGTTCCGTGGCGTAACCGAACATGGCAGCCAATGGAATTTCGGCGCTGATGACTGTGGTGTCACCGTTCATGTCGGTCTGGTTGACCATGCCGCGGCGAACGATGATATCGCCGGTGACAGGACCCTGGAACGCTTCTGGAATTTCGACTTCCACGTTCATGATTGGCTCCAGCAAGGTTGGCTTCATCTTCATGAAGTTCTCGCGGAAGCAGCCTTGGGCGGCAATCTTGAACGCCATTTCGGACGAGTCGACGTCGTGATACGAACCGTCGTTCAGGATGACCTTTACGCCCACCACAGGGAACTCAGCCAGAGGACCCTTGCTCATGCAGTCTTCAAAGCCACGTTGAACGGCTGGGATGTATTCCTTCGGAATGCGGCCCTGGCTGATCTTGTCTTCAAAGACGAAGTTTTCGGCACCTTCGGTGTCTTGTGGAATCGGTTCGATGCTACCCACGATGTGAGCGAACTGACCGGAACCACCCGTCTGCTTCTTGTGCTTGTAGTTGTACTCGACCGGTTGAGTTGGGCTTTCGCGGTACGAAACCTTCGGTGGGCCGGTGACGACTTCCACCTTGTATTCGCGGCGAATACGCTCAACGTAAACGTCCAGGTGCAACTCACCCATGCCCGCGATGATCGTTTCGTTCGTCTCGGGATCGGTGAACACGTGGAAGGTTGGGTCTTCCTTACGGAAACGCTGCAAAGCCTTGCTCAGCTTGTCACTGTCGTCGCGGCTCTTTGGTGCGACCGAGATCTTGATAACCGGAATCGGCACGAAGATATTTTCCAGCGAGCAGAACTCACGGTCCTTGGCATACGTATCACCGGAAGCACAGTCAATACCGGTCACGGCAACAATGTCACCGGCACCAGCGGAATCGATTTCTTCACGCTTGTTCGAGTGCATTCGCACAATACGGGCAAAGCGTTCGGTCTTACCGGTACGTTGGTTCACGTAAGGCTGACCCTTCTCGATCGAACCTTGGTAAATCCGCATGAAGGTCAACTGACCGTAAGGATCTTCGACGATCTTGAACGCCATGCCGACAAACGGAGCCTTAGGATCACAAGCCAGCGGAACCTTTTCGTCCGATTCCTTAAAGGTGTTGGCGGAGTACTTCACTTCCAGTGGCGACGGCAGATAACGCACGATCGCGTCCAGAAGGGTCTGTACGCCCTTGTTCTTGAAGGCGGTACCCATGAAGACCGGGGTGATCTGCAGACCGACGACGGCGTCGTGGGTGGTCTTGTAGATCAGGTCGTTGGGGACTTCTTCTTCGGACAGCAGCAGTTCCATGATCTCGTCGCTGTAGTTCGACAACGCTTCGAGCATGTCGTGACGAGCTTCTTGGGCCTTGTCTTGCAGGTCGGCCGGAATGGCTTCCTTGCGGACCTTTTCGCCCTGGTCGCCGTCGTAGTAGATGGCTTCCATTTCGATCAGGTCGACCACGCCTTGGAAGTTATCTTCCTTGCCGATCGGAATCTGGTAAGCGATCGCATCAACGCCCAGCTTGTCGCGCATCTGCTTGATGACGCTATCGGGGTTGGCACCGGTGCGGTCCATCTTGTTGATGAACGCCAGGCGCGGAACCTTGTAACGCTTCATCTGGCGGTCCACGGTGAGCGACTGAGCCTGAACACCACCGACCGAGCAGAGAACGAGGATCGCACCATCGAGCACGCGGAGCGAGCGTTCCACTTCCACGGTAAAGTCAACGTGGCCCGGTGTGTCGATCAGGTTGATCGGGTGACTATTCCAAGAGACGCTGGTTGCGGCCGAGGTAATGGTGATACCACGTTCCTTTTCCAGTTCCATATGGTCCATGGTCGCGCCATCGCCACCACCGCGGACTTCTTCGATTTTGTGGATACGTCCACTGTAAAACAGAATGCGTTCGCTCAGCGTCGTTTTACCGGAGTCGATATGAGCCGAAATACCGATGTTTCGTAGTTTCTTCAGGTCCATAATGTCACGATTGAAATGAAAAACAGGTGTAAGGGTGTGAAAGGATTCGGGGCGTCTCGGTGGGTATAAGGAGAGATGACCCGAACCGTTAATCGGAAACAGATTCCGGTAAAACCGCTACTGAAGCGTCTCGGACATCGGGCCCAGTCTGCCCTAATAAGGGCTCGCGGAGCCTGTGTATATTGATCCAGCATCTTACTGGTTTTGGCATTTCTCGCTAGGTCACTTGCGAGAAGCCTGCGCACATGTCCAGAGGGGAACGTCAGCTTAAGCGGCAGCTGGAATTCCTGGTCCCACAACTATGGGACGACGCGACGGAAGAGTAAGAAGATAGGTAGTCTTCATAAATGTGCGGGACGAATTCCCTGTAAAGGCTTTAGTGGCCAATAGTTAACACCGCCAAGTGCCCCTCAAATGCATCTCTGCATCCCTTATCAGGAATGACAAAGTGTTAAGGGATGGCAAAACGCCCTAGCCACTTGACACCCTATTTGTATACCAAGACCCTCAAATGGGGAAGGCGAAAATTTCACCGTTTTTTATCAAAGCGGTCATCCGCCTGAAGCTGGAATCACCGCAGTTCAACCAACCAGCGATCAGTGCGACATAACCCCTGGGCACATTTTAGAGGGTACGGTTACCGTTTGGGTTCGCGGTAAGCTTGACGTTTTTCGTAGAGTGCCAGGCGATGCTGTAGGAATGGCTTCTCCGAGGTTGGAGCCTTTTTGATCGCTTCACCGACCCGCTGCTTGGCGACGTCGAACTGACCGGTGGCGGCTTCGGCGGCGGCGAGTGTGTCGAAGTAGCGGAAGTCGAGCCCGTCCGACTGGGTGACGGCTGCTTTGGCGAATCGCAGGGCCAACTCTGGATTGCGGTAGGTGTCATCGGGGCAGGTAGCCAGAATCCAGGCTAGGCCTTGCTGGGCTCGCGGCAGGTCCTTTTCCAGCGTCAACGCTTTCTTGTAATCGAGGATTGCCTCTTTGAAGTAACCCAGGTCGCTATAGGCATCCGCCCGGTTAGCCAGCACAGACGGGTTTTCAGGGGCGAGCTTCACGGCCTGGTTGTAGGCCATCATCGCTGCTTCGTAGTTTTCCAGGCGATAGAAGCAATGGGCCTGACCGGTCATCGCACCCACGTCTTTCGGGTTCAGCTTCAAGACGGTCTGGTACTGCTGAAGTGCTACCGCGAACTGGCTGGCTTCGTAAAGCAGTTCGGCTTTGTTGTAGATGGCTGTTTCAAACTTGGGGTTTAGCTTGATGGCCGTATCCAAGTCGGCCAGGGCCTGCTCGGTTTGGCCGAGCATCGCGTACGAGAGGGCTCGGTTATGAATGGCTTGCCAGTGCTTGGGGTTCTTCTTGATGGCCAGTGAAAAGTCTTTCAGCGCGGCCGCTTCCAGCTTCTGGATCTTCTCGGGGTCATCCGTCATGAGGGACGTTTCGGCGTAGATTTCGCCCCGCTTGTTGCGTGCCCAGGCTTCGAGCTTGGTGAAGTATTCGACCTGCGGCTGGGCCAGATCGAGTTGGCTGGCCTCTTCACAGATATCGAGCAGACGCGTAAGTTCGTCCTGGTTTTCGGCCGTATCGCTCAGCTTGGCCGCCTCAGTAATCATGGCCTTGATATCTTGGCCATAACCCCAGGGAACACAAGCAAAAAGAACAAACCATGCCCAACCGGCTTGCCAGAACATCTTCCGCATGACAACAAATCTCGCCACTAAAAACCGAGCCACCTGCCCGTAAGTTTAAGGGTACCGGCGGCGACTTTAGCGAGTTCACCGAAAGAGGGATAGAGCGATTCGGCGTGGTGATAGCACGGGGTGCCGCTATCGTTGGCGATCTTCTTCCTGTAGTAGTTCGATCTCGGCTGCGATCCGCCGCGATTTCCCCTGCAGGTGCTCGCCGGCGGGAAGTTGGCCAGACTGCGTGTAGGCGTAAAGTTTCTTCTCTTGCTCCTTGAGAAGCTTCACGCGGGCCTGATGTAGTTCCATCCGTTCTTCGGGCGATTCCGCCAAATCGAGCTTCGCTGACATGAGGTTCGACTCGGCATCGTAGACTTCCACGATGGCAATCTGCCCGGCCAGATACTTCGCGTACACTACTTTGTAATACTCATTCAACGCGTCGCGTTTCTGAACCATCAGCTCGCGGATCTTGTCGGCGTTGGGGGATTTCACGGGAGCGACTGGCTCGGTCGCAGGGGGGAGGGTTTCTTGAGCGACGACCAAGGTGCTGGCACTAATAACAATTGCCAAGAGAACGGCAGACAAGATGGTTCGCATTCTACGGGATCCTTCGACGGTAGAAATAAAAAAGGCCTCTGCAAATTGCGGAGGCCATTGTAACCGTCGACGTTTGAATCTGTCAGCGCTTACTCGTGCGGGTAGGTCATCTTCCAAGGGTCGAGGGCATCTTTCAAAGCTGCCGGTTCGATCTCCCCCTGCTCTTCGGCCAGTTCGCGAATGGTCTTGCCGCTGGCAAACGCGTCTTTGGCCATTTTGGCCGCTTTGTCGTAGCCGATCAGAGGGTTCAGGCTGGTACACATCGACAGGCTTTGTTCCACGGCGGCGTTGCACTGCTCTTCGTTCGCTTCCATGCCTTCGACACAGAACTCGACAAATGCATTGCACGAGTTGGCCAGCAGGTGGATGCTTTCCAAAACGGTGTGCCCCATGACTGGCATCATGATGTTGAGTTGGAAGTTACCCCCAGCGGCACCCGAGATGGCCATGCAGCCATCGTTGCCGATCACCTTGGCGGTGACCTGCATCATGCTTTCGCTCATCACGGGGTTGACCTTGCCGGGCATGATGCTGCTGCCGGGCTGACGCGATGGAAGGGTCACTTCAAAGAAGCCACAACGCGGACCGCTACCCAGCCAGCGAATGTTGTTGGCGAAGTTGAACAGCGTCGTGGCGATGGTCTTCAGTTCGCTATGGCACTGCACCAGCCCGTCACGATTGGCAGCTGCCTCGAAGTGATCGACTGCTTCGATAAACGGAATATCCAAACCTTCGGCCAGGGCGGCACAAACCTTTTCCGCGAACTGCGGATGCGTGTTGATACCGGTACCCACGGCCGTACCTCCGACAGGAAGTTCGAGAACCGACTCCAGGGCGATGTTGGCACGCTTGATCGAAAGTTCGATTTGACGCGCGAAGCCGCCGAATTCCTGACCCAGGCGAAGTGGGGTCGCGTCCATCAAGTGGGTGCGACCGATCTTGATGATCTTATCCCAGGCTTCGGCTTTCTTCTTCAGTGAAGCGTGCAGGCTCTCCAGGGCTGGAATCAAGCTCGACTTGATCTGCATCGCGGCGGCAACGTGGATGGCCGTCGGGAAGGTGTCGTTGGTGCTTTGACCCATGTTGACGTGATCGTTCGGGTGAATTGGCTTGGCCACGGCCAGGCGATCGCCACCGATCAGTTCGATAGCGCGGTTGCTGATCACTTCGTTCACGTTCATATTGCTGGAGGTGCCGCTACCCGTCTGGAAGACGTCGATCGGAAACTCGCCATCCAGCTTACCTTCGCGAACTTCGACACACGCATCCAGCAGTGCTTTGACCTGGTCGTCGTTGAGCGGGTTCTTGCCGGTGCCGGTGAGCTTGCCCAGGTCGCGATTGGCGATCGCACAGGCATACTTCACCCAGCCCATCGCATGGATCAGTGCCGGGGGCAAGGTCCAACCACTGATCGGAAAGTTCTCGACGGCTCGCTGAGTTTGAGCGCTGTAATAAGCATTGGCGGGAACCTGAACTTCCCCCATCGAGTCTTTTTCGGTGCGATATTGTGACATTGGTTGAGCCTCTTTCCGGTGATTTTTGCAATCAGTAGTACCAGAGGCGTATTTTAAGACGGTTCGTTCCGAGGCGAAAGAAGAGGGCCCCGGGGAGGTTAGTCGTCGAAGATACCTTCCCCGAACTTTTGGGGGCGTGAGGAATTCGACGGGCTCGATTTGTCGCCCGGGGGCGTGTGAGGTCCCTTCAACTCGGAAGATTCCTCGCTCCGCTCGATCGCATCGGTCGGCTCTTGGGGGGGTGATACACTCTTGGGTGGTGCTGGGCTGGACGACGGTTGGTCTTCGTCGTCATGGTCGTAGTCTTCGCCCGCGTCGCTGAAATAGTCGTCGTATTTCGAGCGGTAACCGGGCCGTTTGGCCTCTTCGATTTCGTTGATGTACTCGTCAATAACGCGGGTCTGGATTTGCTCGCGGCACTCCGAGTTGATCGGGTGGGCGATGTCTGCATAGAGCTTCGCCCGCTGATCCGAGCCACGTTCGATGTGGGGCTGCTTGAGTCTCATACCGCACTGGTTGCAATATGCGGCACGCAGGTGGTTCTTGCAGCCGCAGCCTGGGCAGTGTCCGGTCAGCTTACGGCTGGGCATGGCAACGAACGGACCGTTAGCGCCTTCGATGATCTTCAAGTCGCGAATCACGAAGGCATCGTCGAACGTGATGGAGCAGAATCCACGCAACCGATCGCTGGAATCTTCCATCAGCTTGATGCGGACTTCGGTGATCTTCACGGTTGCTTACTCCTGGACGTTAAATGCGGCGTCAGTTTCGCAGCGATTGGAGCCCGCACGTGGTCACGGGAAAAACCATGCCAACGTTTTGGGCTTGCAGCCTGGCGGCAACGCGCCTGGCATGAGCGTGGCTGCGACATATGGCGAAGTAGCCAGAGCCGCTGCCAGACATCTGATGAGCTACTACGTCTAATTGTTCGCAAATCTTAGCGAGTTGATCGATTCGGGTCGAAATTTCTCGAGCCGGCTGAATCAAACGATTGGTCAATTGACGTGGCATCGACGTGCGTTGATGTGACTTCAGGCTGGCAACAAGCTCGCTGGAAGAATCAGGCACTTCCGGTAATTGGCAACGCCGGTAAGCCTCGGCGGTTGAAACACCACCAGCCGGGCGGATCAACACCAGGTCGAGGCGTCTGCCAGCGAATGTTTCGATCTTTTCCCCGCGACCTGTGGCAATCGCCTGGCCGCTGCCGAGTTGGCCGGCGTAAAAGAAGAACGGTATGTCACTTCCCAGTTGGGCGGCCAACTCGCTCAAGCGATCGATCGAGAGATTCAAATTCCAGGCTTCGCTGGCCGCAAACAACACGGCCGCGGCATCGCTGGAAGCACCACCAAATCCGGATGCGGACGGAATACGTTTACGCAGAACGATCCGTGCTCCGTGTGGGACATTTTCTTCCGACTGCAGCAATTTCACGGCCCGATAAACCAAGTTGCTTTCCTGAGGAGGAAGATCGCCAAGGAGTTGACCACTATCGCCTAGCCGCGTGGCTTGCGCAAGTTGCCCTGAATCCCACGCACAATCGAGAACGATATCGGGCTGCTGGGTTGGCGTGACTTCGAGTCGATCGAACAGCGACACGGCCACCATGACTGTTTCCAGTTCATGGAAGCCATCGGGGCGCTTCCCCAGCAGTTCCAGGAAGAGGTTAATCTTCGCCGGAGCAAGTGCGGATACCTTGGAAGCCAATCGCTGAAACAACATCCGTGCAACCCTGCCGATGCGTTCGGAAACTCTGACTTACCAATCTCGGCGTTGACCTGGTACGCGTCCCAGAAGAGCCAAGGAGGGAAGAGTTACGCGAAGCAAATTCTCTGTTTCGATCAATGCGCACACTTCGACCAACCTAGGTGAGTGTTAACGCAATTTATCCCCCCCTCACTGCTCGGTCAAGGTAATTCGCTAGCGTTTCACAATGTGTTCGAAATGCGTGGGTTTTCGCTACCAAAGGGGTACTGTCGAGGCACCAAAGAAGAGGAAAATCGCCCGCAAGTTGCCCACGAGATGGCTACTGCGACAACTGTTTGAGTAGTTGCTGGGCTTCGCTGTTCTCGGGATCGTGCTTGATCGCCATTTGTAAGAGGACGATCGATTGTTGTGGGTTTTGATGCTGCAGCAGATTGGCCAGCAGGTAGTAGGCTTCAGAGTCTTTCGGATTCATTTTGATCGATAAGTCGAGCAATCGCACGGCCAGTTCTAGGTCTCTTATTTCGATAGCTTTCTTGGCACCGATGAGGAACGTGTCTCCGTAGCCTTCGCTGAAATTGTACTCGGGATGCAGTTCAATCGTTTTCTCAAGGTAGGGAATGGCTTTCACCCAGTCTCCCTGCGTGATGTACGCGTGAGCGATGCCATGATAGGCCCGCGCGTTGTTCGGGTTCTTCGCCACCACGTCACGCCACATCGATTCGTCCGTTCGATAAACTTCGTTTCGGGCAATCGACACACCACCGTAAACCACTACTAAGATAACCAGCACAACCGATAGCAATTGGACCGCCGATAGATGGGTTGAGCCAGGCGACTTTTCGGGTTCCATGCGCCTTAGCCCTTCGTAAATTCCAAAGACAATCAGTGTCAGCACCGATGCCAACGGAAGATACATGCGATGCTCGAAGACGATATCTTGAATCGGAAGAATACTGGAGGTCGGCGCGAGGATCAGGAAGAAGCTTCCGCCAACAAAGCTCCATCGTGGCGCACGAAAAATGCACCAGATGGTTAGCCCCAGAGCGGCGACCACCAACACGCCAGGCCAGATCGCTTCTACTAGGGAATAGGTAACCCGCCAGCCATGATCGAGCGACTGTCCCATCGGCAAGACGGTTAGCTGCCAATAGAACGGAATCGCGTGGGCCTGGCTGTAGAGATATTCTTTCGGGCCGACAAACCTGCGAATGGTCTCGTCGGCGGTGAAGTCAAATTCATGCACGAGCACGGTCCCGTGCTCGTTGTGGTGCTTGATGGGAACGAGAGCAAGCTGAGCGGGAATCAACCACGAAGCGAACAAGCCGAGGTAAACCAGCCACCTGCTGCCAATCAGTTCACGCCACGACGCGGCCAGGAAAGCACGATCGTACCAGAGAACGACCAATGGGATCGCAATTGCCACTTCCTTGCAAAGTGCCGAAGCGGTGCAAGCCAGTACGCTGCCGAGGTACCACGCAGAATGGTATTTAGAAGTAAAGCCGCGGACGAAGCAGAACAGCGAAAGGAGAAAGAACATCCCCATCAGCGATTCGTATCGCTGAGCGATATAAGTAACCGATTGGGTCTGCAGCGGATGCACAGCCCATAGCAAAGCGACCGCACCAGCCAGCAGCGCTGCGTGATCGCGATAACTCTCGGCGGTCTTTGGTAATCGCAGCGTCAGATAGATGAATCCAAGCAGCAGCAGGCTGCCCGTGATATGGATCGCGATATTCACCGTGTGGTAGCCAACCAGAGTCCCGCCGTCGACCAGGTAGTTCAGTCGCCAGGTAAGCGCCACCAGCGATCGAGGGCCACGGGGGAAGTGATTCCAATCGAGTTTTTGATAAGATTCGTTTGCCTGAATCTTGACCTGGCCATCGAAATGGAATGGGTACGTGAAAGTGCGATGGTAGACTGCCAAGACGAGAAGTGGGATTGCTACCACAAACAGCAGCAAGGTTCGTCGAGAGCTTCGATCGGGGACGTCAGGCATGAAAGGCAGAAAACAGCGGGAAAATAGCGTAAGTCGGTACCAGACAATTCATTCTATCGAAGACCTTCCACCTATCCGAGGAACCGCTTCGGCCAGCGAACCCCTTTTCTTCAAACCTTAACGCCCCAAACCTCTCCAGATTGCCCTGCCCTTGTTTGCCAAGGTTCTCTAGAATCCTGTCTTTCAATACGAAATCACTACGGACCAGTGGGATGGGACCCTTGAAGATCAACGCAATTCGACATTTCCTCTGCGGTATCGCCATGGGGGCTGCTGACGCGGTCCCCGGGATTTCTGGGGGGACGGTTGCCCTGGTGCTAGGTATCTATCGCCGCCTGGTCGATGCAGTCAGTCAGGTGAACGTCGAAGCTTTTCGCCTGTTGATGAAGCGTCAATGGCGAACGCTGGCCGAGCGATTCGATTTCTGGTTTCTGCTGGTCCTGTTGTGCGGGATTGCGTGCGGCCTGCTTACGTTTGTCGTGGTTTTGCATGAACTGATCGGTGAAGCTGACCACCCTGCCTCGACGCGGCCGTTTGTGTACGCCGTGTTCTTCGGGGCGATCGTCGCTTCAGGCTTCCTGGTGGCGAAGATGGTTCGTGCCGTAAGCACAGGGCACTTGATTCTGTGTACCCTCGGCTCCGTCGGTGGAGCCGCGTTTGCCTGGTGGCTGACGGGGCTGCCGGCGCTGGAAGCGTTTGACTCGGCTCCCAACCCGATCGTCTCGTTTTTGCTAGGGTCGATTGCCATTTGTGCGATGATCTTGCCAGGCATCAGCGGTTCGTACTTGCTGCTGGTTTTCGGCGCGTACCACTATTTCAGCGGTGTGCCCAAGGCTTTGGCCAAAGGAGAGATCGTTCTGGGAGACTTGTTCGCGTTTGCCTGCTTCGCACTGGGGTGCCTGGTCGGGCTGCTTTCTTTCAGCAAGGTTCTCAAGTGGTTGCTGCATCAGCACGAAGCGCTCACGCTATCGATCATGGGAGGCTTTATGATCGGAGCACTCCGAAAGCTGTGGCCATGGCAAGGAGATGAAGTCGAAACGCCATTTGCCAACGAGGCACCGATTTGTTTTGGGCTCATGGTGTTAGCCGCGATCGTGGTGCTGGTCATCGACTACCTGGCCCGGCCTAATTTGGACGAAGAAATCGAAGCCGATCATTCCAGCCAACGGGCATCGTGACCACGGCTCTTCAGCTCTTCGACAAAGCTCTTAGGCCCATGCGTGCAGAAAACAGTCTTCGCATTTACCTGTTCGACCGCGCTGATCAGTTGATCGAAGTCGGCATGGTCGGAAAGGGGAATCCAGTGTTCGTTGGGGGCGTTGCGTTTTCTTCGTGGATCGAAGGCCCAACCGGTGACGCGGAACTTCTCGACATGAACCGCACCTGGTAGAACGCCGGGTGTGATCGGTTTTGGAGGGACGATGACCACGCAGCCCGGGATAGGCCGCCCTGTGTAGGGCCGGTAGTCCCCCAGTTCGCAGCCAGCTTCTTCGTACACCTGGCTGATCGCGTAGATATCCGGGTGTTGCAGAACCGGGATTCCGTGCGACGTCAGAATCTTGGTCACCTCTTGCGACTTCCCCAGCACGTAGGCCGAGATGACCGGCGTCGCCCCGCAACGGAACGCAGCACGTATCTTCTCCAACAACATTTCGATCACCGTATCGCGTGGTGGCAGTCGATAGTGTGGATGGCCGAAGGTGCATTCCATGATCAGATAGTCGGCCTGTCGTAGCTGGGCCTGTTCCGCCGTCGCCGAGGGGCCCAGGCGAAAGTCGCCCGTGTAAAGGAGCGATCCTTTTTCGTGCTCGGCATAGATCATCGCTGAGCCGAAGATATGCCCCGCCGGTAGTGCTGTCAGCTGCACGCCGGCGACCTCCAGCGACTTTTCCAGCGGCATGATCTTGGTGGCGACATTCCCCAGTCGATGGCGAACGAGCCTGGCTGTGGGCTCGGTGCATAGGGCCATCGCGTGGTGGGCGGTGTGGTCCATATGGGCATGCGAAATGAACCCAATGGCCTGCCGGCGTGTCACATCAAGGCCAATCCGGGAGGGGAGCAGGAAGAGTCCTCGATCGACGGCAAAAAGTCCAGAAACATGCCCCGGCCTGCGTGGTAATGGGGCATAATCAGGCGAAAGCAGCAACTGTTTGGTGCTTTCCGACGAGTTGGTCGCTTTTCTTCCGGACAAGGACAGCCTAAGATAAAGAAACAAGTGAGGTGGATGTTTGAATTTTAATGTCCCCCTCTTTGTACTCAATTCTTCAAGCTTGCGTGATCAACTGCCGATAGGTAGAGGACGAAATCTCAGAAATGAGAACGTAATTTTGAGGAAGCTTACGCCGGGGGCGAACTGGTATCGACCGGATAGTCTGAAGTGTAAGTTGCGTGTCGTGGTTGGTCAGCAGGCCACGTAAAAAGCAGACCAAACAATAACTGCAAACGATAACTTTGCACTGGCTGCCTAATTAGTTGTAGCCCCAACTGAGGGTCTTTGTCGGAGAGACCTGAAAGTTGGATGCCAATTCCGACTCGCCAAAGGTCACGTGGAGCACGCCTGAGGTTAAAAACTGTTCTCCTCTAGTTTCCTGGGAATCCTGCCGGTTGGAGGCCCAGGTTACGAAACTTAAATAACCGAATACACACGTAGACGCTTGCATGGAAATATCGCGGCACGCGGGTTCAATTCCCGCCGCCTCCACTTGAGCCGAGTTGTGAGAAATCATAACTCGGCTTTTTCTTTGGGTTTGCATCATTTCTCTGCGTAGTCTGCGATTTGTTATCTATCCCTTAATTGCAAACGATAACGTCTGTTTGTCATTTTGCTCAGCCAAAATGAGAGACCCTAATATCTTGAATTCAGACCGGCTAAACGAGGCAGGTGAGTGTCGCTTAGCGGACTGACTACCGCGGGTGAAAGAAGTAAGGCAGTGTTCGTACAGATCGAGCAAATTGTTTGAAAGAGCTGGCGCAGGGGACCGCTCGAACTAAGAGACTGCTGCCTGATGCCGAACTCGAAAAGACGTTCGTGAAGGAGCCCGCTTCGGGAGTCTTTCAAGCCTGATCCGCACAGGTGGTCGCGAACTGTTTCCTTAGTTGGAAAGCGAAATTCGTCAGAGGTACCGAGTCTACTCTGACAGGGCCTACATCAAATTTAGGTAATACATACAAGCCTTGATTCGAACGGTTACCTTGCTGATGATTTGAAATGGCTTTCCACTGTCGGTATAGATCGTAACCATGCCTGCAGTACCCATGGGCAGACTCTTAACAAGTGCTTCATCATCGAGTTCGATTTTGACCGCAAACTTGCCGCTGGAGTGAATACTGCTCGCGTCAATAAGCTTACCACTGGTGACGAACTGCCCCTCGCCGGATGCTTCGATGATGTTCGCAACTTTGCCTGAAAACACTTGGCCTGGGTGATTCTTTAAGGCGACCTCAACCTTGTTTCCCGGTTCGACATTCTTCAACACGTTTTGGCCAAACACAGCAACGACATCGATTTGTGAGGTATCGATGAAGGTCCCGACGGGGGCAATCGCAAATGTAATTGCCATGGTTCCCTCGCGTGCTTGCCAGTTCGTTACAAAGCCATCACTCGGAGCGGTATAGGTACACTGATCGAGATTGAACTGCGCGGTATCGACGTTCGCCTTCGCCAGTCTCACTTGCTGATCGGCAACCTCCAGAGCAAGCTTGGATTCCTCTAGAGCCGCTTTCGTTTTCTCGACCACGGCCTGTGACGCGGCGTATTGGGCTCTCAGTTCTGCCAAGTTCAACGCGCTGACCGTACCAGGCGAACGCTTATTGACATCTTCTTTGAAATCGAGATCCGCTTTGGCGACTTCCATTTTCGATTGGGACTCCGAGACATTCGCCTCGGCAACCTTGATGCCGGCTCTGAGCTGTTCGACGGTTTTTTGGGCAACACCTAAGGAAGCCGTAGTCTCGTTGAGGGCATATTGGAAAGGCGCTTTCTCGATCTCAAAGAGCACGTCACCCTTCTTCACGGGTACGTTCGCCTCAGCGACAATCTTCGAGATATGCCCTTTGACTTGAGGCACGATTTGAACCGTATAACGGCTGACGACGACCTGACTAGAGGTCGGCGACGAGAACTGCCAGAAAATGACAATTCCTCCAATGACTATGACGCCTATCGCAGCAAATATGCCTAGATTAACTGGCCTCGGCTTGATCTTCAGAACAGCATAGACCAGCCAGATAGTTAAGACATAGAAGATCGCGCACAAAATAATCATGGATAGACTTTCTCTGGAGGACTCGTTGGACAAGTTGGAGAGATTGCTATTTCAAAGAAGCGATCTTTCACGCCAATCTGGCTACTTTCCGACGACGGGATTTTCGTCGGAATTCATGGATGAGTCTTGGCCAAAAGGAATAAAGGCCCAGATAAAGGCAATCGGCCAAATCGCACCTCCCAAGGCGAGTCCAATCCAACTGGCAGCGTTAATGGCATCCACGTGAGGGTGATTACGCTTGCGGGCAATATTGCCAGGAAGCGATCCCAGCACGATGACCACTGCCACGAACACGCAAAATATCAATGCGATGACAAACCAAGCAAAGATAAAGATTAAATCCATTACGTCTATGTCTCACGTGTTGCAACAGTTGAAAATACCTGGACTACCGGCTGGGCTAATATTGGGTTGATCCCGATGAAGGCGGGTATGCTTTGGCAGTGACCTGCTCCCACGGATGGGGATGCGTCTGTGCATCTACACGACACCGTTTTCTGGCAGAGCCTAGATTTATCGTAGCACAACTTTCCAATATAAATGCCAATAGGTTGATTGTCATCATTCGGTCTACGGCGACGGTTTCGTGGTAATTGCAAACAAAGATGAGTGGAACACTGGGGTATTGTTCTCGCAAGACATCCACCACCGTCTGAGCTCCTGGGACCCTGACGACTGATTCGAAGAAAGATCCACACCCCGTTAAGCATCGGGAAGTGACGTTGGCAATCAGTACGGTCCCCTGTTTTAAAGATTCACGACTCCAACAAGTCGCAGTATGGGCATACTGGCCTATGTGAACCAGGCGAAACGCCGTCGGCGACATGGTGCTGACTCCAGACAAGGAGATCGCGACAACAAGCCGACAGTCGTTTAGAGAGATCATTGACACCTCATTATTTTGCAGTCCCGCATCCCGAAGAGTCCATGAGTATAAATACTCAACCTGGACAGGCATACGGACGAGGAAGCCCCGTCGCCGAACTGGAAATACTGTTCACTTCAACCACTAGCGTAAAACCTTAGGCTTAAGCGTCAGATGACCGCCCTGGGGATAACTTATCGCGGCCTGCTCGCTCGCCTTTGAAAGTAGGAATGTGTGTGGCTGGAAATATGGTATCGCCCAATTTTTCCCAAGAGGTCGTACCATGGGTGAGCTTACGACGATTGGCAACTTCGATCACCATGTGAATCGTTTTCTAATTCCCGTAGGGAAGAAGTGGTGGGGCGTTTGGCGTCGGAGGCAGAAGACCACAGATCCCCAATCCAGTTCGAGGCCCTGACCTGCCCCCTTCAATCGCTCAGGCGTCATGCGTCATCCAGAGGCGGATGGTTAGAAGGACGGCAAGTCCTGCGGCGAAAGCGGAGAAGTGGATGACGTTGATCCTTAATGTACTTCCCTTCTTAATCTCGGGAATCAAGTCGGCCGCCCCAATGTAGAGGAAATTTCCCGCCGCGAAAGCAACAAGGAAGTCGACATTGATGGAGTGCGAGACGCCATACGCAACCAGCCCGCCGAACAAGAACGTCAAACCAGAAAGGAAGTTGTAGAGCAATGCCCCTGATTTCGACCACCCACCATGTACTAGCACGGCAAAGTCCCCCAGTTCCTGCGGAACCTCGTGCGCTGCAGCTGCAAGCCATGCGGTAAGTCCCAGGCGGAAGTCGATCAGAAAGCTGGCGGCGACGAATAGCCCGCCAATAAAGTTGTGTAGCCCATCTGCAACCAGGATGAGGTAAGTTAGAGGTTCGCGTTTTTGGGCTTCGATTTGGTGGCTGTGGTGCCAGTTGAGAAACTGTTCGAGAGCCAGGAAAGTCAGAAAACCTGTCACGATCCAGACGTAGACAGAGATATCGTTGCCCATTTGTTGAACCGACGCCGGAATCATGTGAAACAGGGCACCGCCGATGAGCGATCCTGCCGCGAATGCGACCAGAGGGAGCAATATCTTGTCAAGCGTAGCTTGCTTCAATGCGAGCGTGAGGCTACCGATGAGAGCAATTAGGCTCATGGCGATGCCCGAACAAATGATCCACAGAAGTGTGTTCATATCGTGTGATTCGCAAAGTAGTATTGCTGCTTGTTCGGGTGAACAATAGCGAAGAGTTTATCGCAGGCGCGATAAGAGAGTCCAATCCTTTGGCTGCGTTGTCGCGATTTGCCAAGGGTGGTAGTCGTGAACAGCAACTCAGGCCGACCGTGAAAATACACTTTCGATGAAAAGTGCCACGCGATAGGCAGCGATCCGAGGGATCAAAAGATTCAGCATATAATTTTTCTGAGGATCAAGTTTCGCCGGACAAAAATCATGTGCGATATTGACACATTAATTGTGACAACATCGCACATGCTTGAGGCTTAATTCTCAGGCAGACGCAGCACTGCTCCCTTCTGCAATCCGATTTTTTCGATATGCCCCGTAACGGTCTTTCCTGTCTTCGGATCGCTATACAACAGGTGAATATGGGTCGATGTCGCTGGATGTGTCAGTTTACCGACCGCGTCTTTGGCGAATATTCCCACTAGCTTGCCGTCTATCGCTGGTATTTCTGCCTCGAACGGTTGCCGATCCTTGGGAAGTTCGATCTTTTTCATGCGTGCATGGATGGGACACGCGCCGTTAATGACATGCAGGTCAACATTGCTGAAGTCACCCTCGATAGTAAATACGAACGGCTCATTCATTTTCAGGCCTGCCTGGTTCGCCGCGTTTTCGATGTATCTGTCGAACTCACTGGGGGGAACCTCTTGTGTCACTTCATGTTGAGTCCATGAAGGGATGTAAGATCCGACGAGCATCGTGGCTTGAGCGTCTGGCGATTTACCTGTGTTCGATTGTAGGTTGCCGGACTCGTCGACGGTTGTGATGGTAACTTTCCCGTCATAGATCGTTCCTTCGCCATGCAGTCCTTCCAACGCCGCGACACCATAGAAATGTGGACGTCTGGTCAATTCGCTGAACCGTACCCGCCCTTCGGCTTGCTGCTGCCCGATGGCCTCGTGCATTGTTCCATACTGGACCAATGAGTCTACTTGGGTATCGTTCTCACCCGCAGAAGCAGGAACTCCCAAGAGCAATACAGAGAGTAGTGTGACCTGGCTTACAAAGACATGAGGAATCTTCATGGCGTTTCTCCTTTGTGTTAGCGGATTGCCCACATACAATCAGACCCATGGGCGTTTGCATGCTGCGATCGCGTTTCGTTCCCAACAACTCTATAAGCGAATTCTGTACCGAATTGCGTTAGTCGGTTTCGGCTTGGCAGGGCAAAACGGTGTGCAAGTTTTCCCTTGGGCTTCAAGCTTGGAGATCTAAAAAATGAGCTATCAGGCAAGAATCTACGTTGTGGTTGGCATGGCGTGTAGCGTCAGTCTTTCGGCAGTCGGCGGCTTTGCCCAGGACAAGAAGCCGACGAGCTATGCGCCGGTTGTCATTGCTGAGGAGTTTCAGGAGACGGTCGCACGTATGTCGGCCGCGAAACCCGCAGTGATGCAGAAGCATATGGACTTGCTGGCAGAGCGTTATGATCTGAGCGATCGTCCCGCCGAAGGCGTCACCATGGACCGCGGAAAGCCCGTTCAGTCTGGCGTGCGTGTGAAGTTGCCAAACGGAGTATCGTGGCAGCAACTAAGTGCCATGTCTCCTGCCGAGATTCGTAACAAGGGACTTTGGCCGAAAGGTTTTTTGCCCCTTCCGCACCCCAATCATCCTGAAGGTGGAATGGTCTTTCCGAAGTTTCACATTGACGAAATCAAGGAACAGGAAGCACGCGACTTGACACGTTTCGATCTTGACTACGATCTGCCTGACCATTTTCTACCAGAATTCCCGGCACCGATTTATCTGACAACTCGTCCCGATCTTGGTGACGTATCTCAAGGCAAATTGGTCACCATCGACAACTACTTCAAGTTATTCAACAGCATATTGAATCCCAAACAACTGGAAGGTTTACGATTGCTGGTAACCCCATTCCCACAACAGCAGTTCAACCAGACGGACGACCGCCGAAGTCTTAAAGCGCATCGAGGCGTCACCTGCTTCGATTGTCATGCCAACGGGCATACCAATGCTGCGACCCATCTTGTTGGTGATATCCGCCCCCAAGAGTTTCGCCATCGGATTGACACGCCAACGTTGCGTGGAGTGAATGTCCAGCGGCTTTTTGGTTCGCAACGTGCATTGAAGAGCGTTGAGGATTTTACCGAATTCGAACAGCGAGCTGCGTATTTCGATGGCGATCCGGTGATCGCCACGAAGAAGGGGGTGAATGTTCTGGAGCGAGGTAGTCAGGTACACTTCATGGCCGAGTTTCAGGCCCTGCTCGACTTCCCGCCTGCACCGAAGTTGGACGTGTTTGGAAAGCTTAATCTCAAGAAGGCAAACGAGTCCGAACGACGGGGGGAAGCTTTGTTCTTCGAGAAGGCTCGTTGCGGAGAATGCCACCCGGCACCCTACTACTCGGATAACCTGATGCACAACCTGAAGACCGAACGGTTCTTCGAACCACAAATGATAAACGGTCGGATGGCTTCTGCGGATGGCCCCATCAAGACCTTTCCGCTGCGAGGCATCAAGCACTCTCCACCCTATATGCACGATGGAAGGCTGTTGACCTTGGAGGATACCGTTGAGTTTCACAATCTAGTACTGGAAACCCAATTGACGGAACAAGAGAAAGCGGATCTCGTTGCATTTCTGCGTTGTCTCTGATCATGAGCATAGGGTTCGCCACCTCAAGCTAAACTAGGGCGTTTCCCCCCTCCGTCTCCACATTCAACGCACTTCACCGGTTTGGGTGATGTGCGTTTTTGAGGGTTGGACGAAGCGTCGAGGCTAGTGTCCTTCCGGAGGCGTCAAATCAATGTGGGGGCTGGGCGGAATGTTCCAGGCAGGGAAGGGGTCTGGTTCGGCTGGGTTGAAGGTAGGAAGATTCGACCTTAGGTGCCTTGCCAGTTCAGGCAGTTGTTCTTGGATTCCATGGATCACACAGCGGGCAATCTCATAGCTGCCATATGAGTTGTGATGCGATCCATCTTGAAACGCCTTATCGAGATCATCCCCCAATCCACGATAAAGTTGCACACTCATCGCATTCAGATCAATCAGTGCAACGTCCTTATCCGCAGCCACCTCGCGAACGGTTTGCGGGTACATTCCTAGCGTTGCTTTCTTCTGCCCCCCTTTGCGTTCCATTGAAGTCACGAGAACGGGGTTCGCTTGACGCTGCCGAATCTCGTCAACAAGCCATGCCAGGTTGGCTTTGTAGTTTGCCAGCGCGTCTTCGCCTTGGATCTTTTGATCGTTGTGGCCGAATTGAATGAACACATAGTCATTCGGCCGCAACGACGACAAGACCTTCTCGACGCGAAGCTCGCCAAGCGAACTCAGCAGCGATTCGCCTGACTCGGCGAAGTTGGCAACGGCGATTTCGGTATCGAAGAAACGTGGGACCATTTGCCCCCAACTGTTCCATGGTTCGTTCGACTGATCGGTGACGGTCGAGTCACCAAGGAGGAAAATGGTCGTTACTTTGCGTGTTGGGTGAATCTCTAAGCCACAAACCGACGGTCGGGAACCGTTGAACTCGATGGTCAGCTTATCGTCCCAGTGGAACTTGTCTTTCTCGCGTGGTTTCAAGCGGACCCAGCTTCCATCGGGAAGTACGGCTGATCGCAAGTTGACCGTGAAGTGGTCGATCGCAAATTCACCGGGCCGGGTCTCGACATGCTCGAGCATGAGACGCCGTGATTCCACTTTAACGGTGTTCGAGGAAGCAGAGTACGAGTCGCCCAAGACAACACGTACTCGATAGTTTCCTTCCGGTAGCCGCACGGAAAAGTAAAAGGGCGTTTTACTTGTTAGCGCGTCACGCTGCAGTGCGTCCCCTTTCGCGCGATCCACCGCTTCCGGCAGCGAACCTAAATCGATTCCATAACCGGTGTCGGCAGCGTAGATACTATCGGGCGTGACTTGGATCCAGCCTGGCTTAACGGGGCCAGAGCCGAAATCAAATCGCATTGGTTCCGGCAATTCGGTATCTGGTTGTTGTTCACTTTTCGCCAGTTGTGCGTCGGCCTGCCGTGGTGTAATCAGGAAGCCACCCACAATCATCAACGCGAAGATTGCGAAGTGAATTGTATTGGCTTTGGGGCGAAATATCGAAATTGCAGGCGGCAACATAGTCAAAGCTCCGAATCCAAAAACCAGCAGCGGACCATAAGCCGCGGTCAGTCGAGCACTGGCACGGCGACGACGCCATACATCGAAATCTCTTCCGCCGTCGTGATGGTCGTTTCAGGCTTATCAGCCCAAAGGCCGCCAAGCACGATATCCCCCTTGAGCGGTTCATGACTCTTCCATACCGAAAACACCGCGTCAATCGAGACACCACTGCCGATCGTGGTCCGCTTGTGAGTTTTGAAGCCTGGCACTTCTCCCCCTTCGTCCTGCCCGGCTTCTTCGCCCGTGTCTACGAAGCGATCGCTCAGCCATTTCGGAATCTCAGCACGTTTGTCGAACAGCACATATAGGTTGGCTGCCCGCGAAAGGGTGATCGTGACTTCGATTTCCTTTTCGACTTTGTCATTGTTGAACGGCATGACGTAGTCACCGCCCAGGAGTTCTCTTGGAAGTCCATCGGCCGTGACACCGTTCCACTGGTGCCCCCGGTCGACGTAGGCAGGCTGCTCTTCGCCGAAGCCATTGGGCACGATCCGGTAGTAGCCAAAGACATCGCTCGAATGGATATTGTCTTGAACCGACGAGATGGTCGATTCTTTCGAGTCCTCTGAAACGTTCGACGCTTCAAAGGTGTCGATTCTGACGAGCTGCATTCGCGACATGGAACCATCGGTTGCGATGGTGGCGGCACGCCCTACTTCGAGTCGTTTTTCCGCACTTTGCGAAGCAAGATCAACGCGTCCCTCGAACACGGCAACATCCGTCCCCGTTTCTGGGTTCACCGCTACTCCGAATCGCGTCCCCTGGTCAACAATGTCGGCATGATCGGTAACGACTCGGAACCCCTTGGCTCCTACTGGCACACTCACCGTCATCTTACCTTGCCAAACGCGGCATTGGTTCGCTGTCTCGATTACGAAAGATGCGGGGGCGGCGATGGAAAAGCTTACGTCGTTCAGCAAACGAACTTCGCTGGAACCGCTTTCAATTGATACACGCTTTCCCATAATTAAGGCGACCGGCTTGGTTTGCTCGATGCCGATTTCGCTCAGCATCTCGCCGACGACTTCCGACTGGGCGACATTAACGACGTTGTCTCGGGTATTCCACTGCGAGTAGCTTCCGATGAAAACGATCAATACCGATGCCGCGATCGCGATGATCCAGCCGGATATCATGTGACGGTTAGATTGCGGCCGCTCGATTGTCGGAAGCTCAGGCTTGATATCCTGAACATTTTTCGAGTACGTTAGCAACTGGCTGACCATGGTGCACTGGGCGATGTAGTAATCGCACGCCTCCTGCGACTCGACAATCAGTTTGCTCAGTTGGTCGCGTTGCTCTTCGGTGGCGACGCTGCTGAGACATGCGTCGACCAGGTCTCGCGTTTTCTTGTCTGCAATAAAGTTGCCGAAGGGTTCCGGCGGTTTCTTCTCGTTCACAATATCTATAATTCCTCCGCTGCCATCTTTCGGTCGATGCATTCGTGCAGTGCTTCACGAATTCGTTTCAGCCGCGAATAGAGCGAGTTTGAGGTAAGTTCGAGCGTATCGGCGATGTCTTTGATTTTTTCGATTCCGGCATAACATCGTTCGACGAGCGAACGCTGGTCATGCGGTAACTTCAACATGCAGTCCCGCAGCGCGGCCATGCGATCGCCAACCTCGTCGGCCACTTGCAAGGTTCGGGCTTCGACGGCTTTGATCGCATCGATATCGATGATTTCACGTCGGCGTCTGACATCGGACATGTGTTTGAGGACCTCGAGCCGTGCCACACCTAAAGCCCAGCCCTGAAATTCCTTTTCCTGATCGTACTCGTCCCACTTCCGCCATAAGACAACGCTCACCCGCTGAAAGATGTCCTCGGCCTCGTTCCAACCGGGGGCAAGTGAAACCACGAACGCAAAGATCCGCTGCTGGTTGGCAGCGAATTTCTCGACAAAGGCGTTACGGGCGATATCTACTTCTGGACTATCCATTCGGTGATTGCTTTCGAGTAGCAGGAACGCTGGGCAAATTACCGACCAGACGATCCAGCTCAACAGGTATCCCCTTGGGAAGGAAAAATTGGGCGGTGATTCCTGTCAATTTATTGATATTCGAGCATCTTAATCCCGCTTGATGCGGTCGCTACGGCTGCCCACAAGCAAAAAAAGTTTTTCTTGGGAAAACGACCGACAGATTTTTGTACCTGGTCAGGATACTCGGTGAAGGAGAGGAATTGCCCTCTTCGCGAAAAGCTTTTCCTAAAAAATAGCGTTTGCCTGCAGTGCGCTTGGTCGTGACGACCACCTGATAGTGCTTGCTGTTGGCCTGAATAAATCGCCTCTTCTTATCCACATTCGTTTTATGAGTTCCGCTATGAATCAAAGTCAGATGCCCGTTCGCACGCACGTCTCACCGTCTCCGCGAGGAGGCTTTACGTTGGTCGAACTGCTGGTTGTTATTGCCATTATTGGCGTGTTGATCGCGTTGCTGCTACCAGCTGTTCAGCAAGCTCGCGAAGCCGCACGTCGTATGCAGTGTGCCAATAACCTTCGTCAACTCGGCCTGGGGCTTCACAACTTTCACGATACCTACGGTCATTTTCCTCCCGGCGGAACCAAGGCCGGTTATGGCGGCTATACCTGGGGTACGTTCATTCTCCCTTACATCGAACAGAACAACGTATGGGAAGGCATTGCCCAGGAAGGTGGAAGTTATCCACCAGATCCGACCGGCCAGCGGGACTCGATCTTCTGCAACTGCTCGGACGGTGGAAATGGAAACTGGGGCGACCCAGGGTACGAGCAAACCGTGATCGATGCATTTATGTGTCCTTCCGATGTGCTACCGGGGCAACGCCCTCACTCAGACGAACAAGTCAAGTGCGGCAAGAGCAACTATGCTGCGAACTACGGTACTAATGGTGACGGCTTCACCGATCGATTCCGCACAGGGCAACTTGTTGACATGGCTGCGATCACTGACGGCACTTCCAACACGATCGCACTGGGAGAGTGTGGCGGCAGCAAGAGCGGTATCGCACCTAACGGCGACAACGAAGCCTATCCGATCTGGGCCGGTTATGCTCGCCGAGGGGGCGTCTCGTATTACACCCAATGGTCTAACAAACGTCAGGCCAGCAGTAGTGCCCCAATCAACCTCAACAATGGGGGTGGCGTCGATGGCAGCGGAGCGACCTCTTGGAGCTTGAACTCAGGCTTTGGCAGTCTTCACCCAGGCGGATGTCAGTTTATCTTCGCCGATGCATCGGTTCACTTCATCGCGGAAACGATTGACCTGACCGCGTACGACGATCTCGGTACCCGCAACGATGGCCACATCGTCAGCGGATACTAACCCGATATTCACCCGATCTCCGAAACGGTGTGGATTGTTCTGCGGCAGGAGCGAGGCAGCATTCCTGTCGCAGAACGCCATACCAACCAGCGAGGAAAATCATGCACACGAAATCTATTGGGTTGATCGCCGTCATGCTTCTGTTAGGTTCCGTCGGCTGCTCTCAGCAGGCCACGGTAACGGGAGTCGTTACAGGCAATGGCAAGCATGTCGACAACGGTCAAATTGTGTTTCGACCCATCGACGGTGCGGGAAAGGTTAAGCCTGCCGCCGGAACGATCCAGGGAGATGGTACCTACCAGATGCGTACGGCCGGCAACGAACCCCTTTCGCCCGGAACGTACCAGGTTTTGTACTGCCCGCCAGATACCTTAGAGGATGAACGAGGCCGAGCGGTGAAGGTCAGCCCTTGGAAAAGTTATAAAGCTCCGGTCGACCCCATCACAGTGGAAGAGGGTGAAAACTACATCACGATTGAACTTTCCAAGTAGGAATCAATCAGATGTCGTGCCTGCCGCGGCAAGTCGATTAAGTGCTGTTCATTTAGGAGGTGTCGAGACCGCTGAGGACGACCATGTCGTTGGTGACGAATACCGTGATGCCTACGTTCCCGTCGCGGCATCTGTAAACGAAGTATCGGTCGCTTCCCGGTAGTCCTATATTCTTATCTGGCTCGCCAATTCGATCTTGAAATGCATAGTTTTCAAAAATCGCATACGTGACCGTGTCATCGATCCGTCCTCGGGTGAACGTGTTCCGAAGTTCTTGAATAAACTCCGACTTGGTGAGCTGGCTTGCTCTTACCCTTGTCCGTTGATTCTTCGACCGAAACTCTGCCAATTCAGCAGCGTCCTTCTGTTGCTGCTCGTTTACCAACCGCTGTCTCTCTTCGGCTTGACGACGGCGTATTTGTTCAAGCACTTTCTGACCCTCTTCGCTTGTCGGGTCGACCGTTATCGACTTGTCATCACAGTAATCCAACAACCTCTCCGCCTCTTCGTTGCGACTCTCTGCGACGTAAGTATCGAAGCATCGTCCCCACAAGCTGGGATATTCATTCGCGAATCTCCACCACATTTGTTGAGCAGTTGGATCGAGTAAAAAGGTAGCCAAGTGCCGACGAGCGTCCGACCACTTTCGCTGTTCAAAGAGGGAGAGTCCATTCGTGCGAAGAAGTTCGAGACCTTCCAGAGCTTCGACGTTCCATATCTTGCCGTCGAAACTAACGAAGTCGCCTGAGGGAGAGAACCAGTCTTCCTTGGGTAGCCCAGCGGCTCGTCCCGAGAAATCGAAATCGATCTTGCCACTGGCCACGTTGATTCGTAAGAGTCGCCAACTGGATTCGCTGCGGTTGTTATCGTTTACCCATTCTTCATCTAGCGTCACTAGAGCGAGAATTGCCTGCTGGTCCTTTGTAAACCGTAGGTCTCTTAGTTCTCCATCAACGTTTCGTTCTACTGGTACCTTTCCATCTCGCGTATCAACCACAACGATTGTGCTCGCATATTCTTTCCCGCTGCCAGTCCTGAGGCTTTGGATATTGAATCCCGCAAACAACCTTCCGTCACTTGACGAGCGCAGGAAGCCACCGCGATAGTCACGATTGTTCTTGTCGCCACTCAGGCTCGAAGGTAGCCGCATAGGTGTGGTCGAATTCCACGACTTTGTATTGAATACCACCAACATCGACGTGCCGTTCAAGTCGTATGCTGCGGCAAGGCTATCTCCTTCGGCACAGAGCATTGAAGTCATGGCATCTACATGAGGAGCACATGACGTTCTGAAGAGACTCTGCCAGGCTGATTTCTCTGAACTGAATCGAAATGTTCGAGTACCTGTTGTCGCCCCAGAGGCCAATAGGTCAATGCCTGCCGGCACTTCAGTGGATTCGATGGCCTTGGTCTTTTGGGTTGGATCGTAAAATGGGTGCCCTGGTTTGAACATCGTCCGGACCACGGTCTTCTCTTCTGTCCCCTGTCTCACCGCAAACGCAAGTTGCTTTGTCTTGGGTAAGAAAGACATGGGAACGCCATTTAAACGATCACTTCTAAATTCGCTAGAATTCAACCCGAGAATCAACGAGCCACGTTCTTGTTTCGCGGCCAGGTGGAATTCTGCAACATGATAACCCCCAAGAGATTGGTCATTCTCAGCGAATACATGGTTGTCGTCTCCCCACATGAGACGTAGCCACTTGGCACCTCGATCTGGTTGCGGGAATCTTGGCGATGCGACCAAGCGTGCCGATTTGCCTTCAAGTTGCCAAACTCGGAGTACTTCGCCATCAATGCATGCCAGGTAACGACCACTCGGAGAAAAAAGAGCAGGCGTGGTGAATGAATAATCTCTGTCAGAGACAGGAATGACTTCCTCATCGAGTTCAACGTTCCATAGCCTGGCTTTGTTTTCTCCATCAAGTCGAAATGCGAGATGCGAGGCCTTGTCGGCGAAGGTAATCACTTGCCTTTTCATGGACTCCCTTGGCCCAAGTTTCTCCTTGATCAAGTTGTGGAGATTAGGAACAGGGTAAGTCCAAGACGTTGCGATGGGTGTGAAGTCAGATGGCAATTCACGTGTTTGTGGCTTGCTTTCCGTCGGTTCCGTTGCCTGGTTTGTCGCTGGAGGAAAACTCGGCTTTCTCGTATCACTCTCTGGTGTCGTTGAACTCGCGGTATCGGTAACCGAAGGAGCACTGTCAGTAGCTCGAAATCCCGGAGAAGGCGTTTGCGCTAATATTGGTAACAGCAACAACGGCAAGCACGCCACCGCCTTTCCAGAGAGTGGTAACGAATTCCATCGTTGTTTGATACTGCCTGACGGTGTGGCTGTCGTCACATACCAGATCGGAATCCAGACAAAACCATAGATGATCCAAAGTGGTAGCTGGATGTACCAACTCAACTTCGATGGCCAGCGTTCACTGTACCATTCGTCGAATGACATTGCTGAGGGAGGAATGTCTTGCTGTGATGCGGCTTTGCTGGCTTGAACCTCTATTGTTGGGGCCGCCTGGTCAAAATGAAAAGCTTCCGACGCCAGTCGCCAAGCAGGTTCATTCTGACTTCTAACATGGTCGCTAGGTCGAAGGCGTCCAATAGTTGCCCACTTCTCTAATGTCGCCTGAGCAATGGGGCCAACCTCACGGTCACCACGCTTTGCGTACCATGCTTCTCCCATTCGCCGCTTCCCCTGCGCATCGTTGATGATCAATCGCTACATCGATGTCGAACTGGTATTTCGTACACCGAGAAGCGAGAGGTCAGACGTAGAACATTTACAACCGAATCACGTATCTGACCAACACCGAAATCTAAACAGGTTCTGTGAAGACAGAATGAAGGATTGATGAATGCGGAGCATCTAAATCGCGGCTGTTCGATTGCGTTTACGCGAGAGGTGTATAAGAGGACTCGGTAGAATATTCTGATTCAGAATAGGCGTGTGGGAATGATCGGCAACGGCAAGGTGCGATTCAGATGGTAAGCGGAGCAGAAGGTCATAAGAAATGTGAGACGATCCCAGGCAATGGGGTCGGCCAAGGCAGTTTAGTTGGTGGTAGATTTCGGATTGTGCGATGTGTCTCGCCGCTGTTGTATCACGCTCACGATCAGAAGAGGGACCGCCCCGTTTGGCTACGATTGTGTCACGGCTCTCGGGTTCTCAATGAATCTAAAGTGGATGGCGGTCAACAGCTAAAGCAGGCAAAGGTGATGGGAGACAGGGCTTCCCAAGTCCTTAAGGTTGGCAAGGTCGCGGCGAACTGTTTTGTCGCATCCGAATTCGTGGAAGGACAGTTTCTCGACGAGGTGCTCAATCATCGCCTGTTCTCAACAGAAGAAGCCGTGACGCTGGTTCGATCGCTTTTGCCCATCTTGCAGTTTGGACACCAGCAAGGGCTCATTCATCGCGGCATCAGTCCTGAGTCGATCATTCTAACCGTCCAAAAGCGGCTTCTGCTTATGGAATATGGTGTCGATTCTCGTTGGAAAATTGGTTCCGGAAATCGCTCGCTTCACGCCTATCACGCCCCTGAGCAAGTCAAAGAAGACGAGTCGGGGATTGGTCCGGCCACAGATGTTTATTGCATTGGTGTGCTGCTTTATGAACTATTGACGGGCACGGTGCCATTCAAATGTGCGCACGATGAAGTGCTCGATGAATTGATCGTTACTCGAAATCCAACGCCTGTTCGTCTGCTTGCACCGGAAGTGCCACCCGGACTGGAGAGAATTGTTAATCGGTGTCTTGCAAAGGACCCTCATCAGCGATTCTCGTCGTTGGCAGACTTGCGTAAATCATTGGAGGAGTATGCGGCTGAAAAGTCGCAGCAATCCACGGTCGTTTCCAATCAAGAGAAACCCAAGAAGCGTTCCCTACGGATCGTCATTTCAAGTGTACTCCTCCTGGCGGTTATGCCCATCGCTTACTTTGTCATCAAGGATCGGGGCATGGGACCAATTAACTTCGATTCGATGAGTGAGGAGACAGAAGAGGAATCAAGTGGATTCAAGGCATTCGCAAAGCAGGAGTCCGCGAGGGTTACTGAGGATGAGCTTGATGTCGAGCCTGAACTGCCTGCTGTCGGCGAGATGCGTGAAGGGGGAATCGACCTGATGGCTCGCATTGAGTTGCCTAAGCATGTTCTCTCGGAACCCTGGAGATGGGCCGGTAAAAGCCTGGTCTGCGAGCCTCGTACGGATCAGAACTCGATTCTTCGGATTCCTTATGACGCACCAGCGGAATACACGATCGAGTTCAAAGTTCGCTCACTTGGGGCCGACAACGGCGGCGCGTTATTACTCGGATTGGCAAATGACCGAGTTGGCTTTGGCGCACATTTAAAGGGTTATGCAGCGCAAAGTTGGCTTTTAGAATACGGCTCCGAACCAGCATCGCCCGAAAATGGGATGCATCAACGCAGGATGCCTGCCAAATTCTTTCAGTCAGAACAGCCGGTCGTCATTCGTTGTACCGTCGATGCGGATTCCGTCCGTGTCGAAGAAAACGGTCGGCTCAAACTCGAATGGAAAGGAGACTTTGATAAGCTCTCGCGAGAACGTTGCTGGGCAACGGAGAATGTGCCCAATCAGCGAGTCATGTTTATTTGTACCTGGGGGGCGTTTGAGTTTTCAGAAATCCGAGTCCATCCTGCGACTGGCAAAAGCTGATCCCCTCCGAGGTTGAGCCGCTTGGGAATTCAAATAAGGATTGGTAGCGAAGCGGCATACTTGGTGAATTCTGATCGACCCTCTCAATGGTCGGGCACAAAACCGATTGAGTCGTGTGACCCACCTCCGTCCATGGCCCTGTCGATAACATTGTCAAACAACACCGTTGTGGGAGGATGTTATCGGAATGGAGCGAGCGTTCTTGGATCGCCTTCGTCATTGGTTTCATGACGTCTCTTTAAAAGAGATTCGTTCACGTGATGAGTGGGAATGTGCTTTGAGATGCCCTTCTGGAAAATCACTAGGGCAATATGCGTGGGAGACAGCAAGAAGTCGACAAGGAATTCTGATGAACCTGTTCTGCTCGAATAGATTTCGGGAGGCGGACGAAGTCAAAGATCTGCTCCAATGTCGGAATCTTTGGCCTAGGTTCTTTGTGCCCGCCCCGATTGAAAAAAGAGATGGCAATGGCGACCCGACGACGATAGACGTGGTTATTGACGACACATTCGTTCAAGCGTCTCTGTCCGAAATCAACTTTACGAAGCAGCGCTTGGAAGTTGTCGAGAATTACTTGCGGTTCCATGAAGTGTTTCAGGATACCGGGTTGCCGCAGCATAACGGAAGTTACTTGAACTTTCGGGTAATTCGGAACCTGCTGGCCGCTTCACAGAATAACAAGCGACACATTTTGCTTGGCGATCAGAAGAGGCCTGACCTGGCCGAGTCTTACCTGCGAACCGTTGCAGCCCTCAAGGATAAGGCTTTTCGTTCTCGGTGCCGTATCGTGTACTGGCAGGAGCTGCTGCGAGTTATTGATCCCAACTTACGTCGCTTCGTTGAAACACGATTCAATCTTGTGTCTTAGTGGCGTTAGAATCAATCGTCCTCATCCCCAAAGATGTCACTCAAATTGATCAGCGTGAATTCCATTCCATGCTGCTCCTCTGCGCTTTTCGCATATTTCTTTAGGAAAGCTGCTCGGCGCGTATCGCCTTGTTCGAGATTGGGCACGGCGTGTTGTTCTTGGTGTGAATGATGGATAGCAAGATAAGGATTACGTGATCTCGACTGGTCGCCCGTCTTCCGCCAAAACAGCGTTGGGAAAGTGTTCTCGGAACTGAGTTGGTTCGAACGTATGGATAGGGATCACGGCTTGGGGAGCGATCTTTCTTACAAAGGTGACAATGTCTTTCGCGTGCATGTGACCGCTCGTGTGGGCCTCAACGAGGTGGCCGCCGTTCTTGGTGAGTGATTGCCGGGTTCGCTTCCAGTCGGGTTTTTCTAGATAGCCCTTCCAACTTGAGTAGAGGCAAAGGGTGTTATCGGGATAGCTGCCTGGGAAGTCGACTTCCAGAGAAGGTCGAAAGACCATGAGGAACTTGCTGGGGGATTCGACAATCTCGCTCATTTCAATTTGTTTCGAGCGAAATTGATCGACGAGCTTGCTCAGGTTTCTTTCCTTGATGGTGCCAGCAAAGTTGTTGGGAAAGTAGACTCGAATGGAGTCGTCTCGTTGAGGCGAAGGAACTTTGGTTTCGCTACTTAGAAAATGAAGTATCGCTGCGGTGTATACGTCGGCGACAAATTTCCGGTTCGTCTTCTTCGCTGCCCGGATGAATGCAACCAGTCGATCGACGTGCTGTGGGGAAAAAGCAGCAAGCACAAGGCTGGTTGCGTCTTGGATGTAGCCAACGATTTCGCGTTCTAGATCGTATTCCGAAACTCCGTGACCATCCGGCAACCCGAAGTGAGTCCCTTCCATCAGCATCGCATCGACCTGGCGATCGGCGAGAGTGTCGATCAGGCTTCTGGCCATCCCAGGTTTCCGGCCATGGAGGCGGAGGTCCCCAGTGTAGAGCAGGCTCTTTCCATCAGCTTCAATCAAATATGCCAGGCAGCCAAAGGTGGAATGATCGACCGAATAGCCTGTGATCGCAAACGGTCCAATCTGAAAGGAAGTGCCAGGCAGCACTTCGCGAAAGCGTGCGCGAGGCAACTCGACTTGGTTTGCGAACAGCTTTCCGACAAGCATGATCTTGCTTGTTCCGCTGGTGGCATAGACGGGGATTTGCTCGTTGGTGTGATCCAGTAGGCCTGTATGGTCCAAGTGGGCATGAGACAAGAGGATCGCGTCAGGGGACCGCGCATCATCAAATAACCCGGAAACCGCCGGGAGGATGCCACGCGATTGAAGATTCTCTTTTGTCATTCGACGAAGGGAAAAGGTATCCAGCGCCTCTCGGTTGTCGTTGAACAAGGGGAGACCGACATCAAGGACAATTCGACAGTCTTGAGCCTGGACTTCGATGCAGGACCCTCCGACTTCCTGGCTTCCTCGGTGAATGGTAACGTTCAAAGTGTTCGTTCTCGGGTGTTAATGTTGTTTAGCTAATCGTCTTCGGGTTGGTAATTGTAAAATATCCGGCGGCGGCTCTCGGTGAACTGGCTTCGCGTTTGGAGAGCCTTCCATTCACGTCCTAGTGTTATTCGCAGGTCAAACCAGGCAACATCTTCTGGTGTGACCGGACCATCTCTCTCTGGAATCCACCAATCTCCGTGATTCGCAGTAAAGAGGGCTACCGGGAAGTTGGAACCAAAGTAAACGAATTCGTCACCAATTTGTCCCCAAATCCCCGGAGGAGTCTGATCCTTCCTGCTTTGGGGATAGGCGACGCTCCGCATGTCTTCACGGAGAAGAACATCTAGAATCGTCGTTCGAATCAGCTCGCTTTCTTCGTCTGTCATGATGCGGTTGAACAAGTGAGGGGAGCACATCCATGAAATCTGTAAGTGTCATAAGATACCACTTCCGTCACGCCTATCATAATTCTTCGTGGACGTACCACTTCTTCTCCACGGGGCTCCATGTCAGTGTGTAGACCGTGACCTTTTCCAAGGGCCGATTGGCCTGTGAGATCCATTCGATAACGACGTTGCATCGGTAGCCAGGCCACGACTTCTGGTCTTTGGGGCAAGGTTTCGACAAATCGTATGCCAGGATATGGGCCTTGCAGGGAGAGATATTTCGGATGTTGAAAGAGATCGGATCGCGAAGCGTTGCTGCCAGAAGTGTCTCTGCTTCGCTGTCTTCACCGGCGATCCATTTGTTGAGTTCCGAGGATAAGTAAGCTTCCGCTCCCTCCTGAGAGCCTTCCGTCGAAGGTGCGCATCCGGACAGGAGAATGAGTGATAGAAAAAGGGTCGTCGAGAGCGTTTTCATGGGCTGTTCCTTCGTGGGGGTAAGTAGCTGTGGGACTACTATTTACCCGAAGGAATCGGCAAAGGTGGGTCACGCATCTATTCCGTTCGCGAATTCATCTTCAGAGCCTTAGTCAGGGTCTGGTTCAATTTCTGGCGAAGGGCATCCGGTTTGATCACGGTGACTTTCCCTGCCCACGCTAGAACCCAGTGCAGAATTTCATCGAGACCATCTACCTGGAAAGAGAGCAATACACGATCACCTTTGGTTTTCTTCGCCTTTTGGGTGTGATGCCAGATTGTCTCCGTCACGATCTTGGCAGCTTCTGCTTCAAACTCAAGTTCAATATCGTAGCGTTGTTTGCCACGAAAGACGGACCAGGCATTGCCAAAGTGGTTTCGCAAGTCAAAGTCCGCAGGGACCTCTGCCGGTTTCTGTGTGGCGCGAAGGCTCTTGAAACGGGCCACTCGAAAAGTCTTGGCCTCTGTTTCGCCAGCCATGTGACCGACGACATACCAGGCCTGTTTGACAAGGCATAGTCGATAGGGGTGAATGGTCAGCTTGACTTGCTGCGTTTCATAGGGAGATTTGTAGACCCCGGTAATCTGCGTCTGGTTGAGCAGGGCACATTGAATTGCCTGGACCGTCTCGTGATGTTTGCTATGGTCCGCTAGTTTTAGATCGAAGACCTCGATCAGGCGAAGCGCATCGGCGATGATGGTTTTCAGGTGCTCCTGCGAGGATGCCGCAAGTTTCCTGGTCGTCGGTTTGGCACCTGGTCCGATGTTCAGTCCCGGGGCTTGCGAGAAGGCGGTCGCGAGGGCTTGCCCCCAAGCTTCATCCGCAGTCAGTGCCAGAGCCGGAAACTTGTAGTCAGGCCGTACCCGAAAACAATGCTCACGTTCGTCAAAATAATAGGGAACCCCGGCGAACTCGAGAACTTCCAGGTCTCTGCGGACTGTTCGCTCCGAGCATTCCAGTTCGTCGGCGATGGCCTTGAGGTCCCAGCGCCCTCGCGACTGGATCAGGTTCAGCACACCCAATACCCGTGCGATACGTGCATTTTGACGCACGCGTCGATCTCGATCGGGGCGGCGTGGTAGGGAAGAATCAGGAGGGGCAGATTTCGGCATTAAGCAGACCTACGTTGTTAGATGAGAAGATTCGGGCGTGATCCAGGGACAACGATCAGACTTGGCAGGTTCGGGGCTTGGTGCTACTTGGTTTGTCTGATCGTTAGACATGCCGCATGACGGGAATGCCAGCTTCGGTAACTTGCCATATCTGTCGTGAAGTTACGTCCATCGCCGTTAGGACTCCTCCCAGGCCACAGCCAGTATCGAGGCAACGACAGAATCCCAGGTCGCGAATTTCGCCGGGTGAATGCCCGACGATAAATGTTTTTCCGCTGACGTGTGCCTGCGGCGGTTCCTCCTCAATCGCGGTCCAACGCAGCAATCGGGACGGTTGTTCGGAGAGTTGCGAATACCAGCAGTAGTTGGCATGTGTGAAGATGAACTGATCGGTCTCGAAGATTGGCAGGCAGGCTGCCAGGAAGTCCCAATGGTGATCAGGCACATCCGTAATAGCAGCTTGCAGAGCATACGATTCGAGCGTGAAATCTCCTCCCTGGTACATCCATCTGCCTTCGGCATGAGGGTCGTTTCGACTTTCGAGCATCATGTCATCGTGATTTCCCAAGATGGCAATGTGGCGATAGGCCTGATCGAGGCTGGAAAGGATTTCCAGGACCTGGCCGCTTTTCGGGCCGCGGTTAACATAATCGCCAAGCGTTACGATCGTATCCTCAGTCGTGGGCTGAATCAGTTCGAGAAGGCTCAGGAGTGCAGCGGCGTGGCCGTGGATATCTCCAATCGCAATAAGTCGTTCTGGAGGTGGCATAAATACCTGAGGGTTATTGAAGTCGGCGGTGCGTCATGACCAGAGGCAGTGGTTTCGATTCTAACATTCTAAATTCAGAAATCCTCGAAATCGGGCATAGGGGGAGCCTTGAGATTCAATTCAATTTTCAAGTCAGACTCCATCGCACGTAGGTGTTCTGAGATCATCACTTCGTGCTCGTCGAAGAATACCTTGGTCCCACTTGTCGGAAGATTAAATCGGCGGCGGACAATTTCCAACGCCATTCCAGGCGGTGCGTCATCACCATGAGCAATTCCCCAACGCTGTTTGGCCAAACTAACGACGCGTCCCCGAGGCAGCGCGTAGGGATTACCACCCATTCGACGAACAAGTTTCTCCGGATCTTTGCCCCACTTCTCGCCAATTACGCGAAGAACTTCCGGCCAGATATGGACGTGTCCAATCTCACGTCCGACGGGCCTCTCCTCGAACACGATCAACTCCCAACTGTCATTGGGAAGAGGAATCCAATAGTACGGCCCTGTGAAGGGGGCTTGGCAAGTGTTTTCAGGTGTTGGCAAGTCCTACCTACTTAAATCGGGAATGAATGCTCTATGAACAGGATGGCGAAGCCCAACGGAAAAGTTGGGTCCAGCTCATTAAAAATAGTCGATAGTCACGGCAAGGGTGGGTCACGCTGTAATGGCATTTCCAGATTTGTACTGAAAATGTGTAGCAATTCATCGTCCACGAGGTTATCAACACGATGCTTGTATGATTGGTATGGCCGCCTGAATCCTCGTCGATTGGGCATATTTCATTCGCTAGGGTCTGTTCATTGAGGGGTTTGATATGCCTGTGAAGGTATCGTGGTACGGTGAACGCGGTATTGTGAATGCTGTCGTTGCAGGGCTCATCAATGCCGAAGTGGCCGGTGTGATTGCATTTCTAAATCAGGTTGAATGGGGAGGTGAGCCTCCGCATTTAGAGGAAATTACATCTGTTGAGTTGATTGTGGAGATTGGCTGCGGAGAGTTCGGCGATCCCGACCTGATCATTATCTGCAAATCGGGAGAAGAAGTACGATTGGTAACGTTCGTAGAAGCAAAAGTCATTTCGTACGAAGTTAGCGCTGGCTCGAATCAACTAGGCATGCGTGTCAAAGGTTACAACAGTACGATCAATGGGCAATTATCACTGAAGTACCGCTTGGCCATCGCGCTCTCGCAATGGAACAACCCTGACGACGACCTACGCGAATCGAAAGAAATCTACGATGCCTACCATCGCCCGGGGGCTCGAAGCGGCCTAGGAGACACGATGCAACGGGCGCGTCACCTGAAGAAGCCGACCGTTCTTCAGATGCTACATAACGCCGGTTTGGCACAACTGCCGCTGGAGAAATTTCGCTTCGTTGCTTGGACCTGGGATCACCAGGCTTTCTTCTGTCAGAATGATTTTCACGATTCGGATCACCGACCGCTGTTTCTGGATCAGAAAGGTGAGGAGCAGTGGAACAACACCCGGTCTTTGCTTGGCTGGATTGGATTCCAGCAAATTGCGGGTTTAGCTCCTTTCATAGAGCCCTTAGGCGAGGAGTTTCACAGAGCTTTCGCAACAATGAGGGACACGCTTCAACCGGCTCCGATCGTAATTGATGACTTCGAACCGATTAAAACCTACAACATTAAGCAGAACAGCAGCCAAAGCACCATCGATCAGCTTCAGACACTGGAAGAACTGGCGGAGGAATACTTCTCTGTCATACGGGGAAATGGTAGCTATAGCATCACGTACGCCGGGAAAGTGATTCTCAAACTTGTTCCTATAAAGGACGCGCCGGAGGAGTATCTGCTGCTGGGGGTTTCAACCTCGCTAGGGCGAAATGAATGGGGAGGTCACATACTGAATGGGCAGAAACAGATCGGCGTGGGAAAAAATGCTCAAGCGTTTTTCACAATTAATTTGCCGAGTACGGACGAGGCTTTCGTAATCGCAAATGACATTATCCAGGATGTTGCCGAGGTCCTTGGAATCAAGGCTGATGGTGGATAGCTGGGTTTCTGGATAGTGAACCCCCGCGAGGGCATTCCGATGGGCCCTCTACATGTTCCGATAAGTGATACGTTCAGCGAAAAGGTATTGCCGTGAGGTAACCTGGCTAAGGTGCTTACGCAACTGGGTAACGTCGCGGCCCATGCTTGTTTCCCTCAGGAAATGGCGTCAATTGGCTGAGTTCTAAAGACGGTAGAAGGGCACGTTCCATTCGTACAAAGGGCTGGCGTGGCGTGTTATCGATGTGAGGGAAACGTTAGGCCATCCGTTACCATAGCGTTCCAGCTTTCATGACGCCGCTCTAGGCGATAATGTCGTTCACGACGTGCCCTTTCACGTCGGTCAGACGCATGTCGCGACCGGCGTAGCGGTAGGTCAGACGCTCGTGGTCGAGGCCTAGCAGATGCAGAATGGTGGCATGCCAGTCGTGGATGTGAACTCGCCCATCGACCGCTTCATAGCCGTATTCGTCGGTCGCTCCATGAACGTAGCCACCCTTGATTCCACCTCCGGCCATCCACATCGAGAAGCCTTTGTTGTTGTGATCGCGGCCATCCCCCTGTGCGTACGGCGAGCGACCGAACTCGCCTCCCCACAGGACAAGCGTGTCCTTCAACAGTCCTCGCTGTTGGAGATCGGCCAGTAATCCGGCAATGGGGCGATCCACCGAGCCGCAACTGCCGCGCAGCGACTCTTCTAAATTCAAATGATGGTCCCACCCGCCCATGGTCACTTCCACAAAGCGGACCCCTGCCTCGACCATTCGTCGAGCCAAGAGACATTGGCGTCCAAACGTATCCGTTCCACCAGCCGATGGGCCCGCACCTCCGCCACCGAACATGCCTGGTCGCCGACCTTGTCCGCCTGCTTGCTGTTCGATTCCGTACATCTTCAACGTCGAGGCGGTCTCGTTGCTGATGTCCAAGACTTCCGGCATTTCGCTTTGCATTCGGAAGGCAAGTTCGTAAGACGAGATCAATCCGTCGATTTCCGGGCTGCCGCCAAGCGACTCTGCGGTCGAGCGATTAAGTGTCTGGATGAAGTCCAGTTGAGCGCGTTGGGCATCGGAGCTACGACGCTCGTTCTTCAGATTGCTGATCGTCTCGCCGGCTCTGAATCCTCGTCGACTGATTCGGGTTCCCTGGTACATTGCCGGTAAGAACGAGGCACCATAGTTCGCGGCACCACCGTTGTTTCTCGGTGGATTGATGGAGACGAACCCTGGCAAGTCAGTGTTTTCGGTCCCCAGTCCGTAGAGGACCCATGCACCGAGACTGGGACGTGAAAACTGAAAAATACCACAGTGCAGTTGCAGGAAGGCCTGGGCATGGGCAGGCAAGTTTGTATGCATCCCGTTGAGCACACACAACTTGTCCGCATGGGTCGCTACATCCGAGAACAACTCGCTTACCCAAAGCCCACTTTCTCCGTGCTGCTTGAACCGAAATGGTGAGCCGAGCAACTTCCCACCTCGCCCACCTCCTTGGTTGCGAGGGGTTGGCTTGCCGTCATCGGCAAGAAGTTGAGGCTTGTAGTCGAACGTATCAAGGTGGCTAGGGCCCCCTTCCATGCACAAAAAGATGACACGCTTTGCCCGCGGTTCGAAGTGTGTTTCCTTCGAGGCGAGCGGATTGGTAACGGCATCTGCGGCATGAGCCGCCTGCTGGTGCGCTAGTGCCGCGAACGCCAGGTAGCCGAAGCCGGAAACGGACGAACGAAGAAATGCTCTGCGAGAATGCATGTTTTGTGTCTCACCGTCGATATTGGAATTCGGCACTGGCAAACAACGCTTGACAAAACGCGCTCCAGCGAGCGTGTTCGTTGTTTGGCCGGCCGGGACGAAATCGCAGCGGAGTTTCCGTGGGGTAGGAAGTGAGAAAACGATTTGCCTGGTCATGTTCAGTCGCCGTCGCTTTACGGCCGAAGAACCGAACAAACGCCGCGTCGATTCGTTTGTCTTGACCTGACAATGTCAATAATTGCCTGGCCGCCTCATCAGAAGCCCGCAGGACGAATTCGTTGTTCAGCAGGTATAGTCCTTGCGCCGGAACGGTGGTCTGCTGTCGATGTGCGGTGATCAATGAGGGATCGGCCGCATCGAACAAGGCAAGCGATTCAGGCAAACTGTCTCGAATAACAGGCAAATAGATCGAACGATGAACGTTGTCTGGATCGTCGATCGATCGCGTGATAGAAGCACCGCCGAACCGATTGACCGGGCCTTCACTTTGTCTGGCAACGGCTGAGCCAATGGGCCGTTTCTCGTCCAGGCGTCCGCTAACGGCCAGCATCGCGTCACGTAGACTTTCGGCATCGAGACGTCGCAGCGACATACGCCACAACAGGACGTTGTCAGGATCAATGGCCAACGCCTGGTCTTCGGCAGTCGAACTCAATTGATAAACCTGACTGGTGACGATTCGACGAATTAGCCGCTTAACACTCCAGCCATCGTCCATGAAGCCGATCGCGAGATGATCGAGTAGTTCCGGATGCGAGGGTACCTGGCCGGCAAGCCCAAAGTCATCGGCGGTGGGCACCAGTCCGCGTCCAAACAATTGAAGCCAAACGCGATTGACCATCACACGTGCGGTTAGCGGATTGTTGGGGGTGGCGATCCATTCCGCCAATTCCAGCCGGCCACTGTGACTTCGCGGAATTTCAAGGGGTGTGCTGGTGAGTACCTGCAATGTTCCACGTGGCACGAGTTCCTTTTCCGGTGAATCGTGCTCGCCGCGAATATAGACGGGGCTATTGGCAATCAAGCGTGTGCTGTCGTACGTATAGCGGTTGGCTCCTTGACCGAATCCAAACGAGCGGCGATTTCCGAACTGGGGACCGGAACGCTTGTCATGTACCCCCATCGCCAGCGACTTGGGATCGCCGTTGCTTTCATAAGCATCCAATTGGGCCTGAAGCAGCGATACTTGGCCGGAAGTCAGGAATCGTTGGACAGGCTCTCGCAGATTGCGAATCTGCTCTTGAACGCGATCCATCTGACTTTCGATACGATCGCGCTCGCTGTCGGAAAGTGCCGAAATCGCCACATCCACTTCCGCGTCCGCTGGGAGAGTAAGAAGCTCGCTGGGACGCTGTGCGTTGATAAAACGGATGGTTCCATAGCACGTTTCCGTGCTGCGGAATATTCCCGCCATCGCGTAATAGTCGGCCTGAGGAATTGGATCGAACTTGTGGTCGTGACAACGTGCGCAGGCCACGGTGATTCCTAAAAATGCCTGGGTTGTCACATCGATCTGCTCGTCGGCTACGTCCAGTTCATACTTCAGCCCGCTTCGCTCGTTGAGTGTTTTCGTACCGAGGGCGAGGAAACCAGTGGCGATCATTCTCTCGGCTTGCTGCTTGGAATTCTCGGACCGCATCAGGTCACCAGCAAGCTGCTCTTTCACGAACTGATCGTACGGCTTGTCGTGATTGAATGCGTCGATAACGTAATCGCGATACCTCCACGCTTGAGGATAGAAGAAGTTCACCGTGCTGCCGGTACTCTCGGCATACCTTGCAACGTCTAGCCAATGGCGAGCCCATTTCTCTCCGAAGTGTGGTGAGGCAAGTAGTCGATCGACCGCTGCTTCGTAGGCGTCCGCCGAATCGTCGGTGACGAATGCCTCGACTTCCATTTCGGTTGGCGGCAGACCAATAAGATCAAAGCTAAGGCGACGCAGCAGCGTTCTCTTGTCCGCCTGGTCTACCGGCGAGATCCCCTGGGCTTGCAACTTGGCAAGGACAAAGCGGTCTATGTTCGTAATGGGCCAGTCACTTTGTTGAACGTCAGGAATCTCTGGGGCTTGGGGAACTTGAAAAGCCCAGTGCTTCCGGCCAGCTTCGATATCGACCTCGTATCGATGAGCGACGATCGCCTCCCCTTCACGAGGATCAACAGCTCCGAGCGAAATCCACTTCTCGAAGTCAGCAATGACCTCGGGGGAAAGCTTCTTGTCAGGGGGCATCTGTAAATCATCGGTGGCGTGCCGGATCGCTTTGATCAACAGGCTCTTTTCCAGATTTCTCGGCACCACCGCCGCCCCTCGCTCACCCCCCCGCCGGATTCCCGTACGCGTATCGAGCGCGAGGCCACCTTCCATTTCATCCGCTTCGGCAGAGTGGCACGAATAACACTCGCTAATCAATACGGGGCGAATCTTCTTCTCGAAGAACTGCTGCGATTCCGTGTCGGAACTGTCGTCGGCAGCGAGACTACCAAGTGGAAATAAAGCGGCGAAGGTCGCTATGGCGAAGAGAAATGGAAGACGCATCGAAAGGTGAACCCCTAACCAATCGCTGTGAGTTACGAGTCATTCATATTGAGTGCTCGGATACGTTTGCCCACGTAGGTCCGGCGGCCATTCTTTCTAAACCCCATCGTTATCGATTGGTTTCGCGAAATTCACGTGACATCGTTTTCGGCCAGGGATGCTTCGGAAGGGTCCGCTCGCTTGGTGTAATCCGACACTCAGGGGGGCACCGCGGTGGGGGTGTGCTTGTGTGATTGTCTTGATCTTGGAGGGGGTAGTCGTTGGTTTTCTCGGTAACGCCGAGAGAAAGCCTGGTAAATTCCGAATGTCAGGCAATATGGGCCAACACACCCTGTCCGAGGTCCATTTTCGTCGCGATTAGGGGACCCGCAAACGTCGGAACGACTAGTTCTGCGGCACACCGAGTTGTATGAGAACCCATTGGGTGTATTCACGCTGCTCCGGCGTTTCCGTCGAGAAATCAAGCAATTGCAGGTGTGTGCGGGAAAACTGGCGGACTTCATCGGCGGCGGCGAGGGTGGCGTTGGCGATCGTCACGGCCCCGTCCCCTTGGCCGTGGCATAGTTCTGAAGACGCAGCGAAGCGAAGGATTGCATCACGTTTCTTTTCCGGCACGCGGCGTCGGGCAAGTATCGCTGTGAGCTCTGCGAGCGATTCGGCCTGTTGGGGCTTGGTCAGGTAGGCCTTGGTGCCAACGGCACAGGCGTAGTGGACCTTAGCTGGCTTGCTTGTCTGGCTCAGTTGTGTGAGTAAGGGACTGCCTGGCGTCAGGTCAACGGCCGCTTCTCCCTGGCCGTCGTTGACGATCGTCCACTTGCGGTCCAAGAGCACCCCCACGGAATTCGCCAGTTCCAACCATTTCTGTCCCTTGGCCAGGTTGGACCCGCTGTGCGGTGTACCCAGCATTACCACCCGATCGACGCAGCCAGGACCTTGGCCGGGCATTTCCAGGCAATACCGCGCGACCAGGCCACCCATGCTGTGCGCGAGGATCGAAACACGCGTTTGCGGGTACGACGCTTTCAACGCTTTGAGTTGCTCGCTCAGACGAATCGCCGAAGCGGCTACCGGGCCGTCGTTGGGATACTCGAACAGGATCACTTGCACGTCGTGTGACTCAAGAAAGCGTTCTGCTTTGCGGACATCTTTCACGGTCGACTCAAGCCCATGAATGAGCACGACGGTTGGACGTTTAGGATCGAAATCTTCCGGAATGACGAGCCCCCACTGAACCTTGAGCAGCTTGGCCACATCATCCGGACTTAACTGCTGCGGTAGTTTCAGCTCCAGTCGGTCTGCCAGGAACTTCACTTCCAGCAAGCCTGCCAGGTCGGCGGCCAGAAGAGCCGCTCTTTCATCGCGACCAAGTCGGCGGCGCGGCTGCGATTTTATGTTGGCTGGAAACTTGAGCCCTAGTTTCTCTTGCAGCTGACGTCGTACTTCCTCAGGCTGATAGAACTCCCCTTGCTCCAGCGGAATGACAAGCTCGATCGTTTCGGCCATACCGCTTCGGACACTGCCTAGCAGAACACCGATGGCGATGGCCAATGCGATGAGATAACGCGTGCTAAAACGTTGAACGTTGTTCATGGTATTCAAGGGGAATGCTGCGGTTGGTTTTTGGTCTGACTCGTTGCTCGCCAGGGGAGTATGTGAGCGAGATACCGCTTCAGGCGACTGTGCCGGTTGCCTGCCTGTACCCAGAGGATGAACCACGTGACGCCGGGCAATGCGAAGGCCAGTACGACGAGTATCGAGATAGCCTCCCAGAACCACTGATTATAACCGTTCTCGTCACGCGTCTGCGGATCCTCTTCATCGAGGCTTCTCAGGGCCATGTCTCCATAGCGAGAGAGCGTTCCGTACGAGATGGCAATCGCAACCGTTGTCGGCAAGTCTTCGTTGACGGCCTGGTCGTAGGAAGGGCTTTTGACGGCCTGCTCGTCCAGGCATCGTCGCAGCTCTGCAGAAACGTGCGGTCCAATTCCACGTTCTGAAACGGACGATGCGTTCGCTTTGTGCTCGATGGTCTTGCGGCAGGTACTCAATTTTCCGCGACATACTTCGCACAGCCATTGGCCGTTGGTCGGGACGCGATGTTCGACACGACGGACGCAGTTCGTTTTTCCTTCGCATCGGTGCAGATGAAAACTGCCGTAGGCGGATTGCAGGTTGCCTCCTTTGCCTGCGACTTCCGCACTGAAAACGATCTGCAAGATCATCATCAGGGGCAGCAGAAAATTCGCAATCGAGCTGCTTTTGCCGGAGACCGCCGAGATCACCATTCCCATGCCGACAGCGGCCCAGCCGGTTAGCACCAGCACCACAAAGGCAACGAACGCGTTAGGCAGACCGGGATCGTCAGTCCAATAACGCAGTGGCTCCAGCAGCCCGACAAAGACCAATGTTTGCACCGCCGAGATCAGCCACAGCGAGAGGGTTTTGGCCGCTACGAACGGCCATAGATGAAGGAACAACACGCTTTCATGCTCGAAGCTTGTTCTCTCGTTCACGATCGACAACAGGCTCAGGCTCGCCCCCATCCAGATACTTGCCAGAATGGCAAAGAAGGGAAGCACGAACTGGTCGTCGGAGTGGATACCAAAGTGCAGCGCAAACGCAAAGAATGCCGGTACCAGCAGAAGGGGCAGAAACAGCCAGTACGGCTGGATGAACTTAGCGTTTCTTTTTACGAGACCGAGCGGTGAAAGCAGTGTGCTGATCGCAGATGGCAGGCCAATGGTCAGCAACCTGCGGTTGACCATCTTGGCAAACTCACGACTGAAGAGAATGCGAAACTGATGCAGAGCCGAGGTGTTTTTCAGGTGTTTCGATGAATCCTGATTGTCTGCCACGGGCGAGCTTTCGCCGCGAAACTCTGGGGGCTCTGCAAGATCGAGATCCGTAAACTCGCCAGAGGGAATGCGCTCGCGAAGTTGATCCGGCGTGCCATCGAATTTCAAGTCTCCACTTAGCACGAGCAGTACGCGGTCGAAGAACTCGAGGTGTGCCAGCCCATGCGTGATCACAATCACGGTGCACCCTTGATTGCTTAGCCCCCGCAATAGTCGCATCAGTTGAATCTCGCGTCCTTGATCCAATCCGCTGGCCGGTTCGTCCAACAGAAGCAGTCGCGGCTTGGAAATCAACTCCGATGCAATGCGTGCCCGCTTCGATTCACCGCCACTTAGCTGTGTGGGAAGTGCCTCCCATCGCGACTGAGGAATTTCCAGTCGTGAGAGAAGTTCGGTGATTTCACCGCGGGATGGCCGGTCGGTCGAGCGGGCTTCGCGGCGGAGATCGGCGCGATACTCAATCGACTGTCGAACGGTCAGGTCGGCATGCAGCACCTCTTCCTGTGGGACAAACCCTAACTGGGCCCGGTACGCCTCGGGGTCGCCATCGAAAGAGATCCCACCGACCGCAACGGAACCGCTGGCCTGCCCGCGTACGTTTCCCAGGATCGTATGCATCAGTGTCGACTTGCCGGCCCCACTTTGACCGGCAATCGCGACCATTTGTCCCGAGGTAATCGAGAGGGAAACGGGAGCGAGTCGGCCGTCGACGGCAATCTTTGAAAGCAGTAGGTCGGCTCCGTTAATCCCTGCGACTGGAATCAGCTGGGCATCTTCTTCATTGAAGATCCAGGCATACCCGTCGATCTGAATCAGGTTGCCCCCCACCAATCGTTGGGAAACGATCGGCTGTCGATCGACGAACGTTCCCCCAGGCGTATCGAGATCGACGATCCAGAACTCGCGTCGTACCTTTCGCCCGTTGGAATCGTCGCGTGGATATCGGCAAACAAACAGAGCATGATCCATTTCGACGGCCGAGTCAGGCACGACCTTGCATGGATCGTTCTGGCCATCGCTGCGCCGCCCCAAGGTGAGTGGTGTTCCCACATCGATCGCGACTTGGTCGGGGCAGAACCTTTCAATTGCTGGAACTGAAATGCGTGAGGGACTCGCGGCGAAGGCACGGGCACAGATTTCTACGTCGCCGCAGATGTGCGTGCCTGGCAGGGTGATCTCGATGGGCTCGCCTGCACGCTTGGCCGCGCAGTGAAATGGATTGCCGTCGAATGTTATCTCCAGCGAAGCTCCTTCCCCGAGCGGTATCGACTGGTGTTGGTGTGGATCAAGCGTCAGGTGACGCTCGGTGCCGAGCCATCGCAAAGTGATGTGCAGCTTAGCCTGGCGAGGAAGCGAAAGGGCATGGCTCCAGCGAGGATGCTCGCGCACGCAGGTCAGCGTGTGGTGACAATGCGCACACGCGGCGGCATCTGGCGGGTTGAACGTCAAGCATTCGGGACAAACGAGTCCCGTCACGCTGCTGCTGGACGCTTCCCTACTCATCGATTCTCTCGGCTTCGTAGTAACTGGTCACCTTCAGGTCGCGAATGTTCTCGGTGCCAATCAGAAGATGATTGTCGCTGAAATCGGTTAAAGAAGCGTTCCAGCTTCCGCGGGCCGACTTAACGAACAATTCGTCCTGCGAGTAACTGATCGAACAATCCTCGCCAGGGGTCAAGGTGGTGGTGATGCGACGACCGTTCTGCTCGGATTCGACGTGAACCTTCCCGCCGGTGATTCGCATCTGCATAGCATCGGACGTGTCAGTTACCGTGTCGGCGACTTTGGCGAGATTAAGCTTTCCTGAAACGGAAGCATCGAAGTGTATGCCCAGCATCCCGGAAACCTCCGAGGCATCGACTTCCCACTCTTCGCCTGCCCCTTTGTCCTGGCTGGGAAAGAGGTAGTAGTCCATCAACAGGCTGCTGTTGTAAGCGAGGTTTTCAAAGTCTCCCAAGGGAAGCGGATCTCCTTCGATCAGGTCGATGCCGATGATTCCCAGGTCGCGGACATAGGTGACTTTGAACTTGTGGCCAGAGAGTCGTTCGATACGCGCTAGCATCTCGACATCGTCGTCGACCTTGAGTGGGTTGCCTAAAAGCTTGATCCCATTGGTAAGGGTCCAGTGCAAGCCAGGGTCGACAGTGTTGACAATCTCGGCAATTCGGCGTGCGATTAGGTACTGGGGAAATTGTTGGCCAAACGTGTCGGCCTGGGACAGCACGAGTTGAATGATGGGAGACTCTGGTTGAATCAGCTCAAGCTCATGTTCCGATACCACTTCCAACTGGGTAACTTCAGGAAAGGAAATCAGGACTTCGAGTCGAGATCCGTTGTTCGCGGTTACTTCAGAGATGGCGGTGACCTGATGGCGATAGATGAAATGTCCGCGTCCCCTGAGGACCCACTTCTTGTTCGTGCCGGAGCCGGTGGTGTCAAAAAAGGCGGTGCTCTTTAGCTGGCGTCCTGCGGGATAGAACTTGATAAAGTCACCTTGCGAAGCTTCGCTGTCTGGCTTGCCGCGATCGTCTTCCTTGGTTCGCTCCCACTTCGTTTGCGTAGAGGCCGTTTCCTGAAGCTGCTTTTGGGCGTACTCGAGGTTGAAGGAGACCACCGCAGCCTGACGTGGGCAGAGTTCTTGATTTCCAGTGAGCTGTGTCCAACGCTCGACGGCCTGCTGCCAATCGGATTGCTGGTGCAAGGCCAGGATCTCTTCGCATTGCTTGTCGTACTTTGGCAAGCATTCAACCACAGGCACCGCCGGTACGGCAGGAGCACAGCCGCGCGAGGCCAGCAAAATGGCTCCACCCAATACCAATACAGCAAGCAGCAAAGCTGGTAACGCGAATTTGTTCATGGGGATCTCGTGGGGTCCGAGGAGTTTTCGATTTCGTAGGGGGAAGGTGGCCCGGGGCAATTGAGGATTTGAAATTTCAGCACCGACAAGCCGTTTTGTGTCTTCCCGGCAGCATTGGCTTTCCATAGGGCCAGGGCACCATCGAAGGGAGCGTTGTAGATCATGTTGGCATTATAGGCATAGCCATTTTGCTCCAGGCTTAGGCCAAACGTCTGGCCAGGTTCCCAGGCGAAAGGCATCGTGTTGGATGCGTTTTTGGGATTGTATTCGTGGTGCGTTTCTTCTTTCCACGTGTTGTTGTAGCGGTTGCCTTGCTGGTGCCCGTCGACATAGATACGGACAACACGGTATTTGCCCCAGCCTTCTTCTGCCTCGCCTTGGATGAGTCGAATGTTCCACGGTTGTTTGGTCGAACTTAAATCCTTCAGCCAACCCGCCAGTATTTCGTTTTCGGATTGATTCGTAATTAAGCTAAGTTGTTCATAGACTTCACTCTTCGAGAAGCTTTTGTCAGCCCATAATTGCCATTCGTCCCGGGCTTGATCGAGTGTGTCGATCCTTGCGTCGACGGCTTCTTTCGCATTGTGATCCCAGGGCGCTCGGGCGTAGTCGTTCAGCAGACGCGCCAAGCGATCATCGCGACGGGTTCGATAGAAATCATTCATGATCCTGTCCCGCAATGAATCACTCCATCCACGTACCTCTCCAGGGAACATGCTAACTTTCGGATCGCTCGAACTCTTGAGTTCGGCATATGCTTTCCAGATGTCAGAAGCAGTGGCCGTCTTGTCGCTGGCGTTGTTCTCCGCTTTCTGAACGACTTCCTGCCAGCGTTTTTGAGCCTCGCTAGGCTCGGTGTTGTTAGTGGTGTCAGCGGCAGGAGAAACACTCGGTTCTTGCGGTGGATTTTGGCGTAGATGCCGGACCTGGTCCTCAAGTTCGCCAACCTTATCTGCGAGCTTCGTTTGAGCGTCGAGCTGATCACGCAGCTGAGCTTCCAGGCTGAGGTTCGTTTGGTGGGTCAGCCATTCGACCCAGACCAGCGAAATGATGCTCAACAGCATGACCGCTAGGGCGACGCGTAGCATGTTCGTCGATCGCTGCCGCTGGCGTGCCATTTGATCTTGCCACGCTGAACGCACGGCACCGCACCGATAGGGCTCTTTGCTGGCCCCCCGGCGAAGCAGCAGCACGATGAGCTGACGTAACGCGTACGAAGCGTTGGAGTTCTTCAACTGTTTGTCGATCGCTTCCAGGCTCGAGCGGTCAAAAGAATGCCCTAGTACCAACTCGCAGCCAATCAAGCCCAATGCGTACAGGTCGTGGTTGAAGTCTGGCTTGCCGGCAGAGGACGCCTCTTGGCCTGGTATCGCGTACCGTAGCGAGTCGTTCTCGAGGATCTTGCTGCCGGTCCACCACGAGAAACAGCCGATCGCAGCATCCCCTACCCAGGCAATCTCGTTTTCGCCCCTGGCCGAAAGAAAGACATTCTTCGATCGCATATCCCCGTGCGAGATTCCCAGATCGTGCAGCGTTTCCAGCCCTGACACCATTTGCAGGAAGATTCGCTCGACATCTGCTACCAGGGCAGGCTCGTGGGGATGCAGTTTGTCCCACAGACGCGATCGGTATTGATCGGTAATTACCCACAGCAGGTTGTCCTGCGAGCCATACCTTACGATGTGCGAAACGTGCGGCATCGCCCCGCGGGAAAGAAGTTCGAGACGTTGGGCCAGAGGTTCGTGGTACTGGTCGCCGATATCTTTCGTAGAGATGAAACGGACGACTAATGGAATCGATGAAGACGATGCTTGCTCGACCCGGAAAACATCACCATAGACGCCGGTTCCTTGGAGTCGTTCGCCGAGAGTAAGATCGGCTGGCAGCAGGTGAGCATAGTCCGCAAGATCAGGCATCGAAGTTGTCGATCCTCACTAGATTCGATAAATCGGAAACATCTCGGCCGTGCGGCATCGCCACGGCCTGTGGCAATAAGGTAAATCGCAAAACAGGGGAATTCAACTGAATAGTGGCGTGCCATTTCAAGTGGCCATGAGTTTCGCGTAATCCGACGTCAAGTCAGTCAGGATTTTCGTGCGACTTTGCCTGGTGGCCGGCATAGGCGTTCGATTTGTCTCGTCCGGCAGGCGATCGCGTATTCATGTTGACAGCGAATATCGATCACCAGCGGACGCCCTGTACGGCGTTTTCAAGCGACGTGATTCTATGTTCCCTGATTGACCGTTAGAATCAGGGTCGATGGAGATCGCACTAATGCTGAATATTGTTCTGGCAGAACGGCAGCGATCTCTACGTGATGCGACACATTATCCACGATTGGGACGACGAAAAGTCGGAAACGATTCTGCGTAACTGCCATCAAGCGATGTCAGATGGCGCGAAACTGTTGATCGTGGAAAGTGTGATTCCGCCTGGCAACGAGCCATTGGGAGGTAAGTTCCTCGACCTGGTCATGCTGCTGATTCCTGGTGGGAAGGAAAGAACCGCCAACGAGTATCAAGCACTGCTCGAAAAGACCGGTTTTGAGCTCACGCAAATTATTCCGACCGAGAGCGAAGTCAGTATTATCGAGGCGACTAAACGTTAATACGATATGCAACATCCCGCATGGGCATTCATTGTCATTGGTATAGTGATCGTAGGAGTCGGCCTGGTCTGGCTTCTCTTTCCTTCGATACCGTGGCTCGGCAAGTTGCCAGGCGATATCCGAATCGAAGGAGAGAACACACGAATCTACATTCCCATCACGACCTGTATCGTATTGAGCGTATTGCTGACCGGCATCATGTGGCTCGTGCGGTACTTTTCACGCTAAAGCCTTCGGACGCACCTTGCCAGTTTCGGAGAGGTGCGTTCTACGATGCATTCGCGCGTGTTTGAAAGAGAGTAAGTGATGACGGCCTGCGATCTTGAAACATCGGTGCCCGATTGGATCATCGATCACCCCGAGACGATCGGCGTGTTCCAGGAACTGGGGATCGATTACTCGTGCGGCGGCAAGTCACTCAAATATCTTTGTGAAAAGGAAGGCCTCGATGCCAAGGAGGTCCTGAAGCGGCTGCACGAGATGATTGTGTTCGCATCAGCCACGAAAAAGAAGGGATGAGCGACACATAGCCACCGCGGCCTAAGCGCGCAGCAAATCCTGTCTCCTCGCCCCGGCGGGGAGAGAGTGAGGGTGTGTTTCGCCAGCAGGCATTCCAATGGAAAACGTCGGACGCGAACAGCGCAGCCAGTCGCACCCGGCACAACGCTAACCCGCGGCCTTTGAGATGAAGATCGCATTTGCTGCGGTCCATTATGGCAACGCCATGTTCGCGCGCAATCTTCTTCTCGCCAGCCCCAAAGGGGCGACCGTTCATAGCCAGGGGTGG
>NZ_PUIA01000039.1 GCF_002967715.1 Blastopirellula marina
ACATCGACGCCCCACAGGTCATCTTGCCCGGCGTCGCCGCCGACGGTCAGCCATAACGGATGCTTTCCGGTGCCCAGCTGATAGCCTTGGCGGCGATTTACGAGCAGCCATTGCCGGGCCAGTTCGTGACAGCCGGCGCTTTGCAAGTCGGTCACGTCGAGCGCTCGCGGCCGAATCGATTTTCGGGTCGCGCAGCATAAAATCGGCGTCGCGCCGCACTCCAAACAACAGCGGATCATCGCCTGCAGGTGGAGCGTGTGTGCCCGCTTCGATTTCGCGGCGACGTCAAGCGGATCGATCATCACCACCTGCAATTCGTAACTGCCGATCCACGCGCGCAGTTGCCGCAGCTGCGTCTCCAACTTCGTGCTCGCCCCGTGCAGCGCGCAGACGAATCGCGGCGCTTCTTCCCGCTGTTTGCTGGTCATCCAACGGCGCGTGAGGTCGATCAGCGAGCGTTTCGCTTGCTCGCCGCTGAAGAACCCAACGCGAAACGTTCGCCGGAGCGCGAACTTCCCTAAGAATTTGCAGCCTGTCGACAGGGCCGCCGCCAAGTCGACCGCCAGCGACGTTTTCAAACATTTGCTCGGCCCGCAAATCACCGCCGGAGCGCCGCGCGAGAGGACGCCTGGCACCAGCCACTCGACCTCGTTCGCCTGCTCGAGCATTTCGACCGACGTGAACTTTTGCAGCGGTTTGTTGGCCGCTTCAAACCGGTCGACCGCCGCCTCGATCATCGAATCAGGCACCGCCACCGGAAACATCCCTTCCCCTTGCAACAACTCCCGCATCCGCTCGATCCGCTCAGTACGATTCATGATTTTGCCTGCCCAAAAAG
>NZ_PUIA01000040.1 GCF_002967715.1 Blastopirellula marina
CCCGCAGACTTCGCGTCGCAGTGGCCTGCTTCCGTTCGGGCTACGCCCTCACTCCAGCAGCCCACTGCGATTCCTTTTACCCAATCCGAACTCTCATAACGGTGGGCCAGGTTTTTGGGGCATTTCATAGTCTATGAACGCAGTTGGTGACTTCTTTGATACAGGTAGAATGTCAAGACACGTAACCTCGGAATTTGTAAATGCATCCCGAACCAAGTACTGCACGCGTTGATTGACAAGCTGAATCAATTCCTCTCTTGTCCAATGTAGATGAAGGTAAAGGCCTTTCATCTTTTCTTCCTGCAGCCCCGATGCTCGAGTGTAGCGAAAAACTCGTTCGATCAAATCTGTGCGGAGACAAGCGACGATCTTGACCGTACGTACTTTCTGAAATTCCCGAATAGTATCAATAAGGGCACGGATTAGGTGGAATCGAATCGAATCATCGATCCAGTGCTCATCTAGTCCATCAATCACAACGTAGAATTTTTGTTGTTTGTCAGTTAGGATTCCCTCTGTAAGCAAATTGAACATCTCGTTGAGATCTCGGACTTTGACTTGGTTTACAACTTCTTGCCCTCGGTGGCAGACCTCAACTTTTTGTTCGTCGCTTAGCTTTCTTGCTGAACCTACACTGAAATCTATATTTGGCAAAACGCCGCTGATTGATGCTCGTAAGTCACTTTCAGTTTTTCTTGTGGCTTCTTTGACTCGCTCTTCGGTCTCTTTGAAGAACGACTCTCCATGCTTTTTTAGGTAGTCAAGAGCTTCTTTCTTTCGTTTGTCACGCTTGAAGATATCTGGAAGTGATTGCCAAAACCGTTGCTGGTCGGCTCGTGAATGAATTGCATACTTCTCCCTCAAAATTTCGACGGTAAAAACATGACGCCAAAGTAACTTGTAAAACAAATCGAGCTTTACGCCGAGTTCTGAGAAGAATCTGATCACATTTGAATTTGAAACGAATTCCACGGATAAATTGAATGGACTAACCGTAATGACATGCTCTTCTGTTTCCTGTAATCGCATTAAAAGTGCGGTCTTGCCGGCACCAGTTCGTCCAATTATCAATCGCTTTGGGTTCTCGCAATCACGAAGTACTTCTAAGTCACCCGTATCTACGAAGCACTTTTCGAGGAAAAAGGCATCTTCTTCCGCTGCAGGTGCGCCAATTGTCGCATTTTTTTTGAACCGAAACTTGTTACTTTTGCGGGGCATTTGAGTTGGGGCTTGTGTTTGTGTTCTAGCGGACCTATTTGAGGCTCACGATATACCTGGATATGTAACAGGTAAAGACAATAGTTTGTGCGTTCTACGAGATTGATTGGATTTGTATGGTGCTTGTGACGCGGTTGCTGATTTGATAGCGGCATTATTTAGCGTAAAAGAATTGTGCGATATCTTCCATCTTTATTAGCCTGGAAGATCAAATCGTTGCACCGAGAGCATGCCCTAAGATTGGCAGCCTGATTAACGCTATAGCGGATAATCGTTGTTTGCTCTTGGCAATCGCGTTTGCCCTTCTTTCGGAACTGGACTTTTCGTGGGCGGCCGAAAGTGAACAGATCTACCTATCGCTTCATAGTGATACTCGACAAACTTTCCCCGAAACCCACACCCATCACCGGGGTTCGATGTAACAGGCCTCAGGCCGCACGATTGCCAAAGTCTTTCACTCACGAAGACCCTAGCTGAAGCCAATACGATGCGACTTCTCTTCTCGGTTTGCCTGCTTGTCTTGCTCCCTGCGCTTGTTCGTGCCGAGGGGCAGGTTACCGATGACCAACTGCGGGCTTCGATTCAGAAGGCCTTGCCGCTGATTGAAACGACCTCGAAGGTTACTCTTCAAGAGCGGGCTTGCTATACGTGTCATCATGGGGGCGTGACCACGGTGGCGATCGAAGCAGCCCGGGTGCGTGGGTTTGAGGTCGATCGGCAGAACTTGCTGAAGCAGATGGAGCGGGCACAAACAAATCTAACGCGGGCGATTGGCCGGGTGGGGATTGGTGGCCGCACGCCTGGTCAGGCCGATGGAATTGGTTGGCAGCTCATGACCCTTTCTGCTGGGGATTGGCCGGCAGACGAAGCGACCCATCTCGCGGTCGAGCACTTGGTTCAATACGACCACGAAAAGGACCACTGGGCCTGGGCGGGACGGCCTCGTCCGCCGACGGTTGCCAGTCCTTTCACCACCACGTGGGCCGTTGTGCGAGGGATTCTCGATTACACGACACCTGATACCGAACTAGGTGTGGCTGTCCGTGTTACCGAAGCGAAAGATTGGCTCATCCGCACACCCAGCCGCGATACCGAAGAATGTACGTCAAAGCTACGCACGCTGAAGCTTGTAGATGCGGATCAGACCGTGATTCGTGACGAAGCGGAGAAGCTGTTTCGGATGCAGCAGGAAGATGGTGGCTGGGCGCAGCTTCCTGATGGTTCGAGCGACGCGTACGCAACCAGTACCGCGCTAATTGCCTTGCTTGAATCGGAACAGTTTAAGCGTGACGATGTGGCCGTGCAGGCCGGTCTGAGTTATCTGCTGGAGACGCAGCTCGAAGATGGTTCGTGGCACGTGAAGAAGCGAGCCCCGTTCGTGCAGCCCCACTTCGAGACCTCCTTCCCGCATGGGGAAGATCAGTTCATTTCCGCGGTCGCGACGGCGTGGTCGATTTACGCGATGGCTCAACTTCTACCGCTTCACGATTTCGATCACCAGCAGTCGTTAGCGGCGATGACCAAGGAAAATGCGGGAAGCGAAGAACGCGAGTTCTCGGCGGAGGAAGTCGCGTACTTTACAGACAAGATCGAGCCGATCCTTCAGCGGCGATGTTACCGCTGCCATTCCAATACAAAAGAGCCGAAGGGAGATCTCGCGCTCAACACGCGCGAAGAGATTTTGATCGGCGGCTATGGTGGTCCTGGTGCGGTCCCTGGCAAGCCAGCCGAGAGCATGATTTTCAGATCGCTCAATGCGCCACCTGATTCGCTCGTTCCTCAAATGCCTCCGAAGGGAGGTAAGCTGCCTGCAGAGGAAGTGGAACTGATCAAAAAGTGGATTGAGATGGACTTGCCGCACCGAAACTGAGGTGGCGAATGAGGAGCAACCGTTATTGGTTCTTCAGTAGCTGAACCATGGCGGCACCCATCGCATTGCCCGCGTTCATGTAGGTCTCGGCGTTGCCTTCGTAGTGGCCGTTGGAAGCACCTCCTTGAGACAGCGGGTGAGTGTAGACGGTCGCGGTTTCCCCTTTGAACTCAGGGTGCCTGGCGGGGTTGCTGATGGCCAGTTGGGCTTCGATGATGTCTTTCTCGGTGCCGGAAGCATCGTCCTTGTCGGTCTGCCCCAGGGTAGCGCAAACGAACTTGGCCCGTGGTGCGTCGAATTCTTGGCGAAGCTGTTTGATGAGGTTGACCAGGTTCTCTTCATATTTCTGCGAGTGGCCAGCGTTGTAGCGATCCTTGTCTCCCTGCCACCAGAAGAAGCCGGCGATCTCGTATTCTTTGGCACCAGGATAGTACTTATCGAGTTCGCTTAGTACTTGCTTCGCTCGTGCGATGTCGCCGTCGTACTGCAGGCCGGCCTTCCAGGTGATGGGCTCCGGCTCGGTCCCTTTCTCCCAGCGAAGTGGAGACTGGCCGTATCCAGCGTAGAGATACGTCTTGCCATCTTTGGGGTCGGTGAACTCGTACGACGGGGAGCCAGGCGGAAGGAGATCCCAGCCGAGGGAGCGATTGCCGATGGCACTCTTGAGGATCAGCACAGGCTCGTCGTGGAATTGCCCCAGATGCTGGCCGATACCGATTTCAACACCAATCTTTCCTCCGGCAACCTTCAGCCAATCGTTCTTACGAACTTGCGTTTTGCCAGGGCCGCCACTGCCCATCACGGCCACGTTACGAACATCGCTTCGCTGTGTCCAGTTGCCGGCGTCATCAACCAGGTACGGATACAACCCCTTACTCTTCACCGCGTGTTCGAGCGTCCCTTCCTTGTCACCGGCGACCTTGCCCATTTCGAGCATGTTCGACTGTCCCATCAAGATGTAGACCTTCACCGGCTTGCTCATATCGGCAGGTCGCTCGTCCGGACGAGAGAGACTTGAGTCTTCCGCAGCCAGGGCTTGCCACGTACATACGGATAGGAAGAACGCGAGAAGCGTGAGGCAAAAGCTTCGAGTCATGGTTGGTTTCCTTGAGGAGAAACGAGGGCGTAGCGGAAACCGTATTATGAACACCTGCACAACGTAGATTTAGAAAAAACGCTGAGGCGGTTCTTGATTCAGGCATTACTGCCGTTGGAATTGGTTGGAGGCCTACTAAAAATCCCACAACTAGGGGCGTTGGTCCAAGTAGGGCTTCCCCTGTTTGAATGCGGATCGCATGGCTTCGCGGGTATCTTTATCGATATCTGGATTGAGCCCGATCGCCTGGTCCAGGTACTGGATTGCTTTTTCAAAATCCCCTGCGGCGGCATGCGCGGCGCTAAGGGTGTCGACGTAGGAATCGTTCTTCCAGTTGGTCAATTCGCAGGCCTTCGTCGCGTGGTGAACGGCTTGTTCTCCGTCGCGATATTCAGAACTAGGACAGGTTGCCAAGAGCCATGCAAGTTCGTTGTAGCCGTCCGCCACATTGGGGTCGAGGCGAATACTCTCGTTGAAATCTTTGATAGCCCGGTCGTATTGGCTCTTGTCGCTCCAGGCATAGCCTCGGTTGACGTAGGCAAGGCTCAGTTTCGGCTCAAGGCGGATCGCTTCGTTGTAGTCTTTAATTTCGCGGTCGTAGTCCCCTTTGTTGTGCCAGGCCAAGCCGCGATTGCAGTAAGCCTGGCTCATTTTTGGGTCTAGTTGTATGGCTTCGTTGTAATCTTCGACTGCCTTATCGTATTCCCCTTTTTCTAGCCACACATTGCCTCGGTTGTAATAGGCGAGTTTTTCTTTCGGATCGATTTGGATCGCTTCGCTGTAGTCTTCGATTGCCTTGTCATATTCCCCCTTGCTGAACCAGGCAGCGCCTCGATTGTTATAGGCCAGGCTCATCTTGGGAGCGAGACGGATCGCTTCGCCAAAGTCGGCGATAGCGGATTCGATTTCATTCAGCTTGAGCCAGACATTTCCTCGTTTGACGTAGGCCCCTGCGTTTTTCGGGTTCTCGTTCACCAGCTTTGTGAATTGCTCGATTGCTGCGCGATTCAGCGGGACAACATGCCGCTGATGCAGCCAGCCGGTGGTATCGTCTTTCACCCACAGCCACTTGTCATTAATGGCTTTGACTTGCAAGACATCGCCAAGCGAGACCTCGCCGACCTTGGTATCTCCTGAAAGCTGAAGCGATGCATCCTCGATGACAATAACCTGGTCCCCGAGCTTGTAATCCTGGGAGATTGCTGACCCAGTAATAATCGCAGTTCCACATAGCCCGAGCAGGCAAAATACGAGAGACTTCATGATTTGTATTCTCCTGTGAGGAGCGGGGCACGTGAACGCTACGCAAGGTTCCATCGAGAGAGGTGGCCAGCGATAGCTGGAGACCATGTGTCAGATTCTAACCAAAACGAGAGTGATTTCACCCCCCTGGAAAACTGGGGTAAGTGCCTCGTGTGGATATGTTGCCCCGAGGCATACTGGCAAAGATGATTGCTTGACCGGCCTGCTAGTCGACGGCCGAGGTTGCACGTAGCTGTTCCACGTCGCGCATCGGAGGCTTGCCAAAGTGTCGTTTGTATTCTCGGCTGAAATGGGATGCGTCTTCATAGCCGACCTGAAAGCCAGCCTGGGCGGCGTCGAGGCCATCGTCGAGCATCAATCGTCTCGCTTCCTGGAGACGCAGTTGCTTTTGGAACTGGATGGGGGTCATCGCCGTGACTGTTTTGAAGTGCACATGAAAGCCGGAGACACTCATGTTCAGCTCTTTCGCCAGGTCTTCGATGCGGATCGGTTGATCGAAGTTGGTCCGGATCGATTCGATGGCCCGCACCATGCGATGGGCATGGCCGCCAAAGCGAGTCAGGTGACGCATACGATCACCCTGTGCACTGGTGAGCAGTCGATAGATGATCTCGCGGGTGACCAGCGGGGCAAGGACGTCGTACTCGTTTGGTTTGTCAATCAGGCGCACCAGGCGAAGCGTGGCGTCGAGTAGTTCGGCATCGAGACTGCTCACGTCGACCGCTTTCACGTTGCCGTCCCCTTTGGTCGGAACGTGGCCAGACTCGACCATCACTGAGGTGATTACCGACGGATCGAGTTGCAGGCGAATACTAAGGTACGGCTTTTCCGGAGAGGCATCGACAATCTGGGCTGACAGGGGAACGCCCATGGTCGTGATCAGATAGTTGGCCGGATCGTATCGAAACGTCGCGTCTCCCATGGTAACCGTCTTGCTGCCTTGGGCGATCACACACAGCGAAGGCTCGCAAACGGCGTGCGTTGGCTGCGTAGGAGCGGTAACTCGGTAGAGGTGAAGACCCGGTTGAACTTCGAGGTTGCCGTCACGAGGCATTTGCTCGGCGATGCGATAAGAAAGCTCTTGCTGGTCGGCCAGCATTCGCGGGGATGTTGGGTTCGGGTTTGTCTTGCTCATGAGCTTAATCTAGCGTGAGATCACCGGTTGTTGATCAAAAAAATAGGCCCGTTAGAGAATCCGACAACGACCCTAAAGGATCAGCATACCGGAAGTTTCGCCGGTGGCCGTAAGATATCTTTCGTTCGACAGGCAAACGGAACAACGCAATTCAATTTGCTTGCATTTTGATTCTATTACCATGCAACTTTGCAACCAGAAGAAATAGAGAACCGATCCATGTATCAGACCCAAGCTTACGCTGCCGAAAGCGCGACTTCTCCCCTCGATTCGGTTACGATTCCGCGTCGCGACCCCACCGATAAGGACGTGCAGATCGAAATCCTTTTCTGCGGAGTCTGTCACTCCGACTTGCACCAGGTTCGCAACGAATGGCAAAGTGTCATGCCCACGGTTTACCCGGTGGTGCCTGGGCACGAGATTGTCGGCCGTGTTGCAAAAGTAGGCTCAGGGGTTACCAAGTTGAAGCCAGGCGATCTGGCGGCTGTCGGCTGCATGGTCGACGCGGATGGAACCTCTCCCCAATTCAAAGCCGATCAAGAGCACCTCTGCCCTTCTTGCGTGTTCACCTACAATTCGCCAGATATGTACGGCACGGCTCCCGTAACGTACGGTGGCTATAGCGACAGCATCGTTGTGAACGAGCACTTCGCATTGCGGGTACCAGAGAACCTCGATCTGGCCGGAACGGCCCCCCTGCTCTGTGCAGGAATTACGACCTATTCCCCCATTAAGCGTTATGGCGTCGGCCCTGGGATGAAGGTTGGGATTGTCGGTCTGGGTGGGCTTGGACATATGGGGGTGAAGTTTGCCCATGCGATGGGGGCCCATACGGTCGTCTTCACCACCTCGCCAGGCAAGAAGGAAGATGCCCTGCGATTGGGAGCCGATGAGGTAATCATTTCCCGCAACGCCGATGAAATGCAAAAGCACGTCGGCACTTTCAATTTCATCCTCGATACGGTTTCGGCCCCACACGATATCAATGTCTTGCTGGGAATGTTGGCCACCGATGGCAATCTGACCTTGGTCGGTGCCAGCGAACAGCCGATGGAGGTCTCCGGGTTTTCGCTGCTATTTGGCCGCCGAAGCCTGTCTGGCTCGATCATCGGCGGTATTGCGGAAACTCAGGAAATGCTCGATTTCTGTGGGGAAAAGAACATCACGGCGGATGTCGAAGTGATTCCCATTCAGAAGGTGAACGAGGCGTACGAACGTCTTTTAAAATCAGACGTTAAATATCGTTTTTGCATTGACATGGATTCGCTGAAAACGGCGTAGAACGGTCAAGTTTAACGGGACATTTAGCCGGCATACGTGTTTAACTGGGTACGTCGGTTCGTCGACTACGATCCTGAAGAAAAGCACTCTACTTGAAGAGGATAACCATGCGGCAACTTATTGTTTCGCTTTGCGTCGGCTGTTTCAGTCTCCCCGGCCTGCTTATGGCCAACGACTGGCCGCAATGGCAGGGACTGCATCGAGATGCGGTTTCGAGTGAGTCCGGCCTGTTGAAAACGTGGCCCGAGGGTGGGCCTGCACTTGCCTGGCGGGTAGACGACCTGGGAGGCGGAGATAGCACCCCATCGATTGCTGATGGACGCATCTTCGGGATGAGCAATCGAGGGGACGACGAAGTCGTATGGGCACTTTCTGAAAAGAACGGCGAGCCATTGTGGGTAACCAAGGTGGGGCCGGCATACAAACAGGAAATGCCACAGTCGAAGGAAGGTCCTGGCTGCACGCCAACCGTCGACGGCAAACTGCTGTTTGTCATGGGCATGGCTGGGAACGTAGCATGTTTGAATGTTGAAGACGGTGCCGTCGTCTGGCAACGTGACCTGAAGGAAGATTTCGGTGGCACCATTCCACGTTGGAGTTATCGCGAGTCTCCCCTGATTGATGGCGAGAAGATGATTGTTACCCCTGGCGGTAACAAGGCCACGATTGTCGCTCTCGACAAACAAACCGGTAAAACGCTTTGGGAAACCAAGACGCACGAAGAAGAAGCCCAGCCGGAAGCCGCACCGATGCGGGAAGAGCCACGCGAAGAACCCGCGCGTGGCGAAGGCCCAGGACGAAGCCGTGGACGTCGTGGTTTTGGTCTCGGTGGTCCTCGTCCCGATGCCGCCTATGCTTCAGCGATCGCCATCGAATTCGGCGGCCAGCGACAGTATGTGCAGCTAACGGCGAAAGCTTTGGTCAGCGTTTCTGCGGATGATGGTCAGCTTCTGTGGAAGTACGACCGACCGGCCAATGCCATGGGCATCAATTGCACGACGCCGATCTACCAAGATGGACTGGTCTTCGCCGCATCGGCCTATGGCAATGGTGGTGGAGCCGTGAAGTTGAGTAAGACGGACGACGGCGGCATCGAAGCGAAAGAGGTTTACTTCACCTCGAACATGCAGAACCATCATGGCGGCATGATTGTAGTCGATGGATGCCTGTATGGTGCCAACGGCGGTAACGGTGGCGGTTTCCTCGCTTGCTTGGACTATCAAACCGGCGAGGTCCTGTGGCGTGAACGAAACGCTCAGAAAGGTGCCTTGGCAATGGCCGACGGTCTGCTCTATCTGCGAACGGAAGAGGGTACTGTGCTGCTGATCGAACCGAGCAAGCAGGAGTACGTCGAGAAAGGACGTTTCGAGCAGCCTGATCGAACCGACTCGCCAGCTTGGGCTCACCCAGTGATCGCCAACGGCAAGCTGTATATTCGCGATCACGATCTACTGCTGTGCTATGACGTCGCGGCGAAGTAAGCCAGCGGTATTCAGTAGGAACGAAGAAAGGCAATCTCATGCAGACGCGAACGCTCGGAACCAGCGGACTTCAGGTCTCGGCTATTGGCCTGGGCTGTATGGGCATGACCGCCTATTACGGCCCCGGTAAAGATAAGAAGGAGATGAAAGCTCTGCTGTTGGCAGCGGTAGAGCGAGGTGTCACGTTCTTCGATACGGCTGAGGTGTACGGTCCGTTTGTCAACGAAGAGGTCGTTGGCAAAGGGCTGGAAAGCGTTCGCGATCAGGTGATCCTGGCAACCAAGTTTGGCTTCGACTTGAGCGGACCCGCCAAGACGCCGGGGGCCATTGGTCTGAATAGTAGGCCAGAGCATATCAAAGAGGTTTGTGAACAGTCCCTCCGGCGGCTGCGAACCGACCGGATTGATTTGTTCTATCAGCATCGCGTCGATCCCAATGTACCGATCGAGGAAGTGGCCGGCGCGGTTAAGGAATTAATCGACGAAGGTAAGGTTAAGCACTTCGGCATGTCGGAAGCCGGCATCGAGACTATTCGTAGGGCCCATGCTGTTCAGTCGGTCGCGGCTCTACAAAGTGAGTACTCACTGTGGTGGCGCAAGATCGAGGATCGCACGCTACCGGTGCTGGAAGAACTTGGCATCGGTCTGGTTCCCTACAGCCCGCTGGGACGCGGGTTTCTGGCCGGGGCACTCAAGGGGACGACGAAGTTGGATAGCGAAGATTTTCGCGCCAAGCTGCCGCGTTTCAGTCCGGAAGCGTTAGAAGCGAATCAATCCCTGGTGAATGTCTTGCAGGAAGTCGCCAGCCGAATGGGGGCCACCGCCGCGCAGATTTGCCTGGCGTGGTTGTTGGCCCAGAAGTCATGGATCGTACCGATACCAGGCACCACAAATTTAAGTCGCTTGGAAGAGAACCTGGCAGCAGCGTCGATGCAGCTAACTGCCGAGGACCTATCCGAAATCGAATCCGCAGCAGAGAGAGTGGCGATCCTAGGTCAGCGGTACCCGGAACATATGGAGCAGATGACGGGGCTATAATGCCTGCTGTGAACCTCTTGCTTGTGACTAGGTGTCTGTAGGAAAACGAAATGAGGCAACCATTTTGAGCTGTCTCGCTAGAATAGTCCTGAATAGACAAACAAGACATAAAAGAGGAAAGCAATGAGTTACGTCATGGTTGACGTGGAGTCGGATGGGCCGATTCCTGGAGATTATTCGATGATCTGTTTCGGAGCCGTGCTCGTCGAGACAGGCCTTGCTCGAACTTTCTATGGCCAGCTCAAGCCGATATCGGAGAAATGGATACCGGATGCCTTAGCCGTATCCGGCTTCTCGCGTGAGGAAACGCAGCAGTTTGATAAGCCTGTACAAACGATGCAGGCGTTTGCCGAATGGCTGAAAGCCGAAAGTGACGGCAAACCAATGTTCATCTCCGATAACAATGGCTTCGACTGGCAGTTTATCAACTGGTATTTCCATCACTTCCTGGGCGGTAATCCCTTTGGATTCAGTTCAACAAACTTGGGTTCGCTCTACAAAGGGATGGTGCAGGACACGTTTAAGAATTTCAAGCACCTGAGGAAAACTCGGCATACGCATCGCCCTGTCGACGATGCCAAAGGTAACGCGGAGGCCTTGTTGACCATGAAGACGGAGATGGGCTTGAAGATCCGGTTATGAGGCATGCTGGGATAGCCACATGGATAGTTCTGCCTGGTGATTCTATGTGAGAAGATATTTATAGAACGTCCCAATTCTCGATAGTACAATCTGGGGACAGGGCAATTCACAACCGGGGAGAATCATCATGACCAAAGCGAAGAAACCGAGCTTTACATTTTTGATGATCATGGGCGTTCTGACGGCGGTTTTAGGCGTCGTCGCGATTGGCTCGCCAGCCGTCGCAGGTACGGCCGTGATTTACATTGTTGGTGCCATCATGCTGATTGCCGGGGTCTCGCAGGTGTTTGCGGGGATCAAAGCGGAAGGATTGTCGCAAAAGTTGCTTCCACTGATTCTCGGCACTGTGACAACATTAGGCGGGATCGCTGTTTTAGCTCATCCGATAATCGGGATGGAAGTCTTGACGATGATCCTGGCGGCTTACTTTGTCGCCGAAGGTATCTGGAAGGTCGTCGCTTCGTTCAGCTTCCGCCCCGCCCAGGGTTGGCTGGCGGTGCTCTTCAGCGGTGTTATTACCTGGCTGTTGGGCGCAATGATTTGGACGCAGTGGCCCGCTTCCGGCATGTGGGCGATTGGCATTCTGGTGGGTGTCGATCTGTTGACCACCGGGATTGCATTGATTTGCGTAGCGATGACGCTGGGGAAGATCGCGGACAAGATCGAAGAGGTGACCAAGCCTTCCGATCCTTCTTCCGGCGATGCCGCCACCGCATAGTTGCCGGACAGTATCTTGCAGCGCAAAGAAATAGCCGCCGGCTAAAGGCACGCCGGCGGCCATTTCTCAGGAACACCTGGGCATTCAAGCGATAACGCAGGCCATCGCTTGAAGCTTTCGGTGCCGCCTCTTGAATTAGATCAGCGAGGACGCGCTGGACATCGCTTCGACAATTTGGTCGGCGATTGCTTCGAGATCGGATTCTTCAGCCGGAGCTGTCGCCAGGCCCAATCTGTCTTCTGGGGTCAGTTCGGAGTGAAGAGGACGCATGACAGCCTGAGATGCAATATCGTAGACTCCGTGCAAGACGCTCACATCTTCGCGCCCATAACTCTCGACAAAGTGACGCAGTCGGGATGCCCCTGCAGCTGCGTTGAGCGTAGTGGTCATCTCGATCAAGTGGCGGCGATGATCGGCATGCCCCGGCTTCGAGAGCGTGCTGCGTTTGAGCGTTTCATCGGCCAGGATTACCGAGGGAAGAATACGGTTGATGATCGATTGCAAGCCGGAAGAATCGAGGATCGGTTTTCGGCCGTCTCGCAAATATGCGTCAACGGCCGCCGTCACGGGACCACAGCCTGAATGTCCGATGACGACGATGGTTTTAATGGACTTAAGGTGAGCCAAGGCATCTTCCAGGCTCCCCACACACTCGTTGCCGAGTGCCTGGCCAGCGGTGCGGATTTCAAAAATATCGTTCACCGATTGCCCAAAGAGAAGTCGCACTGGTACGCGGGCATCTGAACAGCCGACGACTGCGGCAAACGGTGTTTGCGTGGGGATCTGGTTCACTGGAATAACTGAACCCAGCAGAGCTCGCCGCTCGTGAGTTCCAGGCTCTTCTTCTATATAACGTGGCGTATAGGCATCGGCCACCCAGCGGCGAAAAGCAGTATTTCCCACTTCCAGGCGAGCTTGAGCTTCCTGCGAATTGGAAGGACGGGAGAGTGATCGGTTGATCAACGGTTGATTCAAGGTATCGAATGCAGAGCTAGAAAACATCGAGGGCACTCCTGCAGTGGTAACGTCCGATGTTACTCAGGACAACGCGCTGGGAAAGGAAAAGCCTTCGCAGAAGCTCACTTTCACAGACCTTCTGCGAAGGTTGGGGGATGGGGGCGGTTGCTGCTCAAGTAATGAGAGCTGCCGGTTGAATCACTTTCGTAACGTTTAATGCATCTTCGCTGTTGTCATAGCGCGGATCGTCTAAAGGTCCAGGCGGTTCTTGTGTCACCCTTTTCGCCTAGAACTTGCCGAATTTGTCCACGCTGCAATTGAATAAAAATTGGAACTGACGGTCACCGCATCGAGTTCTGGCTTCGCGGAATGAATGTTCGCAACAACCACGTCGCGATCACTCCGATACCACCATTCTCGATGAACCCCACTGCGGCCAACCCGCCGGCAACCGCCAGTTCCGAAGATGGCTATAAAGCCATCCGCTCGTTACTCTGCCAGTCGATTACAACGGGCAGGTATGTCATTAGGCTCCGATTGAGCGTTTGAAAAAATCGAGGGAAACGTTCAGTCACGCCATGGCAAAACGCGTGAATACCCAATTCAGTAATCTGTGTCACAAGGTCTTCGTAGTATTAGCCGTAATCAGACGACGCGTAGGCGTATGAATTTGCTAAGGGGTTACGAGATCTGCCGTGTGGCAAGTGACAGCGGACATGCGTGATGGGCAAGAAGGCAGAGACACCTAGGCGACCGGTGGCCCACGCAAACAAGAGACGGTGTGTTGTCGAGTGACAGTAACCGCGGGGAAATCACTAAGAACGAAAGTCGATGTGACCTCGAAGGTCGGTATCGTCCAGTTCGGCGTCAGCGTTGAAAGCTGTGTTTCGACCTTGCTTTCCGCTTCAATTTCGGCGACTTCGGCCAAGCCACTGTCGTGCGAATGAGGACTGGTCAGCTTGCCACTGAGCGAGAAATCAGTCTGCAGTAGACCGCCCACCACCAGTACGGCATAGAAGATCACCAGAAACGCCCGGACCGGCGAGATGTTGTCCGAGAGATGAAATCTTACCCCTTGCAAACAACGCAGCACGAAACCACCAACACTGGTTGTGGCCGATCTCGTGGAATCATGTTGTGCGGAGGTAAGAAACATCGAGCGATGCTGGCAGGTAAGAAACTCTTAAGTAAGATTCTCAGAATACTACATCGTCAATTTTGAAAATGCAACCTCACCCGTTCTTGCCCAATGCTGGAAAGGCCTGGAAAGATGGGGGTTTTTCTTGTGACGAGGTACTTGGGCAACGGCAGTTCTTTGGCCTGCCAGGGCCCGCGATGGCATCTTCTCTGCCCTAATCCCTTGCTATTTGCGGGTTCTCGCGAAGATTCTCTTCCCCCTTTAAAATACGGGATTCCCCGTTTGTTTCACGCGTCTGTTGAGTAATCGTCATGCGTTATGTCATTCTTGTTGAGCAAAAACGCCAGGCCCCGGCAATGTATACGGCCCCGGTCGATCAGGACGATGCCGAATACCTCCGTCGCGCTATAGAAACGCTCAAGCCCCTTTCGGCAGAAGATTACATGAAAGGGCCAGCCGCTATATTGCATATGCTGGCCCGCTATAGCTACATCTTGGATGGTGACGACGTTTACTGGTGTGTCGAGTGGTTGCCTGGCATGATTCTGATTCGCTTTTCACGCGGCGGCCAAATGGCTTGGACTGCCCTGCGAAGTCCCGTGCCTGATTTCGGCGGTCGCACGCCTACCAAAGAGGATCGAGATGCCTACGATGCCGACGCCCCCAATCACCAGGTGAGCTTGATCTTCGAGCCGTGGACGGCGACGTCTGACGAAGATGACCGCAATGCGAAGGGGTTTGCCCGCGCCGATGCCAAGACCGAGGCAACCTTCGAAGCCGCTCTCTCGCGTGTTAACGAAATTGGAGAGCAGATTGAAACCAAGTACGGAGACAATCTGGAAGCGTGGGTTTACCGCGGCGAAGAGGAAGTCGCTAAGATGGTCGGTGATGGAGTACGTATCGACTAAACGCTAGAACGGGACGTTGACTTCCGCAATCAGGTCATTGATCAATTGACGGCTTTGGACAGAGCCACCGGTGGAGCGGGCCGAAATCACCGGCACTGCGACGTGTTGAACATCGTCGGCGGTTACAAACTGTCGACCTTGCAGGTAGGCCCAAGCTTGCGAGCATCGAAGCCACTGCATGATTCCACGTGGACTGACGTGTCCGGTGAATTTGGAATTAGCGCTAAACGCTTCGGCGAGATCTGCAACATATTCGAGTAACATTTCTCCCGTTTCGACCTCCGCCGTCTGTTGTTGCAAGGTTAAAAGCTGAGGTCGGTTGAGGATTGGCTCTTCGGATGCGTGAAAGCCTTCTAGTACGCCTCGACGCGACTTCATGAGTTGCATCAAGCTTTGACGGTCCGGAGCACCGATGCTGATCTTCATGGAAAACCGATCGAGTTGTGCTTCCGGCAGTGGGAAAGTTCCATGCAGTTCTTCGGGGTTCTGCGTGGCGATAACAAAGAATGTATCTGATAGTCGGTACGTATGATTGTCGATGGTAACCTGGTGTTCGGCCATCGCTTCCAGCAGCGCACTTTGGGTACGGGGGGTGGCGCGATTGATTTCGTCGGCCAAGACGACATCGGCAAAGACGGGGCCTTCGTGAAACTCGAATTGCGAGGTTTGCTGGTTGAAGATGTTGAAGCCCGTCACATCGCCTGGCAGCAGGTCTGGTGTGCATTGAATTCGCGAGAAACGCCCACCAATTGCTTCCGATAGGGCCTTGGCCAGGGTGGTCTTCCCCAGACCTGGCAGATCTTCAATTAATAGATTTCCACGGGCAAGTAGACAGGCGAGCACAAGTTGCACAATTTCCGCTTTGCCACGCAAGTGCTCGTTGAGGTGATCTCGTAGACGGCCCAGAATTGCTTCGGAATCAAATTCCGTCGAGATTGTCGGGCAGTTAAGATCGTTGGTGGAAGTCATGGACAAATCCTTGAATTAGCTTTCGGAATCCAACGTGTGGACGGCATTCTTTAGTCGACGTGGTGTCGCCCAAGCGATCACTTCTCGTGAAACTTGTCGAAGATCTTGAAGCAGGGTCGGGTTAGAGGTCGAGGCATCGTGATAAATTGCTTGTTGACCGAGTCTGTGGTATCTCTGCAAACAATCTTGTTGGGGATCGAGACGTAGAACGCTACTGGCAAATGACTGACCTGACTGGGAAGTCAGGCCAGCTGCTTTCAAACGGATTTTGAGCAGAAGCTGTGTCCGGCGGACGATTTGCCGGGGACTCTGCCACGGCCAGAATCGCCATATCAGATAGTAGCAGAGGCTTTTAAGCGGACGGATCGTCAGCCGCGTAAGTACCAGCAGGCAAATCAGAGCAGCAGCGATACGCGCTCCCTGATCCGCCAGAAAATTCCATACTGTTATTAGAATGCCCTTTTGCTCTGGGGCTTCTGCCGAGGGGACTTCGAAGCCAGGGGTTGGTTCGATATCAACCCAAACCCGATCATCGAGTTTGACCTGAGCCCAGTAGTGGACGTCGTCTTCATCAATCGTAATATTGCCCGATAGCCAAGAGCGTTTATTCTCGTTCGCGTAATAGCCACCTACCAGGCGAGTCGGATAGCCGAGAGAACGCAAGAGAATGACTGCGGACGAGGCAAAGAGATAGTCGGGGCCACGTTTCGATTCGACAAGAAAGTAGTAGACAGAGTCTTGTTCGCCTGCGGGTACGATTGCTTGGGGATCATGCGTCGCGTGATTGCGGAGCCCGTTAACGATCCCCATGATTTCCTGCCAGCCTGGGTCGGTGTCATCGGTCCATTTTCGGACGAGCTCGGCTAACTCTTCTGGAAGGAATGGTCCATCTTGTGCTTCACGCCATTGCTTTAACCTCGATAGGACACTCGACGGGTGGTGTTCATTTCCACCAGTTGTAGCCAAAAACTTCCAGAGCAATTGTGGATCGCTCTTCATTTGCTGGGCAAGTGCTTGAAGTTCGTAATGAGTAACGACCAGGGACGCTTCGTTGGACCACTCGGGATGGCTCTGCATCAACCGCTGCAAATCGGACGGAGAGATTTTGATCAAGTCTGGTTTTAGCGTGCCGGCTCCCTGGTCGGCCATGGCTTTGAGTAATACCGTGCGGGCTTGCTCTAGGAAGTTTTCGTCGGTGACATCCAGCGTTTGTGTAATCTTAGAGTAGTCGAGATCATCGGAATTGAGCAGTTTCGACAAGCCTTGCTGATCGGCGATTTGAGCCGTCATGGCAGGCAATTGTGACTTCCTGTGGGCAAGCCACTGCTTGCCGTTGAACTGTTCATAGTGCGTGGAAGGAATGTGTTTGACTTGGTTGGTAGCCAAGCTGAATAGTTTTTCAAAATCTTGGTTTTCGTTGGGGGCACTGCGGACCGTCGAGAATTCGCGGAACTGCTCTCGGTGTGCGCGCCGCTTGGCCTCCTCTTCGCCTTGGCTGCTTCCCTCTGCGTCTTCGCCATGCTTCTTGTTGGTTGCATGGTCGATTGCAATCTCTTCTTCTTCTTCCCTTTGAAACGAAAACTCGGGCCTCACACGGCGCTGCTTCTGCCGTGCGAGGTGGTCCAACGACTTGTCAACGGTTCTCTCTTGATCTGTGTAAACGAAAAACATGACCGCAAAACCGGTGAAAACCAGCAAGGAATACGTGGCAATGAAGTCAGGTTTCCAGTGGATGGACTTTCGATTGTTACCGGTTTCCCAAGGCACCGAATCGTTGGAAGTTAACCAGAATACCACGATGACGAGCTGAGCCAGCGTACAGATCGTGACCACCAATGAGCTTTCCAGCGTGAACGAGAACATGACAAGCAGTAGTCCGATGAACAACGTTGCCCGACGCCGAATCGGATCGAACGTGAAAATCGCAGAGGTCGCGCACAGATTTCGCAGTGATTCCATCAGTAGAGCGTCGATACGCTCGTCGGACCCGATTCCAAAGACACGAACAACCGGAATCGCAAGTGCAATGCACATGATGGTTGCTTGGACGATCGGTGAGAAATAGGAGTTGGTTGAAGTTCTGTCATCGTGGTTGAAGCGACTTATCAACACGAATAGCAACCCAATCCCCAAACCCCAGCCGGCGCTGATACCCAAGGCAAATGGAATACTCAACTTGTCGAAAATCGTCATGTTGGCGGCAGTGACTCCGACGACCGCGGAGGTCAGAGTAAGCCATTGGATACGCGACGTTGTCTGGGCATTAGCCATCGAGTATCGATCCCGTTTGTTGAAGCGTGTTGCGCCAGTCACTATGTGGGGGAAGCCACAGGCAGCGGCGGTTGACGTCTATAGACGGCTCGATGGGGCTGGTGCACAAGATTTCATCGTGTCTGCCGTTAGGATAGCCATCGTTAAGTGTTCGCTGGGTAACCAGTACGGAACGTACAGTACTTTGCCGAGGCGATACCGTGCGGTCGACTTGCCGTGACTGATCATTCAAGTCAAATGTCGCAAGGAAATCGAACACCGGCGAAATTCCATTTGGGTTGATACCTTCCCAGGTGCGGTGTCCGGATAATTCAAAATCGACATGCCAGTTTTCTGCAACAGCCTGCATTATGAGGCTCGCAGCGATGCTAATCGCAGCTTCGTATGCCTCGGTGGTCTGCACGTCTTCCCGATTGGGCATTTCAAGGTCGAGTCGTATAAGTAGACGCTTGGAAGTCGTCGATTCCCGTTCGCAAACTATCAAATCGCCACGGTGGGCGGTGTGCCGCCAATGAACACGGCGTAGAGATTCGCCAGGTCGGTAGGGTCGCGGTCCGGCAATGTCTCCTTCATCTCCCCAGTGCCTGGCACTGGTGGCCGAGCTTTCATAGCCACCGTAGCGAGCGTCGCTGATACGACTGGCAAGAGGGACGATCTCAGGCCAAACAATGGATTGGCTCGAGATAGAAAACGTCTTTCTTGCAGTAAATATCCCAAAGGGAAAACGAGTGACGAGTGTGCCAATATCATCGGGAAACAGACCGCGTGAAATGGGCACAAGCGAGACAACTTCGTCGCAAGTCCCATTTCGCTCGATGCGCGGCATCATGTGTTCGCGCAGTTTCTCCTTGGGAAGTATCGCCGAAGGGCATTCGCTCAGTTGGATGATCGTCGTCCCCCATGGCCACCAATTCTGGTTCTCGACTTGAAACCGAACCGGCATCCCCTGCCCTACGCGTCCGCGATGTTGCAGCGGGGTGATCTTGGCCAGCAGCTTTTGAATCGAAAGGTAAGGTAGAAGGATCCCGGCGACGACAATCAGCAGTAGCGTTCCGGTTATGATGAACGCACGACCATGCCAGACGACACCGCACATAATCGACGCGCCAATCACGCAAGCGAGTACCCAGCCCATTCGATGCGAGGATTGGTGCTTGCTAGAGATCGTGGAGGTTGTCGAAGGGAGTGAGTTCATCCTTGACGCTTCGCTGCGATTGAACGAACGAGGAAATTGATAGGAGACGTCTTTGACATTGTTCGGTGTTTGGGATTTAGGGAAAGTGCCTTGGCCGAATCTTCATCGAGAATTCGCTTAGACACAATCGAATCGGTACAATGGGCGATCTAGATCACCTTGCCACCTTGTCCTCTTGAGAGTCTTTCATGTTAAGATTCGCCATCGGCTTTGCCCTTTTGTTGGTAAGTTCTTCTCCTCTTTGGGCAGTAGAATCAAAGCGGCCGAATATCGTGGTCATAATGGCGGACGATATCGGGTATGAGTGCCTAGGATGCTACGGGAGTAAAGCGTATCCCACGCCGAATATCGATCGCCTGGCCGCGGAAGGGGTTCGTTTCGAGAACGCTCATTCGCAGCCGATCTGTACGCCGTCGCGGGTACAGATCATGACGGGGATCTATAACAATCGAAATTACATTCGTTTCGGTCTGCTCGATCCTAAGGCGGTAACGTTCGCGAATCTTATGCGGGATGCCGGCTACGAAACGTGTATCGCCGGGAAGTGGCAACTGGATGGTGGGTTCGATGGGCCTCGTAGTTTTGGCTTCGACCATTATTGCTTGTGGCAACTGACGCGACGTCCCAGTCGCTACCCTAATCCTGGATTAGAGATCGACGGCAAAGAGGTCGACTTCAAGAACGGTGAGTTCGGCCCCGATGTCGTAAGTGACTACATCTGTGACTTCATCGAGAAATACCAAGATAAACCCTTTCTGGTTTATTACCCGATGATTGCGCCGCACTGGCCATTCCTGCCAACGCCAGATCACGCCGACTGGGACCCGACTATGTGGCGCGATGCCAAGTCGGAACCAGGTGGATACAAAGGACCGAAATACTGGGACGCGATGGTTCGGTACACCGACAAGATGGTTGGTAAGGTTATCGATAAGCTCGACGAACTGAAGTTGCGTGAGAATACATTGATCTTGTGGACCGGCGATAACGGAACCTACGAGTCGGTCGTTACCCCGTTTCATGGACGAGAATATCGTGGCGGCAAAGGAAGCACGAAGGACAACGGAACGCACGTCGGTTTCGTGGCCAGTTGGCCAGGCACCATCGAGCAAGGCAAAGTCGCCGCCGATCTGGTCGACTTCAGCGATGTATTGCCGACAGTGCTCGAAGTCGCTGGGGTTGAACTGCCCGAGAAGCTAGAAGTCGATGGAGTCAGCCTCGTCCCAGTCTTCCATGGTAAGGACCGCAGTAAGCCGTATATCTACTGCTGGTATGAACGTAATGGCGTGCGCGAGAAAGCTTCACAGCATACGCGTGACGCACAGTACAAAGTGTATGCCAACGGCGAGATTTATGACGTGGTGAAGGATCCGCTCGAAAAGAAGGACCTAGCTGACTCCATGCCCGTTGGGTCTGAACCGGAACGGATTGCGATGCTTCGGAAAGCTTTGGACAAGCATGACGAAATCACTAAGGCCTCCGATGCAAAGCAGAAGAAGTTGCAGAACAAGCAAAGCAAGAAATAAAAAAGGCCCGACGAGATGAATCGTCGGGCCTGGAGTCAGTAGATGGCATAGCTGTTAAGCAAGTACTACGTCGATTGCCGCGTCTATATCGGCGATTGCCAGGCTGGTGAAACTGACTTCACCAGCTTTCGCTTTACCAACGTGAACGGTATACGTCCCTTCGGCAAAGACTGGCGGGCGGAAAGACGTTCCGGCAACACGCTGCGTGTAGAGGATTTCGCCGGTATCGTCCTTCACTACCTGCACAACCGGGGTCGATTCGGCGTCGAACTTCAACTCTGGCAGGAAGCCAACCGGTTTGCGTCCGTCGTAATCGGCAACGGCGACTTGAATTGGCCAGCCTGGGAACTGTTCGCTATCCCCCTTCTTCGCATCCGAGAACCGCGGCCAGCATTCGATGGTGACCTCTTGCGTCTTCTTGTTGAAACGCACCAGGCCGTAACCATCGGCTCGTTGCTTCTCGTCTTTGATGTTCGGTGGGTTGGCGTAGGCCATCATCGAAATTTTGTTGCCCAGGCCATCTTTGAAGTCGCCTGTCCACGGAAGCGGACTATTGGGAACTGGGTTCGGGCCTGGCTTTTCATCCAATGGATGCCACCAGCGACCGTAGATGGTGTTCACCAACGCGGGGCTTGTGAATCCGAATGGGCCGTCGCCGAACTGATCGATGCCATGTTTAACGACCACTGCCAGATGCTGGTCGCCACACAGATGGATCGCCTTAGCACGGCGAATCTCTTCGAGTGCTTTGCGACGACCTGTTTGCGGCCAGCCGTTGCAGTCGAGGTCGGCCAGAAGACGCCCTGTTTCGCTGCCGTGCATATGAACGGCTCCACAGAAAGCGGTTTGCGAGAGGACGCACTTCATCTGCACGTCTTCCCAGTCTTGTCCCCAATTCTGGAGGAACTTAAGCTGACGCTCGCCCAGTAGAACCAAACCAGGCAGATCGATCGTCTTGGGATCGTAAGAAGGATCGTTGATATGGTCAGGCCGCGGACCCATTTGCGGAATCTTGCCGGCCGGGCCGCTCTTGAACTTGCGATCTTCCAAAATCGCGAAGTCGACACCACCCACTTTCATGCTGGTGAAGTAAACGGTGATGCCGCGCTCGATCGGCTCGGGATCAGGCGAGTCTGGCAGATGCCACGACTGTTGCCGCTGCACCATGTTGACATATTCGGCAGGAAACATGAATCCGCCGTCCGCGTTGCCTGACAAGGTCGAAAGCTTGCCATTCTCTCCCCATAGGTTAGGCTGGCCAACGTCGTGGTCGTCAGGCGTGCAGATCGCTGGGCGATCCTTGATGACATCTCGAAACTGCAGACCGAATTCGATCCAGCCTGCGGTATGTTCGGTATGGCGATAAGTTTGATCACCAGCAAAGAAGAGCAGATCGGGATCTTGGTGCAGCAGGTTCTCGACGATCTCGTGCCGCTCTCCCGTCGTGCGGCTCGAATTGCACGACATGTTGGCGACGACGATGGTTTCTTTGTCGATCGGGTCTTTGCGAATGCTCCCTTCGAACATGGCCTCTTTACCGTGACGAACCCGGTAAGGGACTGTTTGCGAGCCGTCCCAGTCTTCCACGCGGAAGTGAGCACTCCACCCAGGGAAGAGAACTTCTTCCTGGGCGATCTCGACCCACTGGCCATCTTTCTGGATTTCCAGCCGTGCGATGCGGGCTTCATCCGGTTTGAGGGGATAGAGCTGCGCGGACATCTTCAACACGCCGTTCGCCTGTGTGTAGACGGCGAATGCCACGACTTCGTTGCGTGGGACGATCAACGTCGGAGGAGCACTGCGTCCGTTTGCTTTCTTATCCCACCAATTGCCGACAGCCAGCGAGTCGAGGTTTTTATGCTCGGTGCCAAACGGCATGGCGGGGTTAATTTCTTTCGCGGTTGTTGTTGCGTCTTGAGCCGAAGCAATAGCGGCCGGTCCGCCCCATGCAAATGCAGAGGACAGCTTCAACCAGATACGTCGAGAGAGCTTCATGTTGTTGTGGGGGTGAAAAGGAAATTGGCAGGTAGTTTCAATGGATTGCCCCCACGATTGCCAGGAATCATCGAGACAGACTCAATCCTTCTATTGTGGTCCAACAGCGGAGCTTCACAACCATATTACGTCCATTGGTACAGGAATCTGACGGGGAAAAACGCGGCTAGCATAAAAAAACGCCTGAGCTGCGATAAGCCGAGGCGTTACTGCAATTGTTTTCAATTATTCAGTCATTTTAATGGCGTCAATTTCCGCCACGAACCGACTTCCGTCGTCCTCGAGGAAGGATGCCACGACTTGGAAGACCGCGTCGCTGAATCCACCCACATTCAGGATATCGGCCCGCTCCGGAGCCTGGGTCGTGGTGTTCGGCTGCAAGTCGATACACACCAACTTGGGCGAAGTGATCTCATGACCACCAAGCTTCATCTGGTTGCTCACAAACTTCTGCCACTCACTCATCATGCCCGTCTGGCCGTAGCGTCCGTATCCATATGGGCGATTCTTGGTGATCCAGCTTTCGTTATCACTCAACAGGATCACGCCGGCGAATTGCCGATGTGCGTACCGTCCGTTCGCCGTTTGCAGCGGAATCGAACAGTCGGTTCCACCACCGCCGTAGCGTGCCAACCGATCGGACAAGCTTAGGATCGAATCGTTAGGATCGAACTTCGCATCGTATGCGACAGTATCGAACGGCACGACCACACTGTCTGGGTTACGTCGCAGGATCGACGCCGCGAATAACGCCGCCACGTCGACACAACGCATCGTGGTGGTCGCGCCGCGACCGCGGTAGCCGGTAACCGGACTATGCATCGATCCAGACACGTCCAGACCGATCAGTACCGGACCAGACAGTTGTGGAATGTTTCCGCACGCAATCTCGGCCGCGCGGTGTAGCGCAGACTTGATCGCTTGAGGAACGTCATTCGAGGCATGCTTGTAGGCGGCCAGGAACTGGTACGGGAACTGCTTCGAACGCTTGATCTCACGCTCATCGGACAACCGCTTCGCGATCAAGGCAACCATTTCTGCATCTGGCTTACCTGATTCGCTACGCAGAACACCCTGACGTAGTAGCGTGTTCAAGTTCATCCGCAGTGCCTGTGGACCCATCTGTTTGGCAATCGCCTTCCAGGCATGTGCATCCTGGGCAGTATCGGCCAACAGGTCCCACCGCAGCGACAAGTCGCGTACGATCCGGGCCTGCTCGGAACCCTTCTTCGCTTCGCGGAAGGAATTCAGTTGGCGCACTTCTTCCGGCAAGTCATGCAGCGTAGCCGGAGCCCACTGCGGCACTGGCTTTTCAGTCAGCCAACCGAATAGAGCACGACGTTCGTTGTTGGTCGGCTTCGGCCGCGCCATCCGCAGTACGTCGCGCAGCGAAGGGTCGTTGCCGATGGAAGCGGACAATAGCTTAAGTGTCGAGGCATTGTTCAACCAACGCTCGAAGGCCCGCTTCAAGCTGGAAGACAATCCCTTGCGGCCAAAGCGTCCGCTACGAACCATCTGGAACACATTGCGCAGCATGCGGCCGTTATCGACCACGCGGTCGAACACCTGATGCGTAAGCTCGGTATCGCGAACCGATAGCATTACCAGTAGTGCGGCCGGCATATCCTTCATCATTCCGCGCTGCCGTGCGTAGATGGCCAGCTTGGCAAGGAACTGATTGTCGTCGACCTGTTCCACAAGCTTCACCACCTCGTCCAGTTGCTGCTGGCCGGTTGCGTAGAACGTTCCGCTTAAACATCCGGTCGTTGCCAGTTGAGCGAGCGCGTGCTTCGCAGGCAGCACATAGGCGGCACCTCCGGCAGCGTTTCGCGCGTTGGCGTGCGGACGATGAGACTTGGTAGAACCGAACAACAGCTTGTTAGCCATGGAAATATTCTCCTTGGCGAAGGACAAAAGAAATTGAAAAGCACACTCGACGAAGGGATGGCGAGAGCTCGGCCCGCATACTGAATGAGGCGGGCCGTCAAGAATCGAACTTGATAAACCATGGACTCCCAACCGGCAGTCGAGAGTGTGCGAATTGAGTTGTGAAAAAGGAAAGGATCGACGAAGGGATGACCAGAGGCCTTACGCTGCTCTATCCAACTGAGCTACGTCCCCAAATTCAAAAGTAGGGACGGCAGGACTTGAACCTGCGACCTGCGGTTCTGAAAACATGTACTCCAATCGGCAGTCAATCATTTCATTCGTGCGATCGCATTCGCCATCGCACGAGGCTGCGGGAGTTGGAATTGAACCAACGACATCTCGATTCAAAATCGAGCTTCGCGTACCAGCAGCGAATATCCCGCATGAAAACAAAAAAAGGCTCCTCGTCGCATCGGACGAGGAGCCTTCTATCGGAGAGACAGAGAGGTCTACACGTCAAATGCGTTGCCGTTTTCGGAAGGGACTGGGCGTGGGTTGCCCTGTCCTGAAACCGAAACGGTTGGATTGCTTTAATGTCAGTCGTATGAGATGGGATGACACGTTGTCTCTCCGGAAGTTGCCTGATATTTCACTCAGGCAGTTGATTGATTGTTCTGGAAAGATGGACGTGCTAAATGTCGCCGGGTTCACGCCGTTATCAAAAAAAACGGAAACTCACGGAAGCAGTTCGTGACCGAGCACACCTAGTGCAAACCCAAGCACGGCCCCGAGTGCTGGTGCCCAGGCTTTTTCGAGACGTGCCTGGGGAGCGATATCTTGAAAGACCAAGAACAGAATACCTCCGCTGGCCACCAGTTTGATCGCCGCGACCACGGCGGGAAACTGTGCAAGAAGAAGAAACCCGCCAAGCCCCGCAATCGGTCCCAGTAGTGCTAGTACACCAAACACCACGACAATTCTGACACCAGAAATCCCGGGCCCCTGATTCATTTCGCGATAGGCATTAAACCCTTCGGGAAGATTTTGCAGGGCAATCAAAATGGCTAGCAGCGGGCCAGACTTTCCGCCGGCACTAAAGGTTGCTCCCAGAGCCAGGGCTTCTGGGATGAAATCGGACAACATCGCAACGAGCTGCGTCGTCGGGCTATGGTATCGTGCCAAAAGGATATCGAGCCCGCAAAAGATTAACCCACCTAGGACAATCCATAGCACAGAAAAATGAGCAGGGAGTTCTTCTGTGCCCTCCGGCACTAAAACCAATGCCACAGCGGAAAACAAAGCACCGCCGCCAAATGCCATCACGCTATGCCGGAACTCCTGTTCAAGCCAGTCGCGGTGGATGTGTTCGATGCTCGCGATGATCGCTCCGAGCGGCATCGTCATACCTGCCATGAGCGTCAGTAATGTGACAGTTAACCAAGTGGGCATAGGGCTATTAAAGATCAAAACAGGCGAAGGGTGGGAACACAATTCTATAGCGGTGGCGCAGGCTTTGCACGCTTTGTAGGAACGATCGAAATAGCCAGTGACATGCGACTTGAGGCGCTGTAAGCTGCCAGAGCGGGGAGCTCTGCGACCAGCATGGTGTTTTCTCAACCATCGGCACGCTTCGGGTTGGAATAAGGAGATACTTTGACATGGAACCGCAACAGATTCAAACGCTACTGGATGAAACGAGCGAGGTTTGTGTTTCGATTTACATGCCCATGTTTCGGTGGGGACGGGAAGTCCAGCAGAACGAAATTCGCTTTAAGAATTTGATGAGAGATGCTGCTTCACTACTCAGCATCGATCAGGTGTGCGATTCGAAATGTCGCGAGGCCATTCTCAAACGGTTGGAACGTTTTCGTGACGATGAGAAGCAAGACGCCTGGCGGCATCCTTCTGCTGGATTGGCGCTGTTTGTCACGCCAAAGTCTTTGGAAGTGCATCAGATGGGATGCACGTTGACCGAGCAAGTGCATGTGGGGGATCGATTCTATTTGCGTCCTCTGTTACCGGCACTGCACGGCGATGGTCGCTTCGTGTTGATTGCCGTCAGTCAAAATCAGGTGCGATTGTTTGAAGGCAATGCCGATGGTTTGGCAGAACGTGTTCCGGCCGAACTCCCCGAGAACTTGAAAGACGCGCTCAACATCGACGAATACATCACGTCGATCCAGCACTTCAGTTATGCTCGTGGCGGCGAAGTCGACACGATGTATCACGGCCAGGGAGCCGGGGACGACGACCCCAAGCAAACGATCCTCCAGTTCTTTCATCGCATGGATGATCCTCTGAGTCTATTCCTGGAAGGACGCAATGACCCGCTGGTATTCGCTGGCGTTGAATATCTGTATCCCGTTTTCAAGGAAGCGATTCGCTATCGCTACCTATTGCCAGATAGTGTCCATGGCAACTTCGACAACGCATCGATGGACGAGCTTCACGAGAAAGCATGGCAGGTAGTAAAGCCGCATTTCCAGCAAGAATGCGATCGTGCGATATCCAACTATCACGATGCCTACGGCCAGAACCTCGCAACCAATGACCTTGAGACGATTCTCAGAGCATCGGAAATGGGAGCGATCGAGGCCTTGCTGATTCGAGAAGATACGGCCATTTGGGGGCATGTCGACCGCGATGGGCACGTGCAGGACGACGGCGTCCCCAATGAGATCAGTCACGATCTACTGGACGATGCCGCGGTGGAAACACTGAAGAACGGCGGAGATGTATTCGTCGTTCGCGAAGCGGATTTCCCCGAGAAAGATTGTTCGGCCGTTGCACGCCTGCGATTCGATGTTGGCGCGATGACGAGCTAGTTTCATGCACAGCGCGACCTGCCGGTTTCTCTGGTCGCACTGTGTCTTCTAGTCCATGAGCCCTTTGCCCTTGGCGGCCATAATCTTTTGAATGTGTTCGACCGATTTGGTCGTCACCATGCGGCCCCGAGGCGTACGAACGAGAAGTTCGGTGCGCAACAGGAACGGCTCGACTTCGTCTGCCAGAGTTTCAGGGGCAGCATTCATCGTATGGGCGATAGCCTCGATGCCGGCCGGCCCACCGGCGAAGACGCGGATGATCGTGTTTAAGTATTTGCGATCTTGGTTGTCGAGCCCAAGAGAATCGATTTCCTGCATCGCCATCGCGTCTTGAGCCAACTGCATGGTGATGTGCCCGTCGGCCTTGCTGGTCACGTAGTCGCGGATCCATCGCAAGCGATTGTTCGCTACGCGTGGCGTACCACGGCTTCGCTTCGAGATCTCGAGCGATGCATCATCGTCGATGGTGACGTCCAGTTTACGGGAATTTCGTCGAATGATCTCGGCGAGTTCTTCGTTGGTATAAAAGTCGAGGTGCTCGCGAAGCGGGAAGCGATCTCGCAGTGGAGCGGTCAGCATCCCGCTACGGGTTGTCGCTCCGATCAACGTAAACGGTTTGATTTGCAAATTGATTGTCCGCGCATTGGTCCCTTCACCGAGAACGATATCGATTCGGAAATCTTCCATCGCCGTGTACAAGTACTCTTCGACCGCTTTGGGTAGGCGATGGATTTCGTCGATAAAGAGAATCGACTTTTCGTCGGCATTGGTCAGGTAAGGAACCAGATCCTTGGGAGCCTGCAGCGCCGGTCCGGATGTTAGCTGGAAATTGACGCCAAGATCTTTGGGGATACAGGTCGCGAAGGTCGTTTTGCCCAGACCTGGGGGGCCATCGAAGAGAATATGTCCGAGCGGTTCGTCCCGTTTGACGGCCGCATCGACGACCACTTTCAGGCGTTCGCGCACTTCAAGTTGGCCAACCATTTCGGAAATGGATTGCGGGCGGAGGCTCTTGTCTTCTTCGTTTGGGCTGCTTTCGCCTTGCAGTATCGCTTCCCTGCCCATTGGAAAAACCTTTTTCCGTGATAAATTTGCGAGTCTAATGCCTGATAGCAACTGAACAGGTGTTGACTATCGCCGTCCACTATAACAAATAGAGGATGAGGTCGAAAAGTTCGGTATTCTCCCGATACAAGGCAGGTCACATGGATTCCGCAACGAATCAACCCGAAGTAACGCCCTTCTGGCAAAGTGCTCTGGGGCTAGTAGGGTGGATCATCCTTTGTTTTACGGCAGCGGGTGTTGGCTCATCATTTACCTTGCCGCAGATCGAAACCTGGTATGCAGAACTCAATAAACCATCGTTCAATCCACCAAATTGGATCTTTGGCCCTGTTTGGTCGACGCTTTACTTGATGATGGCGGTCGCCGTTTGGTTGATCTGGAAGAACGCAGGCTGGGTAAATGCCCCTCACTCGCTGGGGATGTGGTGCTTTCAACTGCTTTTGAACACGACCTGGTCTGTCATTTTTTTCGGGCTTGAAAACCCGAAGCTGGCAGCCGTCGAGATCACTGTACTTTGGATTTCGATTCTGATTGTCGTGGTCATGTTCTGGCGTCACGACCGTCAGGCTTCGCTATTGATGGTCCCTTACCTGCTTTGGGTATCGTTCGCCGCAGTGCTGAACTTCTCGATCGTTGCACTCAATTGATGATGGGCCTGATTCAGGAGCAGGCGAATTGTCTGATTAGCGGCCAGTTGAACGTCGTCGCGTGGCGTTTTCCTCGGAAGTCGAACCATTGGCACCGTCTTTGCGGATAGGAGATTCACACTCCCATCATTTCCAAACGCAAAGGAACCCAGACAATGACTGAAATCGTAGTGCATGACATGGTAAACGATGTTTCTGATCAACTTCACATGGACAAGTGCGAAGCAGAACAAGTTCTCGAAGGGATGGTCTACGAATTCGTCGACGATGAGGAATGATTCAACGCATCAGCCGCTGAATAGGCTGGCCAGACCTCCGCAAAGCATGGCAATGATCGCAATGCCTAAGCCTACGGCGAGAACTGTGCCGAGCACCATGAACAGGCGGTGATACGAAACAGGGCCGTGCCCTGTTGAGCGTCCATTCTGTCCGTTGACGAGAAATCGGTAGACTTCGTCCTTGTACTGGTAGGCCATAATCCAGACTGGTAACAGCATTGGCTCGCTGCTCATATTCTGGATACGAAGATTGACCTGCACGTTGCGGCTTCGCGGCGGGACGAACTTCATATCAACCGCTTTCCGCTCGAGTGATTCGAGGCCCGACTTGGCCATCGGGCGAGCATACTTGCGAGCGACGTTGAACTGCTCCACCGTGTACTGATCCAGGTGGGCATCTTTGGGGGAAATGCCTTGGCTCATGTCGAAGGGACAGAGCTGAGATGTTTCATTGGGTGTTAAGGCACCACTAGCCCCTACCAAAACGCCTTCGTAACGGGCTCGATGTTCGCCTGACAAAGGGTACCAGTCACCGCTGGCACCCATCGGTGTCTGACTTGTATCAGCCGTCCAAAAAGTCGCGACATCGGCCGAGAACACCCAGTACGGTACGTAAACCGGTACCATATTCTTCACCACCGCTCGCTCTGAGATGTCGGGCGGTCGCCAGAAGCCTTGGCCGATCGCCTCGCGCATTTCTTTTCGTGCTTCAGCTTCTGACACGCGAAACGGAATGACCTTGGTCGCCGCGATAACTTTATGGTCTTTCCCCTTTTCTAGGTTTGTCGATCCGCAAAAGGGGCATCGCAGAGCTTCCGCTTCGGCAGAATAGCTCATGGCCGCGCCGCATCCGCTGCAACTGAAGCTGTGGGTGGATAGTGTGGAGTCAGGTGTATGCGCGTCTTGGCGGTGAGGAGCTTCCGTTCCGCAATTGCCACAGAACAGATCTTCCTCGTCGATCAATCCACCGCAAACCGTACATTTCTCAAGCAGATCACTCATGGGGCTGGGCTTTCTCTCCGACTCCTTATTTCATCATTACTGAGATGAGCAGAATGATGAGAATGAACAGGATCAAAAGACCCACGCCACCACCAACGACACCCCAAATGCGAGTCCACGAGACAGGCTTGTCCCCGTTGATCAGGCCCGTTTGTCCATTGACCAGAAACCGATAGACCTTGTCTTGGTAGCGATAGGTCAACAGGTAAATGGGCAGCAGATACAGGTCGGAGTTTTCATACGAGAATTCCGTCTTCACAACCAGGCTACGGCTCGTATCGCCAGGCAGGAATTGGCGAATGTTTGTCTGTTCGCGGCGATAGAATTCTTCGTAGCAGATCTTTTGTGCCTCGGCGATTTCCATCTGGTACTCTTCGGCTGCCCAGCCGGCCAGGAAGTACGGTTCGTACCGTTTGGCAGCCAAAAGGGTAAATGGCTTGATACGGTCGGCATCCGCTTGTGTCAAACCCTTGCTGGCCGAGATCATGTAGCCGCTGTAGTACCTATGGTGTCTGCCGGAAAGAGGCCACCATTCCGTATGTTGAACACGGCGCGTTTTGGTGACCATCTTTCCGTTTTCCATGGTCGTGTACGATTCGGTCTTGTACCAATACTCACCGATCGAGGCGCTCCAGCGACTTTCGGCCAGCATCGAGAAGCTCCAGAACGGAAGATACACACCGCAGAGCTTGTCTTCGATCTCGGCCATGTGCAAGTCACCGGGCCGGTACCAATCGTTTCCTTTAATCCACGCGCGAAACTTTTCCATTGCCATGTCAGGCGTCACGCGGAAAGGAATCACAAACTCCGGCAGTTGCCGGCCCGAGACTTCGGGAGAGTACTCAACGACATACGTCGAATCGCAGAAAGGGCAGACGTAACTCAACTCTTGTGGATCAATCGAAACATTCGCGCCGCATGTCTTGCAGTGGAAATACTTCTTGATCGACTGCCTGGCTTCCGCTTTCTTCTCGGCTACTCCTTTGATTTCGTGAGGCGTACCGCACGCAGGACAGAACTTATCGTTCGGTTCCACCGGGCAGCCGCACGCTTTGCAAGGCGTGCCCTGCGGCTGAGGCACCTCAGCAGCAACTAACTCATCGTCCGCAACCGACTCGGCGGCGACTAGCTGTTCTTCATTGTCTACGACGTCCGGCATGATGAGTTGGGATAGTGAGGAAGTGTATTGATGGAGAGTGAGTTATCCCTCTTGATGAGCAATTTTGTACACTGCCTGGACTAAGGAATCCACGTCCTTGTAGCTCTTTTTCTCGGCGACGGCTGCGTCGAGTAGCTTTCTGGCTTGGGTTTCCGAGTGACCCAGTTGCAGGAGAACCTCGAAGGTTTCCGTGACGACGTCTCGCGAAATTTCGGGGCTCTCGCCATCCGCTCCGGAGATCAACAAGGCAAATTTCGGGACCTTACGGCGCAGCTTCGCCACAATTCGGTCGGCGGTGGCCGGACCGATCCCAGGCAAGGCCGATAGTCCTTTAGCATCCTGTTGTTCGATCTGATTAGCGACTTCTTGGACCGGACGGACCATGGCCCGCAAAGCTTTTTTTACGCCGACCCCGTCCACGGAGCAAAACAGCTCGAAAAACTCGCGTTCGATGTGATTGGAAAAACCAACCAGGCGAGGGCTCATTCTCCCGCGGGAAGGATCGCCGTCCAGGTAGTTGATTGTGTGAAAGGAAACCTTTTGGCCAATTTGCGACTGAACCTGGCGACGCACGAACTCCGGCACCAGCACTTCGTATTCGAAGGGGTCGGCGGCAATCGTCACGCTGGTGATTTCGACCGAGACCAGTTTGCCGGTGATTTTCGTAATCAAGGGGGAATTCCGTTTCGAGAGGTGTTGTTAAATGGTCGTTGCGATTTTGCTGAGGTAGTGGTGGCACAATGCCACCGCCAAGGCATCCGCCACGTCGGCAGGCTCTGGCACGGCCGAAAGCCCAAGTTCGCGACGAATCGAGTCTTGCATTTGGCTTTTAGGGGCACGACCGCTACCGGTCAGGATCTTTTTGATTTGCGTGGCAGCGTAGCTGTGGAAGGTCAAATCATTCTGTGCCGCTGCCAGGCAGAGCACGCCACGGGCATGTCCCATGATGATCGCCGTTTTTGGGCGCTCGTAGTGCGAGTACAGCTCTTCCATCGCCATCACCGTCGGTTTGAGCGACGTGATCACGTCGGTGATGCCTTCATAAATCTCGCGTACTCGGGCTGGCACGTCTCCCCGCGATTTTCCACGCACCACTCCCGCTTCAACAATCGAAACACCAGACGGACCGACATCGATCACACCATAGCCGGTGATGTTAAGACCAGGATCGATGCCAAGGATACGTTTCCGCATGGAAGTCCTAGGGAGTAAGCGAAGCAAGGCCCCTCGCCCCTTGGGGGAGAGGGTTAGGGTGAGGGGCGACCCTGGTACACGCTTCCCAACCATCGCCCTGCCCCTCTCCCTGGAAAAGGGAAAGGGAACTGGATCAGGTTAACCTTTACGCCAGAGCGTACCGTCTTTGCGGTCTTCCAGCGTGATGCCGCACTCGGTCAGGCGATCGCGGATGAGGTCGCTCGTTTCGAAGTCTTTCTTCTTCCGCGAGTTGGCTCGAATCTCGATGACCAGGCCCATCAGGGCATCGACCAGTCCGGCATCTTCGCTCGAATCGGCTTCCGGCTTGTCGGTAAACAAACCCAGGATGGCAGACAATTCGCGAATGGTAGCCATGGCTTGATCCAGCGAACTGGTATCGGCACCCTTGGTCTCTTCCAGCTTGTTCTGGTCGATGTACTTGTTCACGCCGCGGACGATCTCGAACAACTCGCTCACACCGCCACCGGTGTTGAAGTCGTCGTCCATCTTTTCGAGGTAAGCGTCGCGATGCTTCTTGAGCAGTGTCAGAAGTTCGTCGCTGCCAGCTTCGATCTCGCCTTCCTTGCGGGTTTTGGCGGTCTCGATGTCATAGAAGCTGATGCCGGTGATCCGTTCGTAGCGTTCGAACAAACGGTAGAACGTATCGAGCCCGATACCGGCCTCTTCGATCGCTGGTTCGCTGAACAGGATCGTGCTGCGGTAATGGGTTCGTAGCAGGAAGAAGCGAATGCGTTCGCCCCCCTGGCGGTCGATTAGCGAGTGCAAACCGCCAGCGCCACCGCTACGGCTCATCTTGCCGCTGGCGGCTTCCCCTTCGGTCGCACCTTTTTCGCGTTCGGCCTTGCCGCCGATCTTGCCGGCGCTCGGGTCGCTTCGCAGTAGTCCGTTGTGCATCCAGTAGTTGACCATCGGCTTGCCGTGGCAGCATTCGCTTTGGGCAATTTCGTTTTCGTGATGGGGGAAGGTCAGGTCGAGACCGCCACCGTGGATATCAAAGGTCTCGCCGAGAATGCTTTTGCTCATCGCCGAGCATTCGATATGCCAGCCTGGGCGACCTTGTCCCCACGGGCTGTCCCAGGAAGGTTCGCCAGGCTTGGCTTTCTTCCACAGGGCGAAGTCCCCCGGCGAGCGTTTGCTGG
>NZ_PUIA01000041.1 GCF_002967715.1 Blastopirellula marina
TGACCTGCAACCCAAAAACTGAGCCATTCAAAATGAGAAAATCGAGGTAAAATCGGGCCATCCTATTCGAGGAGATCATGACCATGAAGAAGTCTCGATTTACGAATGAACAGATTGCCTTTGCCCTGAAGCAGGCCGAGTCGGGTGTGCCGGTGGAGGAGGTTTGTCGGAAGCTTGGGATCAGTCAGCAGACGTTCTATCGCTGGAAGAAGAAGTTCGATGGGCTGGGTGTCGCCGAGGTACGTCGCTTAAAGCAACTCGAAGAAGAGAATAAGAAGCTGAAGCAACTGGTGGCTGACTTGAGCCTCGATAAGCAGATCTTGCAGGATGTGCTGTCAAAAAAGCTTTGAAGCCTGATCGCCTGCGGGCAACGGCGGATCGTGTTCAGGCTGCGTATCGCATCAGCGAACGACGCACGTGTCGCTTGCTGAACTTGGCTCGGTCGACATGCCGCTACCTGTCCGTGAGAGACGATCAGGCACCCTTGCGGATGCGATTGAAGGAATTGGCCGCCACACGGGTTCGCTACGGCTATCGACGGTTGCACATCCTGCTTCGCCGTGAAGGCTGGGCGGTCAATGCGAAGCGTGTTTACCGCTTGTATCGGCAGGAACAACTAGGCTTACGGACGAAGACGCCCAGGCGTCGGGTCAGTTGCCAGACACGTGCCTTGCGTCCTTCGGCGACTCGCATAAACGACTGCTGGGCGATGGATTTTATGACCGACGAGCTGTTCGACGGGCGTCGAATCCGGCTGTTAACGATAGTCGATCACTTTACTCGTGAGAGTCTGGCGATCGAGGTCGAGCCCAGGTTCCGCGGCCAAGACGTCGTGCTGGCCTTAGAACGTATCGCGGAGCATCGGAGGTTGCCCAAAACGATCCAGGTTGACAACGGCCCGGAGTTCACGTCCAAGGCACTAGATCAGTGGGCCTACGCCAATCAGGTCGTACTCGACTTCAGTCGGCCAGGAAAGCCTACCGATAACGCCTTCATCGAGTCGTTCAACGGCAGCGTGCGAGCAGAATGCCTGAACGAAAATTGGTTCTTGTCATTGGAGGACGCCAAGGAGAAGATAGAATCCTGGCGTCGCGACTACAACGAACATCGACCACACAGCGCCCTGGGCAACCTGGCCCCCAGGGAATTCGCTTCATCTGGCCAGGCTAGCCTGGCCAGATGAAGATCCTGGATTTTCTCACTTGAGCTGGTACAGAAAAGGGGAGCGGTTCA